>NZ_MNBL01000112.1 GCF_001879695.1 Nioella sediminis
CCTCTCCACGATTTTCCGATCGGGTCGGATTGAAAAGCCCAGACTGTCCGGTCCCAGGGCGGAATTTTCTTCGAAGAAAATTCGTGCGCCCAGAATGTCAGCGCCGCCAGAGCCACGCATGGCCGGCAAACCAGCCCTGAAGCTTTGCCAGCGCCCGGAGCCGGATCGCGGGAGCGGGGATCTGCCCCGAGGCGAGCCGCTCCACCACCACCTCCACTGGGCAGGGCCGTCCGGTCACCGGGTCATGGTAGCGCGGGTAGGCGATCAGCACGGCATGGGCCAAGGCCGCGAGCGGGGGCCGTGCATGGCGCCGTGCCGGCACCGGGCCCAGATCCTCGGTCAATCCCCACCCGGCATAGAAGGGCGCGCCCGTCACGCTGACCGGAACCCCGCGCAACAGCGCCTCGAACCCCATCAGGGACGTCATCGTCATCACCCTGTCGGCCCCGGCGAGCAGCGCCATGGGATCGGCGCGGTCCGCCACGTGGTCGGCAAGACCGGCCAGGGTTTGCGCGTCGATCCGCCCGCTGCGCAGCCCGGCTTCCACATCGGGATGCGGCTTGTAGACCAGGAAGGCGTCCGGGTAGCGCGCCCGCGCCGCGCGCAGGAGCGCGAGGTTGCTCCGCACCTCACCGGCGCCGAGCCGGATCGAGGCGTCGTCTTCAACCTGCCCCGGAACCAAAACGATTTCCCGCCCGCCGCTGTCGGGCAGCCCCGTTGCGCCGCCAAGGTTGTATTTTCCGACCCCCGTGGCCACCAGGGCCGCCACCAGCCTTTCGGCCCTTTGCAACCGTTCGGGGGGCAGGCTGGCCGCCTCGGTGATCAGCTGCTCCAGACGGCTGACGCGGGTGGGGTCGTAGTAGATGCCCAGATCGTCGGTAACGAGGCTGAGCGGCGGGACAAGCTCCGCCCCCAGCCCGCGCGATCTGAGGAACCCGTCCTCGACCCGTGTCAGCGGCAGGGCGGCCCGGTCGCAGGCCTCGCGCAGCGCGTCCGTTTCCTTCCCGGCCCAGACCAGTACCGGGCGGCCGTGCTGCACGGCCCCTCCCGGCGTCTCGGCAAAGCGCAGGGTGGGGCCGGACGCGGCGAACATCTTTTGCAGCGGTCCGCGCTTCCAGGCGCGCATCCCGCAGGCGACATGGCCGCGCCGGTCCTGCCGCCAGGCGCGGGCCTCGGCCTCCAGCGTCGCCAGAACATCCTCCAGCCCGCAAAGACGGTCGCGATAGGGATCGTACCAGCGCGGGTAGAGGATCAGCGCCCCGGCCACCAATTGCGCCCGCGTCAGGCGGCGTTTGCGGCGGGCCACCGGGTTGCGGTCCCCGGTCAGGCCCCAGCCAGCATAGAAGGGCTGGCCGAGGACCTGCGGTTTGTGGCCGGCAAGGATCGCCTCAAAGCCCAGTTGCGAGGACACGGTATAGACCGCCGTCGCGCCCTCCATCAGCACCCAGGGGCTGACCGGATCGGTGCACAGGCTGATCCGGTCGTTCGTGTCATTGTCGCCGTAATGGCCGGGGCGGTGGCCACCCGTCGTTTCGGGATGGGTCTTGATGACGATGCGCGCGCCGGGGTTTTCCTCCTGCGCCAGCACCAGCATCTCGCGGAATGTCCGCTCCGATGCGCCGCCAAGCCGGATCGAGGCATCGCCTTTCGTCTGGTCGATGACCAGCACGTAGCCGGGTGGCGGTGCGGCGAGTGTGGGATCGACAGCGGCGTATTTGGTCAGGTGGTTTTCCCGCATCCGTGCGATGGCATCCCGCGCCCGGTTGAGCAGCGCCGTGTCATCCAGCGGATGGGTGGCCAGCAGATGCTCCAGATCGGAGGGTTGGCGGCTGTCGAACCACGCGCCGCGCCGGTCGATGGTCAGGCCAAGCGGTGGCTCCCCGGACCGGCCGGGATGAAGCGACCGCAGGAAGGCATCCTCGACCCGCACCACATGCGCGCCGGTCGCCTCGGCGGCTTTCTCGCCGCGCGCCGCATAGGGGCTGTGGCCCCAGACCAGCACATCTTCGCCCGTCCTCGGCTTGCCAAGCGTCAGGTCATGGCCTGCAAGTTCCAGAATGCGGCGCACCCGGCGATTGGTCAGAAACCCGCCGGTGACATAGAACGCCCGCCGGGGCTTTGCGGCTCCGGCGGGCGTATCTTGGGCGTGGCCCGTCATGCGGGGCCTTATTCGGCCAGGCTGCTGATCGAACCGGCGGTGGCAAGCGTGCCGGTCAGCGCGCCGATCACCTGGTTCCACTGGGCGAACGGTGCGACCGTCACATAGAGCGTGTCCTGATCGCGGATCACGAAATCCCGCGCCTGGAACATGCCATTGGGTTCGGTCAGGTCGAGCACGTAGATCATCCGCTGTGTGCCGCTGATATCGTTGCGGCCCAGAACCTGCCGCGAGATTGCCTCTGGCTCGTTGCGCAGGATGAAGACGCCGGTGGGATCCGCCAGGTTGGGGTTCAGCCCGCCCACGGTGGCAATCGCCTCGATGGCCGAGATGGTCTGCGTATCGAAGGGCACGCGGGTCTGGGCATTGGTCGCGCCAAGCGCCGTGAAGGATCGCGTGTCTTCTTCGACAAGGATCCGGTCACCTGCGCGCAGGGCGATATCCAGTTCGGGATTGGCGTAGAGGTCGTTGAACCAGATCGTCCCGGTATGGTCGCCGCGCACCACGGTCACGCGGGCGATCTCGGGTTCGACCGTGACGCCGCCAGCCGCGGCCAGCATGGCCGACAGGGTGCGGGTAGGCCGGTCGATCGGGTAGATGCCCTGACCGCCGACCACGCCTGCCACCGAAACGGTCGCGCCATTGCCTGCCACCCGGCGCACGATGATCTGCGGATCGGGGGTCTGTTCATCCAGGCTGCGGGTCAGGATCTGGCGCAGTTGGTCGGGCGTGTTGCCCGCGGCCCGCACGCGGCCCGCATAGGGGATGAAGATGAAGCCCGCGCCATCGACCTGGATTTCATCGAGCACCGTCGAGGGCGTACCCTGCGGCCCCAGAAGCGGATCGGTGACGTTTTCCCAGATCGACAGGGACAGCGTGTCGCCCGGACGGATCGTGTCAGAGCCAAGCTGGCCCGCATTGATGAAGTCCGACGAAAAGCCAAGCGCCTCGACCAGGGCCGTGGCACGCAACACGCGGTCATTGACGGAAACGACGAAGGCATCGCCCTCTCGCTGCACGGATCCTGCGAACAGCTCGCGTCTGTTGGGGCCGGATCGCGGCAGGCCACATGTGGCCACCAGCGACACAACCACCAAGAGGGCGACAAACCGCGCCCCTCGGGAAGCCATAAATTTCACGGATTGGCTCCTTATTGCCTGTACTGCCTCGTTTATATTTTTTGCCACATTAGCGAATTTCTGTCGCCATGGCCAGTTTTCATTAGTTAACGACGCGCAGGTGTTGCCGAGGTGCAGGGCGGCCCGCCTCCAACGAGTCATAGGGGTCCTCTGGCGACAGCATCATATCGACCACCTGACGCAGCAATTGCCGTCGTCCGCGTGCCGAATAGAAGCTGCCGGTGATCTGAGAGGTCTCCAGCAGGTAGTGCCGATAGTCGCGATAAGCCTTGCTGTCGGGCCGGGTCGGACGCTGAAAGAACTCATCCAGGGGCTGCGTCGAAACGAATTCCGGTTTCAGATAGACCGCCGTTCCAAAGGCTTTCAGCGGCAGGCCCCGCCACAGCGCCTGTTGCGCGGCGGTCGAATTGACGGTGACGGCGCTGCGCGCGTCGTTCAGCAACCCCGCCAGCTTGCCGCCCCGCACGTAATGGACCCGGCCAGAAATGCCGTGCTGCCGAGCCACCCGCGCAATGGTGCGCCGGATGGGCGCGCGTCCATCTTCCAGCGGGTGCGCCTTCAGGACAAGGTGATGATGCTGCGGCGCGCCTTTGGCGAAGCCCTCGATCAGCATTTCCAGAAACTCTGTCATGCTGGCGAACGGGCCATGGTTCTGGAAACTCGCGTCATGTTCCAGTTGCAGCAGGGCAATATGATAGGGAAAGCCGCCGGTCTTGATCTTCCACGTTGCATACATGCGGTTCAGTGCATAGGCGGGCATCAGCGCGATCCGGCGCAGGTAGAGCCTGAGTTCCCGCGCCACGGTGATATTCCGGTGGGGGCGGAAGTTGCGATAGCGGACATTCAGGAACATCACGAACCAGTGGTAGAGCGCCCCGTAAAAGATGTGCTGACGCATGTCGCCCCATCTGGCGGGCGCGTCGGGCAGGTCGAGGTCCAGGTTTTTCAGGGCCTCCTGCATCTGCGGAACGGGTGTCTGCATCAGCCGCGAATGTCCGTTTGACCCGCCGCGTTCATAGGTCACCCAATAGGGGCGCAGATAACCCTCTTCGAAGACATGCACGGTGATCCCGCGCGCCTTCGCCGCCTCGACCGCCGCCGCGTGGATGGGCCGCGTGTCGCCATAGAGCACGATATCGGTGGTCCGTTTGTCGTCCAGCAGCTGCGCCAGCCGGTCGGGCCAATCCTCTGGCCGCCCGGTATAGGCGATATAGCTGGGGCGGTGATGCCAGAAGGCGCTGTCACCCTGGTTGAAGCCCACCCGCCAGACCTCTGCCCCCGCTGCACGCAACATCTTGCCGAGGCGGTGAAAGAACGGGCCATGCGGCCCCTGAAGAAACAGGAAGGATCTGGTGTGGATGGCCTTTGCGGGCACGGGGGACCTCGTAAACATAAGAACTGGTAACCTTTGTGGCGCAGGATTGCACCTGTCATGGGCGTCATGAGGGCCGGTTTGTGCCGTTAATATGACCGTTATCGGGGACTTGTCGGATGCGGACAGGGCGGCTAGGTCAGGGGGAGCAATGCGAAAGGCGCCCTCATGTTCACAGGCATCATCACCGATATCGGCACCGTCCAGCGGCTGGAGCAGCGCGGCGACCTTCATGCGCGGATCGCTACCAGCTATGACACCGCAACCATCGACATCGGCGCGTCGATTGCCTGCGACGGGGTCTGCCTGACGGCCGTGGCTTTGGGCGAGGGCTGGTTCGACGTGGACATCTCTGCCGAAAGCGTCTCGGTCACCACGATCCAGACCTGGGCGGAGGGTAGGCGGCTCAACCTGGAACGGGCGCTGAAAGTGGGGGATGAGCTTGGCGGGCATATCGTGTCGGGCCATGTGGATGGCATGGCCGAGATCGTCGCCATGGTGGACGAGGGCGAAAGCACCCGCTTCACCTTCCGCGCACCCGAGGCGCTGGCGAAATTCATCGCGCCCAAGGGGTCGGTGGCGCTCAATGGCACCTCGCTGACGGTGAACGAGGTCGATGGCTGCGATTTCGGCGTCAACATCATCCCGCACACGCAGCAGGTCACCACCTGGGGCGATGCCAAGGTCGGCGACAAGGTCAATCTGGAAATCGACACGCTGGCCCGCTACGTCGCGCGCTTGCAGGACTGGGCGTGAGCCGGGTCGTCACCCGATCAATCAACGATCAGACCGGGCTGCGCTGCCTCGATCTTGTGCAGATCGGCCCGGAACGCCACATTTGGCTGGAATGCCGCCGCGACCCCGAAGACTCGCATGGCTGGCGCGTGGTGTTTTATGCGGCGGATGAATTTGCCAGCGAATGCGAGGTGCTGCGCGATGCACGCAGGTCCGTCGCTTGGCTGGATGAAGAGGAGACCATGCGATGAGCGGTATCGGACATAACGGCGGACCGTCGATTGAGGCGGGCTTCGGCTTTCGCAAACTGGCCTGGGGCAAGGCGCGCAAATCGCTGCTGAAGACCCTGCCCATTGAAATCGTCCGTGTCCGCGTCGCCCGCGCCAAGCGTTTGGGGATCGACTACACGACCTATGCCTCGATTCGTGCGGCGTCGGGCCATGACGTGGTGGCCTTCCTGTTTTCGGGCAACGCGCTGGAAATGACGCCAAGGCGGCTCATCTTGCCGGACCATGTGACAGAGCGGCTGGAGGGGCTGGAGGGCGCAGCGGACCGGCTGGCCGCCATCTATGCGCCCGCGCATCCTGACGCCCTGCTCTCTGCCAATCCCGGCCTGCTGGACCATGCCGCCCCCGCACCGCGCTTCACCGAAAGCTGGTCGGCCATGCGCGACCGGATTCAAGGGATGGTCCGCGAGCGGGGTCTGCCCGCCGACGGGGTCGTTCTGGTCTCGGCCACCGCCGTGGAACGCGAATGGTGCGCGGCGGGAAAACTTGCGGGGGCAATCCCGGCAGACCGGTTCTTCGCCGCCGCTCAACCGGCCTGAGATCCGCACCCGCCCCGATGACCGGCCTCTCGCAAGACAATTTGCTGATGATCCTCAAGATCGCCATCGTGCCGGTCATGCTGCTGTCGATCCTCTGGCGGAACCGGCGCGAAAAACGCCGCCGCGCCCAAACGCAGGACAGGCAGAGGGAAGAGAGGGCACCAGTTCGGCGCGAGGTGATTGACTTGCCTGCTGCCGACATCCCGACGTTGCAGGAAGCACTGAATCAAGTGAAAGGCGGCGCTTGCCTCGTGTCGCCCCGCAATGAACCGGTAACCGAGCCGATGCTGCGCCGAGACCTGGCCTCCGCCCTGATGGATGCCGGACGGGTCGACGCGGTCTCTGAGGTGATTGGCGAGAACGCGGACGACAGCCCCGGCCTTATGCTTTGCGCTGCGCGGCTTCATGCCCTTACGGGCAACGAGGATGCCGCGAGACAAATCCTTTCTGTCGTGGCCGACAGACAACTGGAATCCAAGCGCATTGCCTCGCGGGGATTGAAGACCCATCTGGCCGAGATGCTGGCTGAACCACTCAGGCCGGCCCCCAAGTCCATTTCGCTTTCCGACAGCGCCCTGACCGAGGCGGGCCCACTGGAACTTCTGTCGCTCTCAGGCCGCGAGGATGAGGCGAAGGCGCTGGCATCGGAGCTTGCAACGGTGCTGGACAAAGCGCTTCGAAGTGGTGGGGACGATCCTGAACTTCGCATCGACGGGCTGCCAGTGGCAGCGGTTCGGCGGTCACTTGCCACCTTGCACGTGTTCTACTCCTCCGGCGGAAATCCCCCTCACTATGCGTCCTCGTAAGAGAGGATCCGCCGACAAGCCGATGCTGCCATCGTCAGTGCTCGTAATATGGGCTTGGAAATGACATGACTTCGCCCAACTCATGAAGAGATGTGAGCAGCGATATGACCAAGGAGCCTGACAATGAAAAAGAATACAGCGAAAATGGTCGTAACCAGTTCTCTGATTGCCCTTAGTGTTGCCGTCGCCACGGTTGGCATCACGTTTTCCACCGCAAGTGTCGCAGAGGCACAAGGCAACGGAAATGCTGGTGGGAATGGGAATGGCAATGGCGGTGAAAACGGGAATGGCAACGCTGGCGGGAATGGCAACGCCGGGGGGAACGGGAATGCCGGTGGCAATGGCCATGGCACGGTTGCGCGGGAACTCGGTGCACTGAATGCGGCCCATGCCAATGAACAAGCCTTCCTGAACGCAGCGGCCAACAGCCGTGTGGGCGAGCTGGTCCCTTTGCGTGAAGCCTATGGCGAGGTTCAGTCCGCCTACGCCGAATGGCAGGAAGCTTACGCAGACTATATTGCGGAGCGTGACGGATGGACGGGTCGGACAACGGACGAAATCCAGGGCGATATCGACAATCTGGATGTCAGCTCAGAAACCTATGATGAGGATCTTGAAGCGCTGGAAGCAGAGTTTGAGGCCGCCGATGCGCATGAGACCCGCCTGGACGAGCTCGCCGGAATATCCGATAGCGCTGCCGCCGAGTACCAGGAAGCCGAGGAAGCCGCGGATGAGGAACTCCAGCTGATCGCAGCAGACCGGGATCTGTCCGATGCTGCGATTGCCCATCTGCGCGAGCTGCTGACCCGCTGATCCGCACACAGCTCCGAAACGAATAAGGGGCCTGCCAGGTATCGGCAGGCCCCTTGCTTGCATTCACCCCGCCGCGCGGGACTGGCGCTTGCGCTCATGCGGGTCGAGATAGCGCTTGCGCAGGCGGATCGCGTTCGGCGTGACCTCCACCAGCTCGTCATCGTCGATATAGGCGATGGCCTGTTCCAGCGTCATGGTGACCGGCGTGGTCAGGCGAACCGCTTCATCCGTGCCGGACGCGCGCACGTTGGTCAGCTTCTTGCCCTTCAACGGGTTCACTTCCAGATCGT
The DNA here is from genome assembly GCF_001879695.1 of Nioella sediminis. GTDB lineage: Bacteria > Pseudomonadota > Alphaproteobacteria > Rhodobacterales > Rhodobacteraceae > Nioella > Nioella sediminis. The sequence continues at coordinate 8,140 of NZ_MNBL01000112.1, forward strand.
TGTCACGGCTGTGTTCACCGATGATCATGCCGGTATAGACCGGTTCCTGCGCGCCGATGAACATCTTGCCCCGGTCTTCGAGGTTCCACAGCGCATAGGCCACGGAGGTGCCATTCTCCATCGAGATCAGCACGCCCTGACGACGCCCCGGAATCGGCCCGCGATAAGGGGACCATTCGTGGAACACCCGGTTCAGAACGCCAGAGCCGCGCGTGTCGGTCAGGAACTCGCCGTGATAGCCAATGAGCCCGCGAGAGGGCACATGGGCGATGATCCGGGTCTTGCCCGCACCACCGGGGCGCATCTCGACCAGATCGCCCTTGCGGGGGCCGGTCAGCTTTTCGATCACCGCGCCGGAATACTCGTCATCCACGTCGATGGTGACTTCCTCGATCGGCTCCAGCTTCTGGTCGCCATCCTCGCGGAACAGCACCTGCGGGCGGGAGATCGACAGCTCGAACCCCTCGCGGCGCATGTTCTCGATCAGGACGCCCATCTGCAATTCGCCCCGGCCCGCAACCTCGAAGGCCTCGCCGCCCGGCGTGTCCGTGACCTTGATGGCGACGTTCGATTCCGCCTCTTTCATCAGGCGCTCGCGGATGACGCGGGACTGCACCTTCTTGCCGTCACGGCCCGCCAGCGGGCTGTCATTGATGCCGAAGGTGACGGTGATGGTGGGCGGGTCAATCGGCTGCGCGGCCAGAGGCTCGTCCACGGCCAGTGCGCAGATGGTGTCGGCCACAGTGGCCTTGGTCATGCCCGCAAGGGACACGATATCACCGGCCTGCGCTTCCTCGATATCCTGCTGCGCCAGGCCCCGGAACGCCTGGATGCGGGTGACGCGGAACTGTTCCACCTTCTCACCCATGCGGCTGAGCGCTTGCACGGTCGCACCGACCTTCAGCTTGCCGGACTCGACGCGACCGGTCAGCAGGCGACCCACGAAAGGATCGGAGCCGAGCGTGGTGGCCAGCATCCGGAAATCCTCGCCCTGATGGGCCAGTTGCTTCGGCTTGGGCACGTGGTTCACGATAAGGTTGAACAGCGCATGCAGGTCCTTGCGCGGACCGTCCAACTCCGCATCCGCCCAACCGGACCGGCCCGAGGCATAAAGATGCGGGAAATCGAGCTGGTCTTCACTGGCGTCCAGCGTTGCGAAGAGGTCAAAGCATTCGTCCAGCGCCCGGTCAGGCTCTGCATCCGGCTTGTCGACCTTGTTCAGCACCACGATGGGCCGCAGCCCAAGCGCCAGCGCCTTGGAGGTCACGAATTTCGTCTGCGGCATCGGGCCTTCGGCGGCATCGACCAGCAGCACCACACCATCGACCATGGAGAGAATCCGCTCCACCTCGCCGCCAAAATCGGCGTGGCCGGGGGTGTCGACGATGTTGATCCGCGTGCCTTTCCATTCAACCGATGTGGGCTTGGCGAAGATCGTGATCCCGCGTTCGCGTTCCAGATCGTTGGAATCCATGGCCCGTTCGGCCACGGCCTGGTTGGCGCGGAAGGCGCCGGACTGTTTCAGAAGCTCGTCAACGAGGGTGGTTTTGCCATGGTCGACATGCGCGATGATCGCGATATTGCGGAGGTCCATCACAGTGGGCCTTTCAAGATAAGCTGAGTTGGCATGGCCGTTACAGGGATGTCCGGCCAAAGGCCAGAGCAAATCAGCCCGTCGGGTCAGGCCCTGTCGCCGCGCCGCATCAACTGAAGCAGAAACACGACGGCGAACACCATTGCAAAAACGCCCCAGAACGCCGCGCTTTCGGTGATCACCGTTTGTGTTTCCGGGTCATAACAGCGTCCAAGGTCATTGAAGCAGTCGCGATGACGCCAGTATCTTTCGTAGAACGCCCAAGTGAACACAGCAGCAAAGAGCCCGGAAATTCCCGTCCGAACCGGGTGTCGCGGTCGGGGCATCACACCTTGCGCAGGCGCACCACCACGTCGAGCTTGGCAACCTCATAGCCTTCGGGCGGGGTCGGCAGGGCGGCAATCTTCAGTTCCGATTTCGCGGCGTCGACCAGTTGGCCGTCCTCCTCGAAATAGAAATGCGGGTGATCGTCCATGCGGGTGTCGAAATAGCTGCGGGTGCCATCAACGGTGACTTCCTGCACCAGCCCCGCCTCGCAGAAGGCGCGCAGCGTGTTGTAGACCGTGGCCAGAGACACCTTGTCCCCCGCCGCGACGCTGGCGGCATGCAGGCCTTCCGCCGTCACATGCCGGTCCTGCCCGTCACCCACGAGAAGCGTCGCCAGCGACAGGCGCTGACGGGTGGGACGGAGGTCTGCCTGGGCGAGCCATTTGGTGCTGCGTTCAAGAGCTTCTGGCGTCATCTGGGGTCTCATCTTGCGTGTTGACATGTAATATAGGCGCGCAGGGCACCGGTTTTCAAACGGATTCGGGTTGACGCACCGTCGCGGGGCCAACAGGTGTTACCTTGCGTCCCCACTTGTGCAGGTGCTAGGGGATGTCGAATTTGGCCGCACAGACGGCCGTAGACTGACGGGAAGGGGCGAGGACACATGGCAGACTATCCCACGAGCTTCGATCGGGACGATCTACTGAAATGCGCGCGCGGAGAGCTGTTCGGCCCCGGCAATGCGCAATTGCCCGAACCGCCGATGCTGATGATGGACCGGATCACCGACATCTCGGGCGATGGCGGTCTGCACGGCAAGGGCCACGTGGTGGCCGAGTTCGACATCACCCCCGACCTGTGGTTCTTCTCCTGCCATTTCCCCGGCAACCCGATCATGCCCGGCTGCCTTGGCCTTGACGGGTTGTGGCAGCTGACCGGCTTCAACCTCGGCTGGCGCGGCTGGCAGGGGCGCGGCTATGCGCTCGGCGTGGGGGAAGTGAAGCTGACCGGCATGGTCCGCCCCGACCGCAAAATGCTGACCTACAAGGTGGATTTCACCAAGGCTATCCAGACCCGCCGCCTGACCATGGGCGTCGCCGACGGCATCGTCGAGGCCGATGGCGAGGTGATCTATCAGGTCAAGGACATGAAGGTCGCGCTGAGCGAGAGCTGAGCGAATACCGCCAAAGCCAGCGGCGGTCTGTTCAACGGCTCGGCATCCCACGCCGGAAGACAACCGACACCGGGTCCCAGTCGAAGGGGATCCGGTGAAAAAGCCGCGCGCCCAGGGTCTCGCAAAAACGCAGGTAGGGCGCCGGATCGGCCGGCACGTACCACTCCTCGCCATTGCAGACGGCCCGCACCTCCTCCTCAGGATAGACCAGCCGCGCTTCGGGGCGGAGACCCTGGCGAGGCAATTCCACATAGACGGCAGCGCGGATCGCCCGCAGATCCCGCAGATCGCCGATTGTCATGTCCGATGTCATGAAATCGGACAGCGTCACTTCGGGCCAGGAATACCCCGTCAGCTCATCCCATTGATGCCGATCATGCGCAAAGAAACGAAGCCGCGATTGCCCGGCCGCCGGGTCAAAGCTGGTCTCGGCAATGCCCACTAGGGGCAGATCGTCGGCTTGCCGCCAAAGCACGATCTGGGTTTCGAAACTGCCTCCGCCCGTGCCCTCATCCATGATGCGCACATACCCGTTCGGCCCATCCACCATGATCGGCATCGGCGTTCCCCAATCGGGTGAGGTCGTGACCCACTGTCCGCCCTCCTGACGCAGCCCATAGGTCAGATCCGTCACAAGACCGCTAAGGCGCAGATCCTCGTAGTAGTCCACCACAGCGGTCTGTGCGCTGGCCTGCAAGGGAAGGACCAGACCGATCAAAAGGACCACAAGCCGGCGCAAGAGTACCAAAGGAACCACCATCTGAGCTGGAAGCAGCATATGTTTTCTCCTCTCAAGCCGCGGGCCTGCCCCGCAATGCACCGCATGCTCTGCCGTGGAATGCGGCCTGTGCCATGATCTGCATCAATCCACTCGACACTCAGCGGAACAGGCTTGGCAAAACACCCCCGCCTCTTCTCTGTACACCTTCCCCCGTCGATACCCGGATGAGGCGACTGCAAAGCAAGGGAGGCTACATGCGCCGATGACCTGTCACGCGCCTTGTCATCGTCTCGTCGATCGGGAAAACGCCGTCGAGATCACGGTCAGCCTGAAAGCGGGCAGATCAGCTATCGGGGGTTGAGCGTCACGACAACACAGGATGATGGCCGGTATTCTGTGCGCGAGAACCAGTCATTCCGGGGGCACCCCCACGGCCTCCATGACTGCGAGCCAGCGGTCGAGCGCCCCCGGGGCCGTCCACATCCCGGTGTGTTCCGCCCTTATCCTTGTAAGCGTGTAGGTCGGGTTCTGAGCGAGATATGCGCCGATCGCATCTGCCGCCTTTTGTTTGTTCCCAAGGCAGTGATGGATGGCCGCAAGATCCTTGTAGGCAGCCACCGGCATTGACGGACACCCGAGAAATTCCTCCAGCGCGGTCTGGCACTCTCCAGCCTGCCAAAGCGCCCAGGCCTTCGTCCATACGACACTGAACCCATAAAGCGGGTCGATCCGTTCCGCCTGCGCGATCACGTCGAGCGCCTGATCGGTCTCGCCCACGAACACCAACGCATCGGCCAGACCGACGAGGACCAACGACGAAGACGGGTTCAGCTCCGCCCCTCTTCGAAAAGCGCCAATGGCCGCGGGAACATCCCGGTTGAATAGCATCACGCGCCCGAGTGCGAGGTAAGCCATGAAATTGTTCGGGTCCAGTTCCACGGCTTTGCGCGCCAGCCGTTCCATACGTTCGCGTGCCGCCGCCTCGTCGCCCTCGATCCAGCCGTGGCGCAGCCCGTTTCGCAAGGCAAGGGCCTGGCCCAGATACCCCCAGGCGGAGTCCGGATAGTCCCGGATCGCCACTTCCTGCTCTTGCAGATTGATCAGCAGGTTCTCGCGGTTGAAATTGCGCATGATCCTGCTTTGCGCGGCGTTCGTGATCATCAGTGCGTTCACATCCCCCGCCGACATCTTGGCCTCAGCCGTATCAACAACGCTGAAGCCAATGGCATTCGCGATCCTCGCGCTGATCCGACTGTTGGTTTCCAGAAGGTCCGCCAGGGGCACATCCATTTCCTCGGCCCAGATATGCGCCTCGGTCACACCGTCGATCAGCTGTACCGTGATGCGCAGCTGTTCTCCGTCATATTGCTGGCTGCCTTCGACGATGAAGTCGGCCCTCAGCCGCGCGGCGATGTCTGCGATACCGAGTTCGGTTTCGCGAAACTGAGCGGCCGACTTGCGAGAGATCACCGTCAATTGCGGATTGCGCGCGAGCGCCGTGATGATGTTCTCACTGACCGCATCGCTCAGAAAGCCCTTGTGCGGGGCGGCGCTCAGATCATCGAAGGGCAGGACCGCGATCACCGGCGGTTCGGCGGGCGACCGGTGGCGGGGCGCGTCTTGCCGGGTGGGGACCAGCCGATATCCCTCGCGCGGTACGGTTTCGACGATGGTTTTCTTCGCGTCGCCAATCACGCGGCGTATTTCGGCGATACATTGTGCCACGCTGTCGGGCGAAACGGCCCTGCCCGACCAGATGCGCTCGATCATGGCGTCTCTTGTGACCGTGCGCCCTGGTGTCTCAGCGAGAAAGGATAGGACTTCACGCGATTGGTAGCGCAGGTCGAGCTCTGTCCCGGTATCGTCATAAACGCGGCCTGAAGCGCAATCCAGGGTCACGCTTCCAAGGCGTATTTCAAAAGAATTCAACCTATTTCGTTTGGCGAAACGCATCCCCAGGCTCTCTACTCCGACCAGTGCCTCAGGCCGCTGCACCTTCTCTCCCATCAGCGGCCCTTAGGCAAAACGCAGGGGCGTCATCCGCTCCCTAGATGGAGGATACGTTATGAAACGCGCAACGAGAATAGCGAGTGTTCGGTCAACCGGATCGGCACATGGGGCGGCGTCGTGGCACAGCTTTCCGGTTGTTGCACTCCTGCTCCTGTCCGTCCCGGCGGCTGCCCAGGAGTTCGACCTGATCACCCCGCGTGAAGATGCTCCCGTTCGCAATGCCGACGGTAGCGAAACCTTCCGGCTTCTTCCCGGCGAGTGCAGCGATTTCGAGTATTTCTCTGACGAGCTGCAAATCATGACCTCCGATTGTGGGCGGCAAAGAAACCGGATCGAGTATTACGAAACAGCGACATCAAGCGCCGGAGACCGCCGCCTATACGAGTGGGACATCTTCATTCCGGAGGATTTCAGCTACTCTGCCACCAATGCACGGCTGACAGTAGGCCAGCTCGAAACCGGCACCGACATGCTCTACGGGTTCGAGCTGAACAACGGTGGCTACACGTTCCGGGCGCAGACCTGCATCCCTGCCGAAGAATTTGGGGAATGGCACAGCGTCGCCGTGCGCATCCAGTATGACTCAACGCCCCGCCAATCCCTCAGGGATCAAACGCCCGGTGTGCTTGTGGTCGAATGCGATGGCGAGGTAATCGTCGATGGAAGCGGTCGCCCCAACCTGGCCGAAGGAAGTGAGATTCAGTTCAGGTATGGTCTCTTTGGCGGTATGAATATCGCCGACACGGACAATGTTTCAGTCTCGTTCCGAAATATCCGGATCACCGCGTGGTAGGAGCCGACCCCCACGCCTCACCAACTTGTTCCTGCTCTGGCCAACCACCCCCATAAGTTTTGCTTCTTGTCCTTCGGATCCCCTGGTCGAACCCATTGCGGGAACAGACACGCCACCTTGCACCTGCCCCCGGCAATGCCCTACTAAGATGAGAGCAAAGCAAGGGAGGCCACATGCGCCGAGTAGTTGTCACGGGCCTTGGGATCGTCTCGTCGATCGGGAACAATGCCGAAGAGGTCACGGCCAGCCTGAAGGCGGGTCGCTCCGGTATCGAAGCCAGCCCCGAGATGGTCGAACACGGGTTCCGCAGCCAGATCGCGGGCACGCTCAAGATCGACCCCAAGGAACATGTGGACAAGCGCGCCCTGCGGTTCATGGGGCCGGGCGCGGCCTATGCCCATATCGCCATGACGCAGGCGATTGCCGATGCCGGATTGTCCGACGACCATGTCAGCAACGTGCGCACCGGTCTGGTGGCGGGATCGGGCGGGCCCTCGACCTCTGCCATGCTGGCCGCGCATCAGACGGTGCTGTCCTCTGGTGCGACCAAGCGGATCGGGCCTTTCGCGGTGCCCAAATGCATGTCGTCCACGATCTCGGCCAACCTTGCCACGGCCTTCAAGATCAAGGGCATCAACTATTCCATCACCTCCGCCTGTTCGACGTCCCTGCATTGCATCGGCAATGCGGCGGAACAGATCATGATGGGCAAGCAGGACGTGATGTTCGCCGGTGGGGGCGAGGAACTGGACTGGACGCTGTCCTGCCTCTTCGACGCCATGGGCGCGATGTCCTCGAAATATAACGACACCCCCACCAAGGCCTCTCGCGCTTTCGACGAAGGCCGCGACGGCTTCGTCATTTCCGGCGGCGGCGGCATCGTGGTGCTGGAGGATCTGGACCACGCGCTGGCGCGCGGCGCCACGATCTACGCGGAAGTGACCGGATTTGCAGCCACCTCCGACGGGCATGACATGGTGGCCCCCTCGGGCGAGGGCGGTGAACGGGCGATGCGGCTTGCGCTGCAGACGCTGCCCGAGGGCCGCAAGGTCAGCTATATCAACGCCCACGGCACTTCGACGCCTGTGGGCGATGTGGGCGAGGTCGCCGCCGTGCGCCGCGTCTTCGGCGAGGGCAACGTGCCGCCGATCAGCTCCACCAAGTCAATGACCGGCCACGCGCAGGGCGCGGCGGGCGCGTTGGAGGCGATATTCTGCCTTCTGATGCTGAAGGGCGATTTCATCACCCCCTCGATCAATGTCGAAACCCTGGCCGAGGGGATCAACCCCGGCGAGGTCGCAACCGACTACGTAGAGAACGCGGGCCTCGACACGGTGATGACCAACAGTTTCGGCTTCGGGGGCACCAACGGCTCCATGCTGCTTTCCAGATATAACGGATAATTCCAGATGGCTGATTTGATGAAGGGCAAACGCGGGCTGATCATGGGCGTCGCCAATGACCGCTCGATCGCATGGGGCATCGCAAAGGCCATGCGGGCCGAGGGCGCGGAGCTTGCGTTTTCCTACCAGGGCGATGCGTTCGGCAAGCGGGTCAAGCCGCTGGCGGATCAGTTGGGCGTCGATCTGCTGGTCGATGTGGACGTGACCGACGATGCCTCGCTCGATGCCTGTTTCGGGCAGATCGGCGAGAGATGGGGCAAGCTCGATTTCGTGGTCCATGCGATTGCGTTTTCCGACAAGAACGAACTTGGCGGGCGCTTCATCAACACCACGCGGGACAATTTCCGCAACTCGCTGACGATCTCCTGTTATTCGCTGATCGACGTGGCCCGGCGGGCGGAACCGCTGATGACCGACGGCGGCACGATCCTGACCCTGACCTATATGGGGTCGAACCGGGTAACGCCGTTCTACAATGTGATGGGCGTGGCCAAGGCAGCGCTGGAAAGCTCGGTCCGGTATCTGGCCAATGACATGGGGCCGAACAGGATCCGCGTGAACGCGATCTCGCCCGGCCCGATGAAGACGCTGGCAGGGGCGGCAATTTCGGGCGCACGCAAGACCTTCAACACCGCGCGCGACAACGCCCCCCTGCGCGACAACGCCACGCTGGAGTCGATCGGTGGAACCGCCGTTTATCTGGCGTCCGACTACGGCGCTTGCACGACGGGCGAAATCATCACCGTCGATGGGGGCTATCACGTGCTGGGAATGATGCAGCCGGAGAACCTCTGAGAGGTTTCAGGCCTGCGCCCCGCCGGACCGGCGGGGCAGGGGCGGCACCCGTCGGGTGCCGCCATGCGTTTCAGTCCACTGAAACGACCTCGACCGCGAAGGTCAGATCCTGCCCGGCAAGCGGGTGGTTGGCGTCGAGCGTGATATGGGTTTCACTGACCTCGGCCACGACAACGGGGATGGCCTGCCCGTTCGGGGCCTGCATCTGCAACTGGGTGCCGGGTTCGGTCGGGATGTTGTCGGGGATCTGATCGCGCGGAATCTGCTGCATCGCGTTCGGATCGCGGTCGCCATAGGCCTGGTCGGCTGGCACGGTCACCGTCTTCGCATCACCCGTTTTCAGGCCCTCGAACGCGGCTTCCAGTCCGGGGATGATCTGGCCTTCCCCCATCGTGAAGCTCAGCGGATCGCGGCCTTCCGAGCTGTCGAAAACGCTGCCGTCGTTCAGCGTGCCGGTGTAGTGGAACGCAACTTTGCTGCCTGAAGTGGCCTCTGTCATGAAGTCATCCTGTGTGTGGGGGGTGGGTTTTCGCGGGGTGGGCGCCGATCCCGGCCCATCCTTCCGCAGATGTGGCCACAAGGCTATCAGGCCATGCCCCGATGTAAACCGCGAATCCTGAAAAGCCGCCGGGGTGGCTTTTCCCCGCCGCGCCGCTATGCAACTCTGCCTTTCAACGGGGGCCAAAAGGGGACAGGCCATGACCATCACCACTTGCGTGTTCGACGCTTACGGGACGCTCTTCGACGTCAACGCCGCCGCCCGCGCGGTCGCTGCCGAACCGGGGCAGGAGGCATTCGCCGCCGTCTGGCAGGAAGTGTCCACCCATTGGCGCGCCAAGCAGCTGCAATATACCTGGATCCGGGCCCTGACCGGCCAGCACACCGATTTCTGGCAGGTCACCCAGGACGGGCTGGATTGGGCGCTGGAAAAAACCGGGCAGGGCGACCCCGATCTGCGCGAAAAGCTGCTCGGGCTCTATTTCAACCTTGCGGCCTTTCCCGAGGTGCCCGCGATGCTGGCTGCGCTGAAGGCCGCCGGCATGAACACCGCGATCCTGTCCAACGGCTCGCCCCCGATGCTGAAAGGTGCCGTTGACAGCGCCGGGGTGGGCGATGTGCTGGACGATATTCTCAGCGTCGAAACGGTTGGCATCTTCAAGCCCGATGCCAGCGTCTACAAGCTGGTGACTGACCGCTTCGGCTGTGACAAGGACGAGGTGCTGTTCGTGTCCTCCAACGGGTGGGACGCGGCCTCGGCCCGCGCCTTCGGCTTCCGGGTTCTGTGGGTCAACCGCGCGGGAGAGCCGCTGGACCGGCTGCCCGACGCGCCCGACCGGATCGCATCGGACCTGACCACCGTTCCCCAGATTGCCGAGGCCCTGTGATGGAGCATTTCAACGCCGCCGACGGGCTAAAGCTCGCCTTTGACGACCGGGGCGCGGGGCCCGTGCTGCTCTGCCTGCCGGGCCTCACCCGAAACATGGATGATTTCGAACCGGTGGTGGATCATTTCGCGCATCGCGCGCGCGTGATCCGCATGGATTTCCGCGGCCGCGGGGCCTCGGGCTATGACCCTGATTACAGCCACTACAATGTGGTTCAGGAAAGCCAGGACGTGATCGGCCTGCTGGATCACCTCGGGCTGGACAAGGCCGCCATCCTCGGCACCTCGCGCGGCGGGCTGGTGGCGATGACGCTGGCGGCCACGGCGCGGGACCGGCTGGCGGGCGTCTGTTTCAACGATATCGGCCCCGTGATCGAGCCCGCCGGGCTGACCTACATCATGGGTTATCTGGGCCTGCCGCCCACGGACCCCGATTTTGACACCGCGCTGCGGGAAATCCCAAAACGCATGGGCAAACGCTTCCCCAATGTGCCGGTTGAGACATGGGCCAATTACATTCGCCGGGTGTGGGCTGTGGGCGAGGATGGCAGCCTCTCGCTGCGCTATGACCCGAAACTGCGCGACGCCACGCTTGACCAGATGAAAGCCGCCGAGGGCCAGCCCGCCCCCGATCTCTGGCCGCTTCTGGCGGCGCTGGAGGGGCTGCCGCTGGCACTGATCCGGGGGGCAAACTCCGATCTTCTGTCCCCCGACACGGCGGCGAAAATGTGCGACATGCACCCCGACATGATCTTTGCGGACGTGGCCGACCGGGGCCATGTGCCGTTTCTCGATGAACCCGAAAGCCTTTCCGTCATCTCCCAATTCCTGGACCGTCTGACATGACCGATATCACGCTGATCGAGGCCGCCGCCGACCGCCTGAAGGGCCATGCGCGGCGCACGCCGCTTCTGTCCTCGCCTTTCCTTGACGAGATCGCGGGCCGCCGCGTGCTGATCAAGCCCGAGGCGCTGCAGCACACCGGCAGTTTCAAGTTTCGCGGCGGCTGGTCGGCGGTCTCGGCGCTGCCCCCCGACACACGCGCGCGCGGCGTCATCGCCTTTTCCTCGGGCAACCACGCGCAGGGGGTGGCCTTTGCCGCCAAGCTCCATGGGGTGCCCGCCGTCATCATCATGCCCGCCGACGCGCCGCGCCTGAAGATCGACAACACCCGCGCTTTGGGGGCCGAGGTCATCACCTATGACCGCGCGTCGGAGGACCGGGACGCCCTTGGCGACAGGTTGGCGAAGGAACGGGGCCTCACGCTGATCAAACCCTTCGACAACCCTTATGTGATCGCCGGACAGGGCACCGTGGGGCTGGAGATCGCCGAACAGGCGGCTGCCGAAGGCGTGACCAAGGCGGATGTGCTGGTCTGCTGCGGCGGTGGCGGGCTGACCTCGGGCATCGCATTGGCGCTGGAGGCCCGCGCCCCCGGCCTGCGCGCCCGACCGGTGGAGCCGGAAGCCTTCGACGATGTCACCCGCTCGCTCGCTTCCGGCCAGATCGAACGCAATGCCCGCACCTCCGGTTCGCTCTGCGATGCGATCATCACGCCAAGTCCGGGCGAACTGACCTTCCCGATCATGCACCGGCTCTGCGGTCCCGGCGTGGTCATCCCCGAACGCGACTGCCTGCGCGCCATGGCGCTGGCCTTCTCGCGGCTGAAACTGGTGCTGGAACCCGGCGGCGCCATCGCCCTTGCCGCCGCGCTCTTTCACCCCGAAACGGTAGAGGGCGACGCGGTGATCGCCGTCGCCTCGGGCGGCAACGTGGACGCCGAGCTGTTCGCGAAGGTGCTGGAGGAGTTCGGGGAGGGGGCATAGCCTCAGACCTCCTGCCCCGACCGCAGCCCCACCCGGAACAGCCCCAAAGCCACCCCCATCAGCAGCAGCGCCAGTACAAACGGCGCGCCGGGGAAATATACTACCGCGCCCTCTCGGGTGAACCAGAAAAACACCTGCGTCATCGCCAGCGGGGCCACCACGATCGACAGCGCGTTGACCGAGGCCATGACGCCCTGCAACTCACCTTGTTGGTCGTCCCCCGCCCGGCGGCTCATATAGCCCGTGATGGCCGGGGTCGCGATGGATCCCAGGGCCGCGAAGGGGATCAGCACCCAAACCATCCAGCCCGTGCCCACCACCGAAAAGGCGCCCAGCATCACCACCTCAAGCACCAGCGCCCAGAGGATCACCCGCACCTCGCCAAGCCGCACCATCGCGGGCCGCACCAACCCCGCCTGCACCGCCACCATGCACACCCCATAGGCGGTCAGCGATAGCCCCACCACCGTTGTGCTCCAGCCGAAGGCGGCTTGCGTGAAATAGGCCCAGATCGCCGGATAGACATAGCCCGAGACGGTGTAGAAGAAGAGCATCAGCAGCATCCACCCCAGCCCCGGCAACTGCCCGATCTGCATCAGCCCGCCAAGCGGATTGGCCCGCGCCCATTGAAACGCCCGCCGCTTCCAGCGCGGCAGCGACTCGGGAAGAACCGCCAGCCCAAGCGCGAAATTCGCCGCCGCCAGCCCCGCCGCCACCCAAAAGGGCGCGCGGGTGTCCAGCCCGGCCAGCAGCCCGCCCAACATCGGCCCCAGCACGAAGCCCACCCCGAAGGCCGCAGACAGCAGGCCGAACCGCGCCGCGCGTTCATCGGGTTTGGTGATGTCGGCCATATAGGCATTCGCGGTGGCATGGGTGGCCGATGTAATGCCGCCCAACACCCGCCCCACCAGCAGCCAGCCGATGGTGCCCGCCAGAGCCATGATCACGTAATCCAGCGCCAGCGCCCCCATCGAGATCAGCAGCACCGGCCGCCGCCCGAACCGGTCGGACAGGCTGCCAAGGATCGGTGAAAACACGAATTGCATGACCGCAAAGACCGCCGCCAGGATCCCGCCCCAGACCGCAGCGTCGGACAGGTCCACGCCCTGCACCTCGCGGATCAGGTCGGGCATCACCGGCATGATCAACCCGATCCCCATGGCATCGAGCGCCACGGTGATAAGGATGAAGTAAAGCGGCAGGCGGTCAGTCACCGGCCACCGCTTGCGCAAAGGCCCGCGCCTCGTCGGGGGCAGTCCCCATTGCGGTCAGCGGATCGGTGACACCGGCCAGCGGCGCGCCGGGATGGGCGGCCTCCAGCAGGTCCAGCAGCGGTGTGCCCGTCGCTATGGCCTCCTTGCAGGCGGATTTTACCACGGCCTGCGCCTCCGGTCGCGGCATGTGAGCGGCCAGCGCGAAGGACAGGGCCTCCGCATGGATCAGCCCGAGCGGATCGTTCAACCGCGCCGCCATGACCTCCGCCTGCGGCTCCAGCGTTTCGGCCAGATCGGCGGCAATGGACAGCCCCTTTGCCACGCCCATCACCATCGCGGGCAGGCTCAGCCATTCGGTGAACCACGCCGCCCCGTCCCGCTGCTGCCGGTGCAGCGCCGCGCCCTGCATCGCCCCGTTCAGCGCCTGCACATGGCGCGCCAGCGCAATCAGCACCGAGGCCCCCACCGGGTTCTGTTTCTGCGGCATGGTGGAGCTTTCGCCCGCCCCCGCAAACCGGATCTCGCCCACATCGCTTTGCGCCATGGCCATCAGGTCTTCGCCCATCTTGCCGAGGCTGCCCGCCACCAGCGTCAGCCAGCCCGCCAGGTCCGCCACATGGTCACGCGTCGCGTGAACCGACCGCCCCGGATCGGCCAGTTTCAGCGCCTCTGCCAGGGCCGCCCGCGTGTCCGCGGCATTAGGTCCAAGCGCCGCCCCGGTTCCCGCTGCCCCCGACAGCGTGACCACCAGCAGCCGGGGCCTGATCGCCGACAGCCTGTCCTTATGCGCCAGCCAGGGCCAGCCCCACCCCGCCGCCACCGCGCCGAAGCTCGTGGGGTTCGCGGTCTGCCCATAGGTGCGCGCCACCATCGGCGTGTCGGCATGTGCCTTCGCCAGCCGCGCCAGAGCCTGCGCCAGCCGGTCGCCCCGCGTCTCGATCAGTGCCAGCGCCTGCCGCAGCCGCAGGGCCAGTCCGGTGTCGATGATGTCCTGCGACGTCGCCCCCCAATGGGCGTATTGCGCATGCTCGGGCGCCTCCATCTCCTTGCGGAACGCCGCGACCAAAGCGGGCACGCAGACGCCATTCTGCCCGGTGGCCTCGGCCAGCCCCGCCGGGTCGATCTGCACCTCCAGCGAGGAACGGTGGATGAACGCGGCGCTGTCAGCCGGGATCACGCCTAGCGCGCCCTGCACCTTGGCCAGCATCCCCTCCACCACCAGCATGGCCCGGATCTCGGCCGTGTCGGTGAACAGCGTCGCCACCTCCCGGTCGGTGAACAGGTCACGGTAAAGCGCGCTGTCGAAGGGGCTGATGCTCATGCCGTCTCTCCATGTCCGATGGCGGTAAGGAACCCGGTTAGCTTTTCGGCGAAAAGCGGGGCAGAGTCCACGCAAGGCAGATGCCCGGCCCCACGCAAGAGCTCGAACCGCGATCCGGGGACCAGGTCCGCCAGGTCTCGGACCAGATCCGGCGGCGTGGACCGGTCCTCGGTTCCGACGGTGACCAAAGTGGGCAGACGCAGCCCGCTTGTGGGGGTGATGAAGTCGGTTCCCGCAATCGCCGCGCAGACACCCGCATAGCCCTCCGGGTCCTGCCGCTCGACCATGGCGCGGATCGGGGCATCGCCCCCGGCAGCCCGAAACCTGCGCGAGAACCACCGCGCCATCAGGTCGTCAGAGACCGCCGCCAGTCCGCCCGTCTGCACCGCCTCGATCCGGTCCTGCCAGCCTGCCTTGGTGCCGATCTTGGGCGCGGTGCCCGACAGCACCAGCGCCCGCACCTGGTCCATCCGCTTCACCGCAAGCCCCTGCGCGATCAGCCCGCCGACCGAAAGCCCGACAAAGACGGCGTCGCGCACCGCCAACGCGTCCAGCAGCGCCTCCGCATCGCGCACCAGCGATCCCATGGAATAGGGCCCGGCGGGCACTTCGCTATCCCCATGCCCACGCAGATCATAGCGGATCAGCCGATAGCAGTCGGGCAGCAGGGACCAGAGTTCATCCCAGATCGACAGATCGGTCCCGAGCGCACCCGCGAAGACCACCGCTGCCCCGTTTGGATATCCCCCCTCAACCACATTCAGCGTCACATGCCCGATATCGACCTGCGCCATCTTGCAGCCTCCTTTTCGACGTCCTTCTCCGACACCGCCCCGTAAACTGCAACCCGCCCTTTCATCTTGGCCAAAATACCTCTGCCGGAGGCATCCCGACGCATCCGCCCAAGCCCCCGCCGGGCTTTCAGGACCACCCGCCCCGATATCCCGTGGCAACGCGGCCCGAGGAGGGCCCCGGAGGGGCTTGACGAGGGCCGCTCCCCGGTCGACGCCGCAGGCGGCGAAACCGCGTTTCATATGCACGCATGGTGTACGGGGGGTGTACGCATGGCGCCCCCCGATTTGGCCCCGGAAATGTCGCGACGGAACACGCGATTTGCCGCTCTCGCCTCTTGAACCCTGCCCCCATGCCCCGCAGTCTCGTCCCAAAGCGCGAGGGAGGAATCGCCACATGACAAAAGTCAAAGCCGCCGTCTGCCACGCCTTCGGCGAGCCGCTGACCATCGAGGAGATCGAGCTGCGGGCTCCGATGCAGGGCGAGGTCGAGGTCAAGCTCGATGCCGTCGCCATCTGCCATTCCGATATCTCCTTCATCGACGGCGGATGGGGCGGCGACCTGCCGGCGGT
>NZ_MNBL01000113.1 GCF_001879695.1 Nioella sediminis
GCGTTTCATATGCACGCATGGTGTACGGGGGGTGTACGCATGGCGCCCCCCGATTTGGCCCCGGAAATGTCGCGACGGAACACGCGATTTGCCGCTCTCGCCTCTTGAACCCTGCCCCCATGCCCCGCAGTCTCGTCCCAAAGCGCGAGGGAGGAATCGCCACATGACAAAAGTCAAAGCCGCCGTCTGCCACGCCTTCGGCGAGCCGCTGACCATCGAGGAGATCGAGCTGCGGGCTCCGATGCAGGGCGAGGTCGAGGTCAAGCTCGATGCCGTCGCCATCTGCCATTCCGATATCTCCTTCATCGACGGCGGATGGGGCGGCGACCTGCCGGCGGTGTATGGCCACGAGGCGGCGGGCCGGATCACCTCGGTCGGCCCCGGTGTCACTGCCTACAAGCCAGGCGACAAGGTCTTGGTTACGCTCATAAAATCCTGTGGCACCTGCGGCTCCTGCGCCTCCGGCGCGCCGGTCTATTGCGATGGCAACACGCCCGTTGACCCGGCCATTCGCCTGACCGATGGCACCGTCGTCACGAAAGCCATGGAATGCGGTGCCTTTGCCGAGGCCGCCGTGGTCCATCAAAGCCAGCTTGCTCCACTGCCGGACGACATGCCCGCCGATGTGGCAAGCCTGCTGGCCTGCGGCGTGATCACCGGCATCGGCGCGGTGGTGAACACCGCCAAGGTGCGCCCCGGCCAGAATGTCGTGGTGATCGGCGCGGGCGGTGTCGGGCTCAACGCCATTCAGGGCGCACGCATCGCCGGGGCCGCGCGCATCATCGCGATGGACATGTCCGAGGAAAAACTAAACGATGCCAAGGGGTTCGGTGCGACAGACGGCATTCTCGCCACCCAGTCCGAACCCTGGAAGGCCGTGGCCAGGATCACTGGCGGCAAGATGGCCGACGCGGTCTTCGTCACCGTCGGCGCGATCCCGGCCTATGAACAATCCCTGCGCCTGCTGGCGCGCGGCGGCACCATGTATGCCGTGGGGATGCCGCACAGCGGGGCGATGGCGGAATATGAACCGGTGATCATCGCCGCCGTGGGGCAGGGGATGAAAGGCTCCAAGATGGGCGATGCCGTTCTGCCGCGCGACATTCCGTGGATGGTGGACATGTACAGCCAGGGCCGCCTGAAACTGGACGAGCTCATTTCCAACCGTTGGACGCTCGACCAGATCAACGAGGCCATCGCCGACACCAAAACCGGCCACGCACGGCGCAACGTGATCCTGCTCGGCGAGGCGTGACGACCCGTCAATCCCAGGAGTAGACCACAACACCCGTCTGCGCCCGCCCCCCGAGGCGGGCGTAGAGCGCGCGGGCCGGGGCGTTGTCATCCTCGGTCGCCAGCCAGATCGTTTCGCAGCCCATGGCGCGGGCTTCCGTCAGCACAGACTGCCCAAGCGCCAGTCCGATCCCGCGCCGCCGCCAGTCTTCGTGCACGCCGATCTCGTCGAGGTAGAGGCTTGGGGCCTTGTCCGGCATCAGGACAACCGCACCAGAGGCCATCCCGACAAGCGCCCCATCGGCAAGCGCCCCGATCAGCAGTTGTCCCGGTGCCGTCAGCTTGTGTCGCAACGGGTCGGGGCGCACCGGCCCGTCGAACACCCCGTCGCGGACAGACAGGACGAGGTCGGCATCTTCCAAGCCGAGGCGGCGAATCTCGATAGCATCCATTTCAGAGCCTCCTTGCCCAACCGTGCCGGGCGGGGCAGGGTGGCGCAAGCACAGCCGAGGGAGCAGCCGCATGAAACTGGCCGATCTGGAAATCTTCGTCATCGCGCCGCCCAACCCCGGCATGGGCGGGCGCTACTGGATCGTGCCCAAGCTGACCACTGCCTGCGGGATCACGGGCTATGGTGAGTGCTACGCCTCCTCGGTGGGGCCGGAGGCGATGCGCGCGGTGATCGCGGATGTGTTCGGGCGCTATTTCGAGGGCGAAAGCCCCGAGAATATCGAACGCATTTTCCGCCGCACCTATTCCTCGGGCTTCACGCAGCGCCCCGACCTTACCGTCATGGGCGCCTTCGCGGGGCTGGAAATCGCCTGTTGGGATATCCTCGGCAAGGCGCGGAACCGGCCCGTGTGGGCCCTGATCGGCGGCAGGATGAACGAGCGGCTCAGGGCCTACACCTACCTTTACCCGCTTGCCCATCACCACCCGACGGAATTCTGGATTTCGCCCGAAATGGCGGGCGAGGCGGCGGCCGATTGCGTCGCGCGCGGCTACACGGCGGTGAAGTTCGATCCCGCCGGCCCCTACACCATGCGCGGCGGCCACATGCCCGCGATGTCCGACATCACGCGCTCGGTCGCCTTCTGCAAGGCAATCCGGGAGGCCGTGGGCGACCGGGCCGACCTGCTTTTCGGCACCCATGGCCAGTTCACCCCCGGCGGCGCCATTCGGCTCGGCCAGGCGCTGGAGCCCTACAGCCCGCTCTGGTTCGAAGAACCGACCCCCCCCGATAACCACGTCGCCATGGCCGAGGTCGCGCGTGCTGTGCGCATTCCCGTCGCCACCGGCGAACGCCTGACCACCAAGGCCGAGTTTGCCGATGTTCTGCGCGCGGGTGCGGCCACGATCCTGCAACCGGCGCTTGGCCGGGCCGGGGGCATCTGGGAGGGCAAGAAGATCGCCACGCTGGCCGAAGCCTTCGGCGCGCAGATCGCGCCCCATCTCTATGCCGGGCCGGTGGAATGGGCGGCGAATATCCATCTGGGCACCACCTGCCCGAACCTTCTGCTGGTCGAGACGATCGAGACCGACTTCCACCGGGACCTCATCGGCGGCACGATCAAGGTGGAGAACGGCTTTGTCCACGCGCCGGAGGGGCCGGGGCTGGGGATCGAGTTCAACGAGGACCTCGCCCGCGCCCATCCCTGCGACCGCAGCGGGCTGCATCTGGAAATGCAGGACACGCCCTGCGACTGGCAGAACGGCAACGCCTTCGCGGGAGGATCGCCGGACTGAGGCACACCGCCTGTCCGCCACGCGACATCCGGTTTCCGGAATTCACGGCAATGCGGCCGCGCATGATCTCGGCCCGCTGAAAGAACGAAGAAAATGGCGATCCCGCGAGGACTCGAACCCCGAACCTGCTGATTAGAAGTCAGCTGCTCTATCCAGTTGAGCTACGGGACCGCTGTGCTCTAGATGCGCGACCGCGACACCGAACGCAAGGGACAAGCTGCGTCAAATCTCGCGGGTCATGAAGGTGGATAGGGGATCGTCTGCGTAACCTGCATAGGGGCCGCAGGGAATGAATCCTGCGCGGGTGTAAAGCGACCGGGCGGCTGCGTGATCTGTGCCCGCCCCGGTTTCAAGGCTGATCCGTTGCACCCCGCGCGACCGGGCGTCGGCAAGCATGCCCTCCAGCAAGGTCTGACCGGCACCGCGTCCCCGGGCGATGTCGCGCACATGCATGGATTTCAGCTCTTCATGTCCCGGACCGATGCCCACCAAAGCCCCGATTGCCAGAAGCCGGTCATTGTCACGCAGGGAAAAGAGCCGCGTGCCTGCGCCAGTCAGGTCATCGACCGATTTCACATGGCAACTGGCATGCGGGGTCTGGTTCCGCATCAGTGTCTCGTGAATCTGCAACAGCTCGACCACATCCGCGCGACTGGTGTCCTCCAGCGTCACGGTCAGGCGACCTTGGCAGGTCATCCTGTCAGTGGGTCCAGACCTGACGGCGGTTGGTGGCGAAGTTTTCACCATAGCCGCCCTTGCGGATGTTGGCCTTGCGTTTTTGCGGCTGCAGGACGACGGCCTCGATCCCGTGCTCCCGCGCATAGGCCTGCGCGGCCTCCAGGCTGTCGAAGCGCAACTTGACCTGGCTGTTCATGTCGCCCGATCCGGTCCACCCCATCAGCGGATCGACCTCGCGCCGTTCAGCCGGTGCAAATTCCAGCACCCAGGTCTTGGTCTTTCCAAGGCCGGACTGCATCGCGTTCCGGGCAGGCTGATAGATTCGTGCGCGCATCGGGCCACTCCTTGGCAGGTCACGGGGTCGTCTTATCATGAAACCCGGTGTGGTATGCAACGGTCAATCTGGTCGCGGGAAGGGGGAAGCAGGCTGCCGGCCGGGCTCGTGGAGCGAGTGTGGGGTGGGTGGTGCGAGGCCGACCGGCAACCGTTTTGCTGCTTGCCATGCAACCTTAAGGTGGGGATACATCGGGCAGCAAGGGAATACTCCTGCAGATTTCTTACGAAATCGTTTAAAATTCAGCGCAGTACGCGCCCGCGCGATTTTCTTTCGCGCAACACACCCTGCTGACAGAATGCTGTCAGTAGATGTCAGCTATGACATCGCCACCGAAAACGCCCGGCGAAATTCCCAGGCGCCCCCTTGCAGGCGAACAAAAAGAGATCATTCTAAGGGGCAACCCAAGGATAAATGCATGCCCTATTCGACCACCGACCGCCGTGACATCGCCGTAGCCACCGCCTCCCGTCCCAAGCTGGAGGGAGGCAAGCGCTTCGTCATGCACACCACATTTCAGCCCGCAGGCGACCAGCCCACGGCCATCGCGGAACTGGCCGAGGGCGTGATGGGCGGCGAACGCGATCAGGTGCTGCTTGGCGTCACTGGCAGCGGCAAGACCTTCACCATGGCCAAGATCATCGAGGAAACGCAGCGCCCGGCGATCATCCTGGCTCCCAACAAGACGCTCGCCGCACAGCTTTACGGGGAGTTCAAGGGCTTCTTCCCCGACAATGCGGTCGAGTATTTCGTCAGCTACTACGACTATTACCAGCCCGAGGCCTACGTGCCGCGCTCGGACACCTACATAGAAAAAGAATCCCAGATCAACGAACAGATCGACCGGATGCGCCATTCCGCCACCCGGTCCTTGCTGGAGCGCGATGACGTGATCATCGTGGCCTCTGTCAGCTGCATCTACGGCATCGGCTCGCCCGAGACCTACACGGCGATGACGCAGGATATCGAGGTCGGGAAGGAATACGACCAGCGCGCGGTCATGGCCGACCTCATCGCGCAGCAATACAAACGCAACGATCAGGCGTTTCATCGCGGCACCTTCCGCGTGCGGGGCGACAGTCTGGAAATCTGGCCCTCTCACCTTGAAGATCGCGGCTGGCGGCTGTCCTTCTTCGGGGAGGAGCTGGAGTCGATCACCGAGTTCGACACGCTGACCGGGGCCAAGACCGACACGCTGGAAAAGGTCCGCGTCTACGCCAACAGCCACTACGTGACGCCCACACCGACGATGAAACAGGCCATCAAGGGCATCAAGGCAGAGCTGACCCTGCGGCTCAAGCAGTTGGAGGACGAGGGCAAGCTGCTGGAAGCGCAGCGTCTTGAACAGCGCACCCGGTTCGATCTGGAGATGCTGGAGGCCACCGGCGTCTGCAACGGGATCGAGAACTATTCGCGCTACCTGACGGGCCGCGCGCCGGGCGAACCGCCCCCCACTCTGTTCGAATACATCCCCGACAACGCCATCGTCTTCGCCGATGAATCCCACGTCTCCGTGCCCCAGATCGGCGGCATGTACCGGGGCGACTACCGGCGCAAGTTCACGCTGGCCGAACATGGCTTCCGCCTGCCCAGTTGCATGGACAACCGCCCGCTGAAATTCGAGGAATGGGACGCGATGCGGCCGCAATCCGTCTTCGTCTCCGCCACTCCCGCCGCGTGGGAGCTGGAACAGACCGGCGGCGTCTTCACGGAACAGGTGATCCGGCCCACGGGGCTCTTGGACCCCGAGGTCGAGATCCGCCCCGTCACCACGCAGGTCGACGACGTTATGGACGAAATCCGCAAGGTGACGGCGGCGGGCTTCCGCACGCTTGTCACGACGCTGACGAAACGCATGGCCGAGGACCTGACCGAATACCTGCACGAACAGGGCATCAAGGTGCGCTACATGCATTCCGACATTGACACGATCGAACGGATCGAGATCCTGCGCGACCTGCGGCTCGGGGCCTTCGACGTGCTGGTCGGCATCAACCTTCTGCGCGAGGGGCTCGACATCCCCGAATGCGGGCTGGTGGCCATTCTGGACGCGGATAAGGAGGGGTTCCTGCGCTCCGAAACCTCGCTGGTTCAGACCATCGGGCGCGCCGCAAGGAACGCCGAGGGCCGCGTGATCATGTATGCCGACCGCGTGACCGGCAGCATGGAACGCGCCATCGGCGAGACCAACCGCCGCCGCGAAAAGCAGATGGCCTATAACGAGGAACACGGGATCACGCCCGAGACGGTGAAGAAGAACGTCGAGGATATTCTGGCGGGCCTCTACGAGGGCGACGTCGACATGGCCCGCGTCACCGCCAAGGTGGACAAGCCCCTGCACGGCGCCAATCTTGAGGCGCATCTGGAGGGCCTGCGAGAGCAGATGCGCAAGGCCGCCGAGAACCTCGAATTCGAGGAAGCCGCCCGCCTGCGGGATGAGGTCAAACGGCTGGAAACGGTGGACCTTGTGGTCTCGGACGACCCTTTGGCGCGTCAATCCGCCGTGGACGCGGCTGTGGAGGGGGCCGCGAAGGCCTCGGGCCGGTCAACGGCGGGGCGGCCGGGGCAGAGGGGTGGGAAGAGAAGGAGGGGGTGATCGGTATGTAGAGGTTAGCGGATCGCACCGCGTTGGTTTTCGTAAGAAAGGCGTTGATTTTCGAAGCGCCTTTGTTGATACCAACGCTTTCGTGTCACGTAGCAAAAACGCATACCGCAAGGAGTATCAATCAACCACGATCTTTCGGACATATGGAAAACATCCCAGCCATGATCTCTAAGGGTCGCAATGGCCTCCACCTTAGATGGGACATTTAGCAACGCCAGTATAATACTTACGTATTGGTTGGGGAGTGCAAGATCGGGAGAGAGATCAAATCTTATCATCGGACGACCGCACTGATTAAGACCCCTAAGAGCGGGATGATTATGTCCAGCGTGTTCAATTTGCACTTAGATACCTACTTCTTTTTAACGTCTTTTTACTTTGGGTTACCTAGCATCAACTCCGCGATCAAGTCATCTGCGGAAGTCAGATTTTGACGGATCAATCTTCTTGACTTAAGATCACGGATCAAAGGAAGCATTGCAAATACAACCACAGCAACGTAACTGAGACCGAGAAGTAGGGACTTCAATAGTGTTAGGCTTTCAGATGCACTATTAGAAAAATCAACTAAAAGAATGAAAGCCAGCAACGCCGCAGACAACGAAATAGCAAACGGCCAATAGTTTGAACGCACCCCGCTCAACCCAACGCGCTTCAATTCTCGATCCGCATCGCCTAAATATCTTTTTGCTTCTTGGTGCTTGCTTAGTTTTTCTCCAGTCTCAGGCAGCTTAATAGTTTCTAGACCTTTCTGCAAGCCATCACAAATTCTTCTCTCTGAGAAGTAGGTGTCTCCAAAATAGGCGTAAAAGGCTGCAAAACCCACATTCAGGCCGACAGCAAGCTGTGCCAAACTTTGATAGTCACCCAACATAGTTTCTACTGCCTAAATCAGTTTTCTTTCACCTTAGCACATAGCGAAAAGAACTCAAATCCCGCATTCGAACCGAGACAGTTGCTACCCAAGCCGCTCTCCAAACGCGCCAGACATGTCCACACCCGGTTTTCGCTCCGAATTGAACATCGGACGGTTCACCGATGAAGACGCGGCGGAACAAGGGCTGCAGGTTCCGGAATTCTGAGCCTCAGACCTCCAGCTCCGCCACCGGGATGATCGGGAAGAACTGGCCGGAGGACCAGACGCCGAACATGTCCACGCCCTCGACCTCGTGCGATTCGCCGAGCTCGATCATCCGGTAGAAGGTCTTGCGGTCAATCAGCGCCTCCAGCCCGGCGCGGATATGGATGTAGGGCGAGGGTTCGCCGGTCTCGTCGCGCTCCACGCGGATGGGGTGATCCGAATCCGCGACCACCACATCCTCCACATTGGTGGTGAAGGTCATGACCTGGTCACGGCCATCGCCCGCCGCGTCCATGTCCACCGCCACGAAGGGGGCGTCCACCACGCGGATGCCGACCTTTTCGACCGGCGTCACGAGGAAATATTTGCCGTCTTCCAGCTTCAGGATCGAGGCAAAGAGCTTGACCAGCGGAAAGCGGCCAATCGGGGTGCCGAGGTAGAACCAGGTGCCGTCGCGCCGGATTTCCATGTCCAGATCGCCGCAGAAATCGGGGTTCCACAGGTGAACCGGCGGGTGCTTGCCGTCTTTCTGGGCGGCTTTCGCCGCTGCAATCAGGCTGTCGGGGGTGGCTTTCACGATCATTTGTCCGGTCTTTGCTTTTGCCGTTTGAGCTTGCCGCAATAGTTGTCTTTACTAGGAGAACATAACCATTCACCGGAGTATTGCCATGTCTGACCCCGAAAAGCTGGTCACAGAGATCGAAAATCTGGGGGGAAAGCTGGCCGAGGCCAAGGCCGCCATCGCCACGCGCATCATCGGGCAGGAGGAGGTGGTGAACCTGTCGCTCGCCGCGATGTTGTCGGGCGGCCATGCGCTGCTGATGGGTCTGCCGGGGATGGGCAAGACGCTGCTGGTCGATACGCTGTCCACCGTCATGGGGCTGAGCGGGTCTCGCATTCAGTTCACGCCGGATCTGATGCCCGCCGATATCCTGGGGTCGGAAGTGCTGGAAACCGGCGGCGACGGGGCGCGGTCGTTCCGTTTCATCGAGGGGCCGATCTTCTGTCAGCTTCTGATGGCCGATGAGATCAACCGCGCCTCCCCCCGGACGCAATCGGCGCTGTTGCAGGCGATGCAGGAGATGGAGGTGACCGTCGCGGGCGTCCACCATCCGCTGCCGCGCCCCTTCCATGTGCTGGCCACGCAGAACCCGATTGAACAGGAGGGCACCTATCCGCTGCCCGAGGCGCAGCTGGACCGGTTTTTGGTGAAGATCGACGTGGATTACCCGGATAGGGCGACCGAGAAGGGCATTCTACTGGCCACCACCGGCACCGAGGAAACGGTGGCGCATCAGGTGTTCGATTCCAACACGCTGATGGCCGCGCAGCAAGTGGTGCGGCGGATGCCCGTCGGCGATGCGGTGGTCGAGATGATCCTCGATCTGGTGCGCGCCTGCCGGCCCGAGGATGCCGGCGCGCCCGCGATGGTGCGCGACCATGTGGCCTGGGGCCCCGGCCCGCGTGCGGCGCAGGCGCTGATGTTGACGGTGCGGGCGCGGGCGCTGCTGGACGGGAGGCTGGCGCCCTCGCCCGAGGATGTGGCCGCCATGGCGCGGCCGGTTCTGTCGCACCGCATGGCCTTGAGTTTCGCGGCACGGGCCGAGGGGATCGAGCTCGATGCGGTGATTGACGCGGTCACTGCACAGGCCACCCGCACCGAGGCCGCCGCTTGACCCAACCCACGCTTCATACCGCCGAGACGCTGCGGTCCCGTTCCGAGGCGGTCGCGGGTAGCCTGCCTGCGCTGCTGGCCGATGCGCAGCATCTGGCGGCGACGATCCTGCTTGGGGAACACGGGCGGAAGCGGCACGGGATGGGCGATGAGTTCTGGCAGTATCGCAATGCCGAAGCGGGGGATTCCCTGCGGTCGATCGACTGGCGGCGTTCGGCCCGGGCGGACGGGCTTTACGTGCGGCAGACCGAATGGAAAGCGGCGCAATCGGTGATGATCGGCGTCGATGACGGGCAGAGCATGGGGTATTCGGGGGCGAAATCACGCCCCTCCAAGCTGCGCCGCGCGCAGACGCTGGCGATGGCTTTGGCAATCCTGGCCGTTCGAGGCGGCGAACGGGTGGGGCTGACCCATCTGTCCGATCCCCCGCGCGGCGGTGAGGCGCAGCTGATGCGCATGGCGGCGGCACTGATGGAGGAGCGGGAGACGCCGGATTATGGCGCGCCGTCGCCGCAGATCCTGCCCGCCGGGTCGCGGGCGGTGTTCTTCTCGGACTTCCTCGGTGATCTGACGCCGCTGGAACGGGCGCTTGGGCAGGCGGCAGACCGGGGCGTGAAGGGCGCGCTGGTGCAGCTGCTGGACCCAGACGAGGAGAGCTTTCCGTTCGATGGGCGCACGGTCTTCGAAAGCATGGGCGGCGGGTTGCGGTTCGAGACGCTGAAGGCGGGCGGGCTGCGCGCGGCCTATCTGAAGCGGCTTGCAGCGCGGAAGGACCAGCTGCGCCAGATCGCGGCGCGCACCGGCTGGCGCTATCATTGCCACCATACCGGCGATGCGGCGGAGCCGAGCCTGCTGTGGCTTTACCGGGCGCTCGAAAAGGGGGCGTCATGATGGCGGTTAGCGGTGGCGAATGCCCTTCGGAGGGCATTGAAACGCTCTTCGAAGAGCGTTCTGGCGCACCATACAGCCGGGAGAGAGCCGTTCGACGGATCGCGGATCAAATTCCTTCGAAGGAATTTGCAAGCCTCTTCGAAGAGGCTTCCCCGCGCCAAATGGGACAGGCAGCGTCATGATCGGACCTGTTGCCTTCGCCACGCCGCTTCTGTTGCTGACGCTCTTTTTCCTGCCGATCCTGTGGTGGCTGTTGCGCGCCGTGCCGCCTGCGCCCATCCTGCGGCGCTTTCCCGGCGTGGCGCTGCTCATCGGCCTCAGGGACGAAGACAGCCAGTCCGACAAAACCCCCTGGTGGCTGCTGCTCTTGCGCATTCTTGCTGTCGCCGCCGCTATCATCGGCTTTGCCGGGCCGGTTCTGAATCCGCAGGAGGCGAGCGATCAGGACGGCCCGCTGCTGGTGTTGATGGATGGCTCCTGGGCCTCGGCCCGCGATTGGCCGTCCCGGGTCGACCGGGCGCTGGCGCTGATCGAGGATGCGGGCCGTGAGGGCCGCCCGGTGGCGCTGGTCCAGCTGACCGACCTGCCGCCCGAGGGCGACATGCCCTTCCAATCGGCCAATGCCTGGGCGGCGCGGCTCGACAATCTCGACCCGGCTCCTTTCGCCCCCGACATGGCGCAGGCACTGGCCTGGGCCGAGGGGTTGGAGACCGGTATCCAGACCTTCTGGTTCTCGGACGGGCTGGACCATGCGGGCCGCGACGCGCTGCTGGACCGTTTGCAACAGGCCGGGCCGGTCACCGCCTTTGAGGGCAGCCGCACGCTGCTGGCGCTCGGCCCGCCCCGGTTCGAGGATGGTGCGATCCGGCTGTCCGGGCAGCGGCTGGAGGGCGCGGGCGCGCGGGAGGTGACCGTTCAGGGGTTTGGCCTCGACCCTGCCGGGATCGAGCGGGAACTGGCGCGCGGCGTGATGGTGTTCGACGCCGGTGAGACCAGCGCCGAAATGGAGCTCGACCTGCCGCCGGAACTGCGTAACCGGATGAACCGCTTCGAGATCGCGGGCGAACGCAGCGCCGGGGCGGTGACGCTGACCGATGACGCGTTGCAGCGCCGCCAGGTGGGTCTTGTCGCGGGCAGCCCGGATCAGGAGGGGCAGGAACTGCTGTCGCCGCTGCACTACCTGCGGCAGGCGCTGGCGCCCACGGCGGACCTGCTGGAGGTGGCGCTGCCCGACATGCTGCTGGCCAGCCCCGATGTGATCATCCTTGCCGATGTGGCGACGCTCTCGCCCGAGGAAGATTCCGAGCTGCTGGCCTGGGTGGAGCGGGGCGGCATGCTGCTGCGCTTTGCCGGGCCGCGTCTGGCGGGGTCGGACCTCGCCCGCGACAGCGCCCATCCGCTGATGCCCGTGCGCCTGCGCGAAGGGGGCCGCACCGTGGGCGGCGCGATGAGTTGGGGGGAGCCCAAGGCGCTGCGCGTCTTTGACGAGGCCTCACCTTTCTACGGATTGCCGATTCCGGCGGATGTTCTGGTCACCGCGCAGGTGCTGGCACAGCCCGACCCGGAACTGGCCAGCCGTACCATCGCGGCACTGGCTGACGGCACGCCGCTTGTCACCCGCAGCCGGTTGGGACAGGGGCAGGTGGTGCTGTTCCATGTCACGGCCAATGCGGAATGGTCGAGCCTGCCGCTGTCGGGCCTGTTCGTGCAGATGCTCGAGCGGTTGGCGATTTCGACCCGTCCCGTGGACCCGGATGCCGCCGATCTGGAGGGTATCACCTGGGTTCCGGATGTGGTGCTCGACGCCTATGGTCAGCGCCGGGATGCCGGGGCCCTGCCGGGCGTGGCTGGGGCCGATCTGGCCAATGCGCCTTTGTCGGCAACGCTGCTGCCGGGGCTTTATGCCGGATCGGATCGGCGGGTGGCGCGCAATGTGATGGCGGCTGACGCGGTTCTGACCCCGGTCGACTGGCCTGCGGATGTGCCTGTCGAGGGGCTGCGCGTGGTCGAGACGGAAGACCTGACGCCCTATTTCCTCGTGACCGCTTTGGTGCTGCTTTTGCTCGACTCGCTCGCGGCCCTGTGGCTGTCGGGCCGCTTGACCGGCGCGGCGCGGGGGGCGGCCATGCTGCTGGTGGCGCTGCTGGCACAACCGGGGGAGGCGCAGGAGCTCAGCGATGACGACATCCTCGCGCTGCTCGCCACCTCCGAGATCACGCTAGGTTATGTGCTGACCGGGGATGAGCAGCTTGACGAGATCTCTCGTGCGGGTCTCTGGGGGCTGGGGCTGACACTGACCAGCCGCACCTCGGTCGAACCTGCCGCGCCAATCGGCGTCGATCTGGAAACCGACGAGCTGGTGTTCTTCCCGCTGCTCTACTGGCCGATCAGTGCCGATCAGCCGACGCCGTCCGACGCCGCCTATGCGCGTCTGAACGCCTATCTGCGCGGGGGTGGCATGATCGTTTTCGACACGCGCGACGCCGATATCGGAGCCTTCGGGGCGGGCACGCCCAATGGCCGCCGCCTGCGGGACCTGGCCGAGCCGCTGGATATCCCGCCACTGGAACCGATCCCCGATGACCACGTGCTGACCCGTGCGTTTTATCTGCTGCAGGATTTCCCCGGCCGCCATCTGGGCCGCGATGTCTGGGTCGAGGCCGCGCCGCCCGATGCCGAACAGGTCGAGGGCATGCCCTTCCGCAACCTCAATGACGGGGTGACGCCGGTCATCATCGGCGGCAATGACTGGGCCGCGGCCTGGGCCACCTCGCCCTCTGGTCAACCGATGTTCCCGGTGGGGCGCGGCTTCACCGGTGAGCGGCAGCGCGAGATTGCCCTGCGCTTCGGCGTGAACCTCGTGATGCATGTGCTAAGCGGCAATTACAAATCCGATCAGGTCCATGTCCCGGCCCTGCTGGAACGGTTGGGGCAATGACATGACCGGATCCATTCTCTTTGACCCGTTGCTGTCCTGGCCCCTCATCTGGGGGTTGGCGGGGGCTGTGCTGGCATTGCTCGCGTTGCAGGTCTGGCGGGGCTTGCCCGGCTGGTGGCTGCGCGGGTTGGCGGGGCTGGCGCTGCTGGTGGCGCTGGCCAACCCGGCGCTGCAAAACGAAGAGCGGGAGCCGCTGAGCGATATCGTGCTGCTGGTGATCGACGAAAGCGCCTCGCAACGCATTTCCGACCGTCCGGGACAAAGTGAAGAGGCGATTGCCGAGATCCGCCGAGAGGTGGCGGGTCTGGGGATGGAGCTGCGCGAGGCGCGGGTTGCGGATGCCGAAGACAATCAGGGCACGCTGGTCATGGCGGCGCTGTCGGAACTGCTGGCCGAAGAGCCGCGCGCGCGCATTGCCGGGGCCATTCTGGTCACCGACGGGCGCATCCATGACCTCGACCTGGCCCCCGACCTGCCCGCGCCGCTGCATGCGCTGATCACCGGGGAAGCGACGGATTGGGACCGGCGGCTGATCATCCGCAACGCACCCTCCTTCGCCATTCTGGACGAAGAGTTTGTCATGACCCTGCGCGTCGAGGATGAGGGCGCGGTGCCCGGTGACCTGCCGGCGCGGGCAGAGCTGCGGATTTCCATCGACGGGGACGCGCCGCGCAGCTTCATGGTGCCCATTGGCCAGGATATGGAGCTGCCGCTGGTGCTGCCGCATGCGGGCATGAACGTGATCCAGTTCGAACTGCCGGAAGCGCCGGGCGAGCTGACCGACCGCAACAATGCCGCCGTGGTGCAGATCAACGGCGTGCGCGACCGGCTTCGGGTTCTGCTGGTCTCCGGCCAGCCGCATCCGGGGCAACGGACCTGGCGCAACCTGCTGAAATCCGATCCGGCGGTGGACCTTGTGCATTTCACCATCCTGCGCCCGCCCGATCGCAACGATGGCGTGCCGGTCACGGAACTGAGCCTCATCGCCTTCCCCACGCGGGAGCTGTTTCTGGAAACCATCGACGAGTTCGACCTGGTGATCTTCGACCGATACGAACGGCGGGGAATCCTGCCGATGGTCTATCTCGACAATGTCCGCCAATACGTGGAACGGGGCGGGGCGCTGCTGATGGCGACGGGGCCGGAATTTGCCTCTGCCGCCTCGCTCTACCGAACGCCTTTGGCCGATATCATGCCGGGCCGCCCCACGGCGCAGGTGGTGGAACAGCCCTATCTGCCGGTGGTGTCCGCCCTTGGCGAACGGCATCCGGTGACGCGGGGGCTGAGCGATGAGCATACGCCCCTGCCCGACAGCGACGCGCCCTGGGGCCGCTGGCTGCGGCAGATCGAGCTGATCGAGGGTGGCGGTCAGACGGTGATGACCGGGGCGGGTGAGCGACCCTTGCTGATGCTCGACCGGGTGGCCGAGGGGCGCGTGGCGCTGCTGGCCTCGGATCACGCCTGGCTGTGGGATCGCGGTTATGAAGGTGGCGGGCCGCAGCTTGAACTGCTCAGGCGGCTGGCGCATTGGATGATGGGCGAGCCCGAGCTGGAGGAAGAGGCGCTGCGGGCCGAGGCCGACGGGCAGGTGATCTTCGTCACCCGCCAGACCCTGGGCGATGCGGTCGGGTCGGTGACGGTGACCTACCCGGACGGGTCGGAGCATGAGCTAATATTGGACGAAACCGCGCCGGGCCGGTTCACGGGCGAAGTGACGGGACCGGAAACCGGGCTTTACCGGTTGCGCGAGGGCGAGGAAGAGGCGGTCATCGCGCTTGGCCCCGCTGCCCCGCGTGAGTTCGAGGAGACGCTGGCCAATGGTGAGGCGGTAGAGCCGTTAGCGGGTGCGATGCGCGGCGGGGTGCTGCGGTTGGAAGGGGGCGTGCCGGATGTGCGGCTCGTGTCCGAGGGGCGGAACGCGGCGGGGCGCGGCTGGATCGGCCTGACCCCGCGCGGGGCCTACCTGACCACCGATATCACGGTGACGCCGCTGATTGCCGGCTGGCTGTTCCTGCTGATCGCGGCGGGACTGATGCTGGCGGCGTGGCTGCGCGAGGGACGGCGGTAGTTTCGCCGCGCCTTCGGCCCGTCGACCAGGGGCGATTTTTGGAAAAATCGCGGGGGGCTCTGCCCCCGTCGCCTGCGGCGACTCCCCCGAGGTATTTTTGCCAAGATGAAAGGGCGGTCAGTTCAGGGGGAGCGGGAAGGTTTCTTCCCCCCATCCGGTCTGGCTGGTGCGGGCGCGGATCTGGACGGTACCCGTGCCCTCCGGTACCGCGACACCGGACAGGGACCGGGTGAAGGGCTGCTCGGTCACATGGGGATGTGTCAGGACGCGGGTGCCCAGTATGGTGCCATCCGGCAGTTCCACCCGCCAGCCATCGGCGTAGTCGTCCCAGCCGGTATCGCCATGCTCCAGCGTCACCTCGAAGCGCCAGCCGGTGCTGGCCTGCTCGGCCTCGGCCCTGATAATCCGGGCGGGATCGGCGAGGGCGGGGCTGGCGAGCAGCAGCAGGGTGGCGGCAGGACGGAGCATGGCCGGAGCCTGCCACCGGAGCGGCCTTCCTGTCACATGACATCTGCGCGAGGGCTCAGCGATCAGCCTGAGCGGGGGGCAACAGGATGCGCCGGGAATGGGAGG
The DNA here is from genome assembly GCF_001879695.1 of Nioella sediminis. Classification (GTDB taxonomy): domain Bacteria; phylum Pseudomonadota; class Alphaproteobacteria; order Rhodobacterales; family Rhodobacteraceae; genus Nioella; species Nioella sediminis. The sequence goes on from NZ_MNBL01000113.1 coordinate 15,823, forward strand.
CGAATTCGCGCGACCAGATCATGTAGCCGACCACCGCCGTGCCCGCGATCAGCGCCGCCGGGCCAAGCAGCCAGGCCAGCGATCCGAGCGAGAAATAGAGCGCGCGCAGGCCGCGGTTGAAGTTGAACGCAGCGCGGATATTGACCTCGGCCGCCTGCATGGCGCGGGGCAGGGTGCGTGGGTCTTCGGGATCGTTTGGAACGGCGGCCATCAGCACCGCGCAATACCCGAAGAGCCGGTTCGACCAGACGAATTTGAGGAAGGCATAGAGCAGGAAGATGCCGGTCGCCATCAGCTTGACCTCGACCACCAGGGTCGGTGTGCCGCCCAGGGTCAGGTCCTCGGCCACGCCAAGCAGCCGGTCGGCATTGCCAATGAGCGCCAGCAGCCCGCCAAGCGCGATCATCGAGGCGGAGGCGAGGAAATTGGTGCCTTGCCTGAGGCTCGACAGGATCGCCGCATCGAAGATGCGCGGCTCGCGGGTGACCATCTCGCGCATCCAGTCGCGGCGGTACTCGATCATCAGGATCGTGACCGACGGGCGTTTGAGCCGCTCGGATTCGATCACCCGGCCAAGCACCAGCCAAAGAGTGAAGATCAGCGCCACGGCAAGCGCATCGAGTGGGGTGAAAAGGGCAAGCTGGTCAAGAAAGCGCATGCTGAAAGCCTATATCTGAGCACTATCTATTGCCACAGGGGTAAATTGGTTATATTTATTTACCAAAGCAAGCGAGGTTCGCCATGGAGATGCCAGTTCCCAATCCGTCGGTCCTGTCGGGCAAGGCCCGGATCGTGGCGCGTTTGCGGGCGGTCCTGCCGCCGGATGCGGTGATCGACGACCCGGCAGAGACCCGCGCCTATGAATGCGATGCCCTGACCGCCTATCGCTGCCCGCCTTTGGCGGCGGTCCTGCCCTCTACGACGGCGGAGGTCGCGGCGGTGCTGAAGATCTGCCATGACGAAGGTGTGCCGGTGGTGCCGCGCGGGGCGGGCACGTCGCTAGCCGGTGGGGCGCTGCCGACGGCAGACAGCGTGATCCTGGGTGTCGCACGCATGAACGCGGTGCTGGAAACCGACTATGACAACCGGTTCATCCGGGTGCAGACGGGGCGCACCAATCTGAGCGTCACCGGGGCGGTGGAGGAAGAGGATTTCTTCTATGCTCCTGACCCCTCGTCGCAGCTGGCCTGCGCCATCGCGGGCAATATCGCGATGAATTCGGGCGGCGCGCATTGCCTGAAATACGGGGTGACGACGAACAACCTTCTGGGCGTGACCATGGTGCTGATGGATGGCACGGTGGTCGAGATCGGCGGCGCGCATCTGGATGCGGGGGGGCTCGATCTTTTGGGGCTGATTTGCGGGTCGGAGGGGCAGCTTGGCGTCGTGACCGAGGCCACCCTGCGCATCCTGCCCAAGCCCGAAGGCGCGCGGCCCGTGCTGATCGGCTATGACAGCAACGAAGTGGCGGGGCAATGCGTGTCCGACATCATCAAGGCGGGGGTGCTGCCGGTCGCGATCGAGTTCATGGACCGGCCCTGCATCCGCGCGACCGAGGCATTTGCGGGCGCGGGCTACCCCGATTGCGAGGCGCTGCTGATCGTCGAAGTCGAAGGATCGGACGCGGAGATCGACGCGCAATTGGGCGTCATCACCCAGATCGCGCGCAAGCATAACCCGGTGGAGCTGCGCGAGAGCCGGTCGGCCGAGGAAAGCGGGCGGATCTGGCTGGGGCGCAAGTCGGCCTTCGGGGCCATGGGGCAGATCAACGATTACATGTGCCTTGACGGGACGATCCCGGTCAGCGCCCTGCCGCTGGTGCTGCGCCGGATCGGGGAGATGTCGAAGGACTACGGGCTTGACGTGGGCAATGTGTTCCATGCGGGGGATGGCAACATGCATCCTCTCATTCTGTTTGACGCCAACAAGCCGGGCGACCTGGAAAAATGCGAGGCCTTCGGGGCGGATATCCTGAAGCTTTGCGTTGAGGTGGGCGGCTGCCTGACCGGCGAGCATGGCGTGGGGATCGAGAAGCGCGACCTGATGGGGGCGCAATTCACCGGTCCGGATATGGAGGCGCAGATGCGGGTGAAGGATGTGTTCGACCCGAAGTGGCTGTTGAACCCGGCCAAGGTGTTTCCGCTGTCGGTCTCCGAGGCGCACAGGAGTTTCGCCGCCTGACGGCGTCGATCCGCGGGGGGATCCTCCCCCCGCACCCCCCTGGAGTATTTCTGCCAAGAAGAAGGAAGGGCGCGTTTCATGCTGAGCCCCGTCGATGAACAAGAGCTGAGCGAGGCGGTGGCCGGGGCCGAGGGGCCCTTGCGGATCGTTGGAGGTGGCACGCGGCCCTTGGGGCGGCCGGTGACGGGCGAGGTTCTGTCGGTCGCGGCGTTGGCGGGGATCGAGCTTTATGAGCCCGGCGCGCTGACCATCGTTGCGAAGGCGGGCACGCCCTTGGCGGAGGTCGAGGCGGCGCTGGCGGCGGAAAACCAGCGATTGCCGTTTGAGCCGATGGATATGCGCGGGTTGCTTGGGACCAGCGGGGAGCCGACGATCGGGGGCGTGGTCGCGGCGAACGTGTCGGGTCCGCGGCGCATCCAGGCGGGGGCGTGCCGGGATTCGCTCATTGGTGTGCGTTTCGTCGACGGGCGCGGGGCGGTGGTGAAGAACGGCGGGCGGGTGATGAAGAATGTCACCGGCTATGACCTGGTGAAGCTGATGGCGGGCAGCTACGGCACGCTCGGGGTGCTGAGCGAGGTGGCGTTCAAGGTGCTGCCGGGGGTGGAGACGCGGGCCTGCGTGTTGATCAACGGCATGTCCAATTCGGATGCGGTGGCGGCGATGTCGAGGGCGCTCGGTTCGCCCTTCGAGGTCTCGGGTGCCGCGCATACGCCTGCGGGGGTGGACGGGCATCCGGTGACGATGCTGCGGCTGGAGGGCTTTGCCGACAGCGTCGCCTATCGGGCGGGCAGGCTGCGGGAGCTGCTGGCAGGGTTCGGGGAAATTTCGGTGGAAACGGACCCGGACCGGGTGCAGGCGGGCTGGCGCTGGGTGCGCGATGTGGAGCCGTTCCACGGGCGCGCGGGCGATGTCTGGCGTGTGTCGGTGAAGCCCTCGGACGGGCCCGGGATCGCGGCGCGCGCCGGGGGGGATGTGCTGTTCGACTGGGGCGGCGGGCTGATCTGGGCACTGGTGCCCGACGGCATGGACCTGCGGGCAAAGCTGGGCGATTTCGCGGGCCACGCGACGCTGATCCGGGCCAGCGAGGAGACGCGGGCGCGTCTGCCGGTGTTTCAGTACGAACCCGCGCCGGTGGCGGCCTTGACCGAAGGGTTGCGGCGGCAGTTCGATCCAAGGGGTATCCTGAACCCCGGGCTCATGGGGGGCGACGGCTGATGATCGGGCTGTTGTTCCTGCCGAGCGTGATCGGCCTGATCACCTGTTTCCTCGGGGAAAGGCTGGGGGTTGCGCGCCCGCGCGCGGTGCGGACTGGCGTGGCACTGGCGCTCTCGGTGCTCTTTTTCGGGATCTACGCGGTGGTGCGGACCCCATCGGTCAGCCTGATGCACGATGGCGGCGTGATCATGGTCCTGGTTGTTTTGATCGGCCTGGCGGGCGGCTGTCTCGGGGCGGCTGCGACGCAGTGGGGGCCGCGCTGGTTGGGCTATGGCGTGGCGATGCTGGTGCCTACGATATTCTGGTTCTGAGGGGGCGGGGATGCAGACGTTTTTCACCGATGAGCAGTTGCAGGACCCCGGGATCGCCCGGTCGAACGAGATCCTGCGCGCCTGCGTGCATTGCGGGTTTTGCACCGCGACCTGCCCGACCTATCAGGTTCTGGGCGATGAACTCGATAGCCCGCGCGGGCGCATCTATCTTATAAAAGATATGCTCGAAAGCGGGCGGCCTGCGGATGAGAAGACCGTCAAGCATATCGACCGCTGCCTGTCCTGCCTTGCCTGCATGACGACTTGCCCCTCGGGGGTGCATTACATGCATCTGGTCGACCATGCGCGGGCGCATATCGAGAAGACCTACAAGCGACCCCTGATGGACCGGCTGCTGCGCTGGACGCTGGCGAAGATCATCCCATACCCCGGGCGCTTCCGGCTGGCGCTGCTTGGTGCCAAGATCGGGCGGCCCTTTGCCTTCCTGATGCCCGATGCGCGGCTGAAGGCGATGCTGGCCATGGCGCCGAAGCAGATCCCGCCTGTCAGCCGCAATGACGATCCGCAGGTGTTTCCCGCGATTGGCGAACGGAAAAAGCGGGTGGCGTTGATGACGGGGTGCGCGCAGAAGGCGCTGAATACCGATATCAACGACGCGACCATCCGGCTTCTGCGCCGCTTGGGCTGCGAGGTGGTCATTCCGCAGGGGCAGGGCTGCTGCGGGGCGCTGACCCATCACATGGGCAAGGAAAGCGAGAGCCATGCCTCGGCGGCGAAGAACATCCGCGCGTGGCGGGCCGAGATGGCGGGCGCGGGGCTCGATGCCATCGTGATCAACACGAGCGGTTGTGGAACGACGGTCAAGGATTACGGGCATATGTTCCGCAACGATCCGCTGGCAAAGGACGCGGCAGCGGTGGCGGGGATCGCGATGGATGTCTCGGAACTGCTGATGCAGCTCGACCTGCCGGAGGGGGCCGAGAAGGGGCTGACCGTGGCCTATCACGCGGCCTGTTCGCTGCAGCATGGGCAGCAGATCAAGACCTTCCCCAAGGACCTGCTGAAGCGGGCGGGCTACAAGGTGGTGGAGCCTGCGGACCCGCATCTGTGCTGCGGTTCGGCGGGCACCTACAACCTGCTGCAGCCAGAGATTTCGGGCAAGCTGAAGGACCGCAAGATCCGCACGCTGGAGGCGAAATCCCCCGATATCATCGCGGCGGGCAATATCGGCTGCATGATGCAGATCGGATCGGGCACCGAGGTGCCGATTGTCCATACGGTCGAGCTGCTCGATTGGGCCACCGGCGGGCCGCGTCCACCGGCGCTGGATGAGGAAGGCAAGCGCGAAATACCGGTGCCGATCCTGCGCTGAGGGGTCAAATTTCTGCCCCAGTCGGGTGGCATCCTGCGCCGGATCATTCACCGGGGATTTGCCGATGCGCGCCATTCTGGCCTTTCTGCTGATGACCTGCGCGGCCACCGCGCAGAGCCTGCCGACCATCGCGCCGGACGGGCCGCCCTTGCAGGAGGTGACGGGCGACGGGCTGGACCGGCAATGGCTGGCCGTGGGGCGGTTCGACACCGGAACGGGGTTCTGCACCGGCACGCTGATTGCCGCCGATCTGGTGCTGACGGCGGCGCATTGCCTGTTTGATGCCTCCACGGGACAGCCGCTGCCCCAGGCCGGGTTCCGCTTTGGCGCGGGGCTTCGCAATGGCCAGCCTGTGGCGCTGCGCGGGGTGCGGCGGGTGGTGATGCATCCGGGTTACGCCTTCGATCTGCCCGACGATCTGGACCGGGTGCGCACCGATATCGCGCTGTTGGAACTGGACCGGGCGATCCCTTCCAATCAGGTGGTGCCGATCCCGGCGCGCGGGCGGGCGACAGTGGGCGATCTGGTGCAGGTCGTGTCCTACGGGCGGGATCGAGAGGATCATGCGTCGCTGGAAAACGGCTGTGCGGTGGAAACCGGCGATGGCCGGATGCAGGTGCTGAGCTGCCATGTGGTGCCCGGCTCGTCCGGGTCGCCGGTCTTCGTGTCGACCGGCGGACATCCCGGCGTTGTGTCGGTCGTGTCGGCCATGGCGCATTGGCGCGACGATCCTGTTGCTCTGGCGGCGGATCTGCAGGGCGGGCTGGCGCCGCTGCTGGACCTGATGGACCGCACCGATGACGTGTTCGCGCGCGAGGCGCCGCGTCTGCGCACCCTGACCATGGGCAATAACGGCCAGGATGAACTGGGCGCGCGTTTCATCCGCGTGACCCCTTGAAGCGCGGCGGATCGCATCCCAGATCGTATGGTGTCCGGTGCCCGCAACAGGGGCCGGATGTGTCACCCGGACGGGTCTTATCAGACCGTCCACAAAACCAGGTATCGCTCAAGAGAAGAGGATGACCCATATGAGAACCCAGGATTTTTCGCCGCTTTTCCGTGCCTCCGTCGGCTTTGACCGCGTTGCGGACATGCTCGACCGCGTAATGACGCAGGATGTCGGCTCCAATACCTATCCGCCCTACAATATCGAGAAGACGGGCGAGAATGCCTATCGCATCTCTGTCGCCGTTGCGGGCTTTACCGGCGATGAGCTGAATGTCGAACAGCGCGAGAATGCGCTGGTGATTTCGGCCCGCAAGGAAAAGGACGAGACCGCGCGCACCTATCTGCATCGCGGCATCGCCACCCGCGCCTTCGAGAAACGCTTTACGTTGGCCGATCACGTCAAGGTCACCGCCGCGACCCATGAAAACGGCATGCTGCATATCGACCTTGTGCGCGAAGTGCCCGAGGCGCTGAAACCGCGCCGCATCGAGATCACCTCTGACGCTGGGGTTCCGGCGCTGGAGGCTGAGACCGACTGACCAGTCAGGCAATCCCTTCGTTGAACTTTGCGCGGTCCTTCGGGGCCGCGCTTTTTTTTGAGTTTCGTCCCGATTGAGTTAAGCTTCCTGCACGTTCGTAAGGCAGAGGGAAACGATGAGGTCTATTGATTTCTGGTATTCAATCGGAAGCACCTACAGCTATCTGACGATTTTGCGCTTGCCCGAGATGGCCCGCAAGGAAGGGGTCGATATTCGCTGGCGGCCTTTCAACGTGCGCCATGTGATGGTTGAACAGAACAACATCCCCTTCAAGGATAAGCCGGTGAAGACTGCCTATATGTGGCGTGATATCGAGCGCCGTGCGCCGAAATATGGGTTGCACCCCAATCTGCCCGCGCCCTATCCGCTGCCCGGTCTGGTTCTGGCTAATCAGGTCGCTTTTCTCGGGGCCGAAGAGGGCTGGGGCGAGGATTATGCGCAAGCCACGTATCGGCACTGGTTCGAGGCGGGTCAGCCTGCGGGCGAGGAACCAAATCTGTCTGAATGCCTTTCCGAGATCGGGCAGGATCCGGAGCGAGTATTGACGGCTGCGCAATCGGCCCGGATCGTGGATAGTCTGCAAGCGGAAACTTTAGAGGCCATGGAAATCGGCGTCTTCGGGTCCCCGAGCTTTGTCGTCGGTGGCGAGGTGTTTTGGGGTGACGACAGATTGGAAGACGCGATTGCATGGGCCAAGTTCGGGAAGTTTTGTCCCCCCTAGAACCACTGTCCCGGTTCCATCAGCCCCAGTTCCATCAGCTGCCGCGACGACCAGTAGAAGCGGGTCGATTTGTGCCAGCGGAAACTGTCCACGTCATGGCGCGATCCGGGGTTGGTGCGCAGGGCCTTGGCGACCCGGAAGGAACAGATCGCGGCGGACATGGAATGGTGCCAGGGACAGGAATAGGTGTTCATTTCCTCGATGGACAGCGTGTTGTCCTCGCGCAGGGTCAGCCCCTCGACCGCCTGGAACAGCGCGGGCCTGTCGATGCGGCGCTTGGCTTCGGGCACATGTTCCTCGAACCGCCAGCGCAGACCCCCGTAGAAATTGAGCTGCCGGTCCAGCACATCGTCATCGGCGTTGCGGCGGGTTTCGGCGTAGTAGCCGGAACTGTCCAGATGCGCGCTTTCCAGCGACACCGCATTGGGACAGTGGGTCAGATCCTCTGCATACAGATCGACCACATAGCCCAGAACCGAATTGCGACGTTCTTCCATCACGAAGGCCAAAGCCTCGCCCACCCGGCGCTGTTCGCAGAAGGGGAAGAACAGGTATTCAGCGTTGAAACAGTAGTGAATCCATTCCCCCGGCACCAGCCTGATCAGGGTGTTGACGGCGGCCTGCACGGTGCCCGGCTGGCGCGTGGGATGGCGGATCGTGTCGATGATGTCGGGATCGGCGAGGGAATCGGGCAGGTCCACATCCTTTGGCAGCAGCAGGAAGATGCGGCGAAACCCCAGATGCGTCAGGTGATCGAGCGTCGAGGCAAGCTCGGTCGCATCCTCTGCAATGACCATGGCGAAAGGCCCCTTGCCGAGGGGGGGCCGCGTCGCTTGGCTTCTGAAGTGGTCGAGGGACGGATGGTTCATCTGCCGGTTTCCGGTTCTTGCTGCCCGCGCATACTCTGCCCTCGGGGTTGCGATTTTGCAAACGCCTCTCGCCACCCGCATTGAAGCAGCGCGGCGCTTGCGCTACACGCGGCCTGAAACCCGACAGGAGCCCGCCCCATGTCCGCGCCCAAGAAGCTGTTCGTCAAGACCTATGGCTGCCAGATGAACGTCTACGATTCCGAACGGATGGCAGAGGCGCTCGGGTCGGAGGGCTATGTGCAGGTGGGCACGGCGGAAGAGGCGGACATGATCCTGCTGAACACCTGCCATATCCGCGAGAAGGCCGCTGAAAAGGTGTATTCAGAGCTTGGCCGGATGAAGCCCCTGCGCGAGGCCAATCCCGACCTCAAGATCGGCGTGGCGGGCTGCGTGGCGCAGGCCGAGGGCGAAGAGATCATGCGCCGTCAGCCAATGGTCGATCTGGTCGTCGGGCCGCAGACCTATCACCGGCTGCCCGCCATGGCCCGCGCGGTGGAGGGGGGCGAGAAGGCGCTCGACACCGATTTCCCGGAAGAGGACAAGTTCCTGCACCTGCCCAAGGCGCGCAAACCCAAGCGCGGGCCGACGGCGTTTCTGACCGTGCAGGAAGGCTGCGACAAGTTTTGCGCCTTCTGCGTTGTGCCCTACACGCGCGGGGCAGAGGTGAGCCGCCCGGCGGAGCGCCTGTTGCGCGAGGCCGGGGAACTGGTGGAACGCGGGGTGCGCGAGATCACCCTTCTGGGCCAGAACGTGAACGCCTATCATGGGGAAGGCCCGGATGGTGAATGGGGGTTGGCGCGGTTGATCCGGGAACTGGCGACAATCGACGGGCTGGACCGCATCCGCTTCACCACCTCGCATCCTAATGACATGGAAGACGACCTGATCGCCGCCCATGGCGATTGCGAGAAGCTGATGCCCTACCTGCACCTGCCGGTGCAGTCGGGCTCGGACCGCATCCTGAAGGCGATGAATCGCAAGCACACGGCGGCGGAGTATGTGGCGCTGATCGAACGCATTCGGGCGGCGCGGCCCGACCTGCTGCTGTCCGGCGATTTCATCGTCGGCTTCCCCGGCGAGACCGAGGAGGATTTCGAGGCGACGATGGATCTGGTGCGCACCGTGGGATACGGGCAGGCCTATTCCTTCAAATATTCCGCCCGTCCCGGCACGCCCGCCGCCGAGAAAGCGCCGGTTGAATCGGCGGTCGCCGATGATCGTTTGCAGCGGCTGCAAGCCCTGCTGACCGAACAGCAACGCGCCGCGCAGGACAGCATGGTGGGGCGCGAGGTCTCGGTTCTTTTTGAGAAGGCGGGGCGGCTGGAGGGTCAGCTGGTCGGCAAGTCGGACTACCTGCATGCCGTGCATGTTCAGGCGCCTGAGCATCTGATGGGTCAGATCGCCCGCGTTAAGATCGTGGAAAGCGGTCCGAATTCTCTCAAGGGTGAACTGATCGCCGAGTGAGGCGGCAGGGCGCTGTGCCCCGCCACCCGTTGCCCGATCAGTTCTGCATATGCCGGTGCGAGCTGTGCGGCGGCGTATCGCGGAAGATCTGCGCCAGCACCGCCCGGCTGTGGCCGGGGTCGTCCACCCCGTCGATATCGCGGCACACCCGTTCCGAGATCGCATGCGCCTCGGGGAAGGTGTAACCGGCGGCAACAAGGCTATCGACAAAGACCGGTTCGGGCCGGTCCCAGATCACGTCCTGCCAGGGGCCGCGGAAACAGCTGATGGTGACGGTGATCCGCTGCACCTGAAGGTTGGAATGCGCATGGCCATCCGTGCCATGCCAATGGCCGTGGCCATGTTCGTGATAGCCGTCGGCCGACAAAGGCGCCGATGACAGCAGCAAAGCGGCAACAGCCGCAAGGGATTTGCGTGAAGCTTTCATTTCCCCCAATCCTTTTTACATGCCCTTTGACGGGCGGAACCAACACACTGCTCGGCCGGGAAATGGATCGGGAGGCTCTCGTTCGGCCACCCGTTCCCACTCATGCGACGGAGTTTAACGAAACGTTAAGGTCTGTGAAGAAGGCCGGAGAAAACCGGGTAAACGTCGAAACGGTATCCCGTCATCGGCAAGACTGTTCTCAGGATCGCAACAGCACAGCCTCTTTTCCGCATCGTTAACCCATTTTCGCCCTAGTTTTGCCAGATTGACCCAACCCGCATCCGGGGTGATGATTCGGTCACGTTTCCGATGTTCGGGCGGCCAACAGGCAAATTTCGGACTTCCCAAACACGGGCGGGCTGATAAACTGTTACAAATAAATGGGCTTTTCCCGGTATGCGCTGCCACGCTGCGGGGATGTGTAAAGGTAACAAGGGGGTGTCGCGGTGATGCGCGTTTTAAGTCCTGGTTTGAGATCCGTTATTCTGGCTGCTGCGGTGGCTGTTTCGTCGATGCTGATGCAGTCCGGTACGGCCCTTGCCCAAAGCGGCGGCGGTGTGACCGGCAGCATTGAGCCAGGCATCTGGATCGATCCCGATGGCTGTATGCATTGGGTCGCCGATGGCGGGGTCGAGGGGTACATGACCGGCCGGGTGAATCCCGAAAACGGCATGCCGATCTGCATGGAAATGAACACCTGCGCCGTGGCCAATACCGATACGCTTTTCGCCACCGACAGCTCTCGGCTGACCTCGGCGGGCCGGGCGCATCTGGAACAGTTCTTCTCCTCCGCAGGGGCCTTTGCCTACGCGATCTACGGCCATACCGACAGCCGCGCCTCGGATGAATACAACATGGGCCTGTCACAGCGTCGCGCAGCGTCGGTCGCTGCCGTGGCCCGCTCGGTCGGTGCACGCGTGGCCCGCGAAATTGGCTATGGCGAACGGCGCCCAAGGGTGCCGAACACCAGCGCTGCGAACATGCAGCAGAACCGCCGTGTTGAAATCGTGTGTTACAGGTGACCGAGATGACGAGTGTTTTGAAACCGATGAAACCAATCGCCCTATTGGCCTCGGCCCTGGTTCTTGCCGGGTGCGTCGAGTCGATCGAGGGCGTGTCACCCACCAATGACCCTGCGCCCGTCCGCGCCATTGCGCAGGACCGCGGCCGCGACGCCGGTAGCCTGACCCAACTGGAAGCCGGGATCTGGGTGGACCCGGATGGGTGCCACCACTGGATCGTCGATGACGGGCTGGAAGGCTATATCGACGCGCGCCGCGATCCGGTGACAGGCCTGCCGGTCTGCACCCCGATCGCGCCTCCGGGCTCTATCGTGGGCGATTCCGGTGCCGGGGCTGCTGGGATCCGGGACTGGGTGCCGAACCGGCGCTGACCGATTTTTGAAAGCAAGGGTCAGGGCGGTGCCGGATTGGTGCCGCCCGATCTCGTTCTGCCCGCCATTTCATCACGATATGGGGAAATTGAGGGGAATGGGACACAAGTGGTTGCGTTGGTCCGGCTCTGTTGCCACACTGGACGCACAACCTCGACGCGGGAGACCCCATTGGCGACCACCACGCTGCCTCCGCCACCCGAAGACGCCTCTCTGGAACGCGTTCTGGAATTCCCTGAAAACAGACTTCTGATAGAGCTTTGCGGCGAATTTGACCGCAATCTCGCGCAGATCGAACATCTGATGGATGTGCAGATCGTGCGGCGCGGGAATGCGCTTGCCGTCCATGGCGGCGCGCGGGATGAAGCCGCTCAGGCGCTGCAATCGCTCTATCAGCGCGCCGAGTCGGGTCGGTCGATCGACCCCGGCGATATTGACGCGGTGATCCGGCTCGGCAATTCCGGGGAAGACACAGGCACCCGCGATGGCGACCAGATGGAGATGTTCCAGACCGGCGATCTGGAAATCAAGACCCGCAAGAAAACGGTCGAACCGCGCACCAAGGCGCAGCAGGATTATGTCCGCGCGCTCTATGGGCATGAACTGGCCTTCGGCATCGGCCCGGCAGGCACCGGCAAGACCTATCTGGCCGTGGCCGTTGCGGTGAACCAGATGATCAACGGCCATGTGGACCGCATCATCCTGAGCCGCCCGGCGGTGGAGGCGGGCGAGAAGCTCGGCTATCTGCCCGGCGACATGAAGGACAAGGTCGATCCTTACATGCAGCCGCTTTACGATGCGCTGAACGACTTCCTGCCGGGCAAGCAACTGGCCAAGTTGATCGAGGAAAAGCGGATCGAGATCGCTCCGCTGGCCTTCATGCGCGGGAGGACTCTGTCGAATGCTTATGTGGTGCTCGATGAGGCGCAGAACGCCACTTCAATGCAGATGAAGATGTTCCTGACCCGTCTGGGGCAAGGCAGCCGCATGGTGATCACCGGCGACCGCAGCCAGGTCGACCTGCCGCGCGGCGTGACCAGCGGGTTGCGGGAGGCGGAGCGTATCCTTGAGGGGGTCAAGGGCATCAGCTTCAACTATTTTACCGCCAAGGATGTGGTGCGTCACCCGATGGTTGCGAAAATCATCGAAGCCTATGACGCAGATAATCCGGCGGAACGCGGATGAGGGAAAAATCTTCATGCAAGATTTTTCGATGGCTGCAAAAATCTTCCTGAAGATTTTTGGGAGTTGGAAGAATTTTCTGGAAAATTCTTATGTTCGGTGCGCGCTGTGACCGGCGCCGCTCTGGTGGATGTGATCATCGAGGCCCCGGAATGGGAGGCGGTGAATGTGGACGTCATGGCACAACAGGCCTGTTCTGCTGCTCTGGCAGAGCTTGGCCTTGATTCAGGGCGTTTCGAAATCGCGATCCTGGCCTGCGATGATGCGCGGATTGCCGAATTGAACGGTGATTTTCGCGCCAAGCCAACTGCCACCAATGTCCTATCCTGGCCGTCTGAGGACATCGACCTGCCCATCGGGGCCAGCCCGGATCTGCCCGATCCTGACCCTGACGGCCCACCCGTCGAACTGGGCGACATCGCCATTGCCTACGAGACCTGTGCGCGCGAAGCCGAGGACCAGGGAAAGCCCTTTTCGGACCATGTCAGCCACCTGCTGGTCCACGCGACCCTGCATCTGTTGGGTTTTGATCACATAAATGACCCCGATGCCGCCCATATGGAGGCAATCGAGACGCGTATCCTTGCAACCATGGGCATCCCTGACCCATATTAGGGCCAACGGGTTTTCAGGCCCGGCAATTGTCCTTGGAAAGGATCCATGAACGACTCCCCCGAGTCCTCCTCTAGCGCAGCGCAAGGCGCGCAGGAGACGGACGACAGTTCAGACCAGAGACCCGGACTTCTGGCCCGGCTCTTTGGCAACACCCAATCCCCCGAACCCATTGAAACGAACGGGCAACCCGCGCACGCCGCCGGGTCTGCGGCGCATGCGGCGATCTCGGTGTACAATCTGCGCCGGATGCGGCTGGATGACGTGGCGGTTCCACGTGCGGAAATCACCGCGGTGCCGGTCGATATCGCGCTTGCCGATCTTGTCAAAGTGTTCCGCGATAGCGGTTATACCCGTCTGCCGGTCTATGAGGGTACGCTCGACACGCCGATCGGGCTGGTTCATCTCAAGGACCTGGCCCTGACCTACGGGTTCAATGGCGGCGGCAAGGTCATCGACCTCGGTTCGATGCTTCGACCACTGCTCTATGCACCGCCATCCATGCCCATTGGGGTGATGCTGCAAAAGATGCAGACCGAGCGGATTCACATGGCCCTTGTGATCGACGAATATGGCGGTGTGGACGGTCTGGTGACACTGGAGGACCTGATCGAACAGGTTATCGGTGAGATCGAGGACGAACATGACGTCGAGGAAGACAAGCTCTGGTCGGAAGAAGCCCCCGGCTGCTGGCTTGTCAGGGCCAAGGCACCGCTGGACGAGTTCGAGGAGGCGGTTGGCGTCGATCTGACCGAAGGGCTTGACGACGAGGAGATCGACACGCTTGGCGGGTTGGTGTTTGTCCTGTCGGGGCGTGTGCCGGCCCGTGGCGAGGTCATTCCCCATCCGGCAGGTCCCGAGATCGAAATCGTCGATGCCGATCCGCGCCGGATCAAGCGTTTGAGGATTCGTCTGCCCAAGGGGCATGGCGGGTGACAGGGATTGCCCGCTGGCTGTCCGGTCGCGCTGAGCGCCAGCGGTTCGGGCTTGCCTTGGTCGCCGGGGGGCTGGCTGCAACCGGGCTTGCGCCCTTCGATCTGCCGTTCCTGTCCCTGATCGGCTTTGCCGGGCTTGCCCTGTCCCTGATGCCTGTCGGCACAGCGCGGTCGGCATTCTGGACGGGCCTGGCAGGCGGCACGGGCTATTTCGCGGTGTCCCTGCACTGGATTGTCGAACCCTTTTTCGTCGATCCTTGGCGGCATGGCTGGATGGCGCCCTTCGCCCTGATCCTGATGTCCGCCGGTCTGGCCCTGTTCTGGGGGGCGGCTGCGGCATTGGCGGTCCGCGTCACGCAACCGGGGGGGCTGCGTGCCCTGGCCTGGCCCTTGGCGCTGAGTGCGGCTGAGCTTCTGCGGGCCTCAATCCTCACCGGTTTCCCTTGGGCGCATCCCGGCCATATCTGGATCGGCAGCCCGCTGATGGGGCTTGCGGCCTGGGTCGGTCCGCACGGGTTGACCTTGCTGACCCTGATATTGGCGGCGGGAGTGGCTGCGGCGATCTGGTCACGACCGGTGCTTGTGGCGCTTCCCGGTGTCGCGGTTGCGGGGGCATTGGGGCTTGGCATGATGATCCCACCTGCACCTCCGGCCGATGAAAACGCTGCCGTGATCCGCCTGATCCAGCCCAATGCCCCGCAGCATCTGAAATGGCTGCCCGAGATGATCCCGGTCTTCTTCCGCCGTTCGCTGGAACTGACCGCCGCCGATCCGCAGCTCGATGCGCCGCCCGATCTGGTGATCTGGCCGGAAACCTCGTTGCCTGCGTTGCTGCGCAATTCCGAGCCATGGCGCGAGGCGATCGGGCAGGCCTCGGGCGCGGCGCGGGTGATCGTGGGCGGGCAGAGATTGCAGGACGGAATGGTGCGCAATTCGCTGTTTCTGCTGGACCGGGACGGCGGGTTGGCGGCCGCCTATGACAAGCATCACCTCGTGCCCTTCGGAGAGTATATCCCGCTGACCGGAATGGCCCGTGCCATGGGATTGCGCGGCCTGGCCGAGGTCGCAGGCGCGGGCTATACCCCAGGGGGTGGCCCGGCTTTGCTGGATCTCGGCCCGCTTGGGCAGGCTTTTCCGATGATCTGCTACGAGACGATTTTCCCCGGCTATGTCCGGCAGGTCGACCGCCCCGGCTGGCTGCTGCAAATCACCAATGACGCGTGGTTCGGAGAGTTCTCCGGCCCCTTCCAGCATCTGGAGCTGGCGCAGCTGCGCGCGGCGGAACAGGGCCTGCCGTTGCTGAGGGCGGCAAATACCGGCGTCTCTGCGGTGATCGACGCGCGCGGGCAGGTTCTGGCGGCGCTTCCCTTGGGCGAACATGGCGCGCTCGACCTGCGGATGCCGCCGCCGCTGCCTGCCACGGTGTACGCCCGAACCGGGGACTGGCCCATCTTGGTGTTGCTGCTTGGCTTGTCTTGCGGCGTGATGCTGGCGAAACGGCGACAGCGCCATTGATCCCGCCACGCAAAGCGCGTAAGGCGCTTGCATAACCGCCCCACAACGGCTTCCTGGCGTGGTGGCGATAACAGGTAACGGAGCACTTCCCATGTCGCGCAACAACTACATTTTCACTTCCGAATCCGTTTCGGAAGGGCACCCCGATAAGGTCTGCGACCGCATTTCCGATGCGGTTCTCGACGCATTCATCGCCCAAGAGCCAGAGGCGCGGGTCGCCTGTGAAACCTTCGCCACCACAAATCGCGTCGTGATCGGCGGCGAGGTTGGCCTGTCGGATCAGTCCAAGCTGACAGAGTACATGGGGCGCATCGACGAGATCGCCCGCGACTGCATTCGCGACATCGGCTACGAGCAGGACAAGTTCCACTGGAAGACGGTGGAGATCACCAACCTGCTGCACGAACAATCCGCCCATATTGCACAAGGCGTCGATGCGGCGGCGGACAAGGACGAAGGTGCGGGCGATCAGGGCATCATGTTCGGCTTCGCCACCAATGAAACGCCCGATCTGATGCCAGCGCCGATCCAGTATTCCCACGCGATCCTGCGGCGTCTGGCCGAGGTGCGCAAATCGGGGCAGGAACCGGCGCTCGGCCCCGACGCCAAGTCGCAGCTTTCCGTGCGCTACGAGGATGGCAAGCCGGTCGAGGTCACATCCATCGTGTTGTCCACCCAGCATCTGGATGAAAGTCTCAGCTCGGACGACGTGCGCGCCATCGTGGAGCCTTACATCCGCGAAACCCTGCCCGCGGGCTGGCTGACCGCCGCAACCGAATGGCATGTGAACCCCACCGGCAAGTTCGTCATCGGCGGCCCCGATGGGGATGCGGGCCTGACCGGGCGCAAGATCATCGTCGATACCTATGGCGGTGCGGCCCCCCATGGCGGCGGCGCGTTTTCCGGCAAGGACCCGACCAAGGTGGACCGGTCCGCCGCCTATGCGGCGCGCTACCTCGCCAAGAACATCGTCGCTGCCGGTTTGGCCGATCGCTGCACCCTGCAGCTCTCTTATGCCATTGGCGTGGCCAAGCCGCTGTCGATCTACGCGGATACCCATGGCACCGGCAAAGTGCATGAATCGGCCATCGAGAAGGCCGTGGCCCAGTGCATGGACCTGACCCCGCGCGGCATCCGCACCCATCTGGGGCTGAACAAGCCGATCTTCCAGCGCACGGCGGCATATGGCCATTTCGGACGCGCGCCCGAGGCCGATGGCGGGTTTTCGTGGGAAGCGACCGATCTGGTCGAGGCCCTGAAAGCCGCCGTTTAACAGGCCGCGCGACTTGTGCTAAAGAATGGCGACGCCCCGGAACGGGCGTCGTTTTCCTTTTTTTGGGAGTTTACAGGATGGGCAGCGCCAAACATCCCTACACGCTGAACTTCATAAAGCACTACGCGATCTTTGCAGCAACGATCGCGATCATTTTTTACCTTCTGGTGCAGGTCGCGGGGCTTCGCTTTGACGGGGCGATCCTGCGTGGTGCCATGATCGGCGGGGCCATCGGGGCGATGATCGTACCCTTCCAGTGGTTCGCTCAAAGCTATCTGGACAACGAGGGCGGACGGGCAAGCGGCGGCACAGCCTGGAAGTTTGCCCTGGTCTGGGCGGCGCTGGCGATGCTGGT
>NZ_MNBL01000114.1 GCF_001879695.1 Nioella sediminis
TCGAATAACACGAACTCATGTGGCCATGTTATCGGATAACACGCCCTGAATGCCTGAACGAAATCAGCACTCTAAGCCCACTTCTACGAATCCCGACCGAACGGATCACCCCCTCGCCCGCAGGCAAACCACCCGAACGTGTCAAAAGTCGATAACACCCCGATCCAACCCATAACAAACGATAACACCAAAATACGTGTGAAATACACGCTTACAAAATCACAGATCAGAGCAAACCGCTCGATTTCGGATTATGATTCGCCCCATCCGGCTGTCGAAAACCCCGCGCCACGAATCAGACCACGCTTCCGGGGCACGGATACCCCGGATGCCTGGCTGTTCGATCTCGGAGGGCGTTACAAGATCAGGTGTCGCGGTCCATGATCCATTTGACGGCGGGGTCGGCCTGGAAGCGCCAGTTGCGGCGGGGGCCGGCCATGACGTTGAGGTAGTACATCTCGAAGCCGTAGGGTGCACCGCAGGGGTGGTGGCCGCGGGGGACGAGCACGACGTCGCCGTCGGCGACAGCCATGGTCTCGTCCAGTGTGCCGTCTTCGGTATAGACGCGTTGGATGCCGAAGCCCTGCGCCGGGTTCAGGCGGTGATAATAGGTTTCCTCCAGATAGGTAATCCGGGGGAAGTCGTCTTCGTCATGGCGGTGACTGGGGTAGGAGGACCAGTGTCCGGCGGGGGTGAACACCTCGGTCACCAGCAGGCTATCGCAGTAATCCTCGGCTTCCATGGCGATGTTGTTGATGTAGCGGGTATTGGTGCCCTTGCCGCGTTCGGTCAGCGTGATGCCGTCCGGGCCGATGCGGCGGGCCTGATGCCCGCCCCTGCCCGGCGCGGCACAGACGGCAATGGTGCAATCGGTGGTGGCCTCGGCCTGCCAATCGCTGCCGTTCGGAAGGTAGAGCGAATGCGGCGGTGTCTTTTCGAAGACATCCATCCGGTCGCCCAACTCGCCCCAGTCCTGACCGGCACCGGTC
Source organism: Nioella sediminis (assembly GCF_001879695.1). Classification (GTDB taxonomy): domain Bacteria; phylum Pseudomonadota; class Alphaproteobacteria; order Rhodobacterales; family Rhodobacteraceae; genus Nioella; species Nioella sediminis. The sequence continues at coordinate 990 of NZ_MNBL01000114.1, forward strand.
AGCCGGGCCTTTCCCTCGACCATCACGAGGATCACTTCGTTGTCCCCGGTCGCCTCGCCCACCACATCGCCCGCCCGCAGACGGAAGAGCGAGAAGCCCACATAGCGCCACCCGGCGCTGGCGGGCGTCACGTGATGCACCTTGCCATGGGTGCCGAAGGGCTTGAGCAGCAGGTCAGCCATTGTCATCGTCCTCATCTTCCTCCGGCGGCACCCAGGCATAGAGCAGGTGATAGGCCGTGTAGCCGCCGATCGCGCCGAAGATCATCGCCCAGGTTCCCTCGTCGCGGCTAAGCTCCAGCACCGCCCATCCGAAGCAAACTGCTACGATGCCGATCCGGATCCAGAGCGGGCGGAAGGATGGGTGACGCATGTCGAACATGGACAGTTCCTTTCCAGGGTCAGGCGCGGTTGTCGATCTTCAGCCCCGCGCGGTCACAGACCGTCAGGATATGCTCATACCCCATCTTTGAATACTCATAAGGCGGCGCCTTGGCCGGGTCCTGCTCTGCTTCGACCACGATCCAGCCCGCATAGTCCATCGCCTTCAGCTTGTCGGCCACGGCCTGAAAGTCGATGCAGCCATCGCCGGGCACGGTGAAGGCCCCCGCGATCACGGCATCCAGGAAGCTGCGGTCATTGTCGCGGACGTCACGGACGATCTCGGGGCGGATGTCCTTGAAGTGGACATGATGGATGCGGTCGGCCCACCGGTTCATGACGCGCATCACATCACCGCCGCCAAAGAGCATATGCCCGGTGTCGAAGCAGAGCTGAACCTCCAGCCCCGATCCTTCCATCAGCCAGTTCACATCCTCTTCGCTTTCGATGATGGACCCCATGTGGTGGTGATAGGCAAAGGGCATCCCCTGCCCCGTCACCCATTTGGCGACCTCGGTCAGCTTCGCCGCATAGGCCAGAACCTCGTCACGGGACAGTTTCGGGCGGTTGTTGACCGGTACGCCCTGCATCCCCTGCACGGTGTTGGAGCATTCGGCATAGACGATACAGGGCGCTTTGAGGGCCACGAACTGGTCCACCTGCTGGCCGATTGCGGCGCATTCCTCGGCCACGCTGTTGACCAGCGTATTGCCGGAACACCATCCGCCGCACAGCGCAAGGTCATTGGCCTCCAGATAGGCGCGCAGCCCGTCCGTATCGTGGGGCATGCGTTGCCCGCGTTCGACGCCGGTATAGCCGATCTCGCGGGCCTCTTTCAGGGCCTGTTCCATCGTGTAGGCGGCGGTAATGTCGGGCAGGTCGTCGTTCTGCCAGGCAATGGGGGAGATCCCGATTTTGACGCTCATGGGTGTTTCTCTCAGACGGTGCGCTGTGTTTGGCGCTTGGTTTCGTAATTGGCTCGCGCTTCGTTGACTTGCGGACGGGTGCTGACCTCGGGCACGCCCACTTCCCACCAGCTGCCGCCATGGGGGGTAGAGGGATATGGGTCGGTGTCCAGCACGATGGCATAGACGCCGTCATGCTCTTTCGCTTTGGCCAGATGGTCTTCCAGTTCGGCGATGCTGCCTGCTTTGACCGCTTTTGCCCCCATGCTGGCGGCATGGGCCACGAAGTCGATCTGCGAGGGGTTTTCATGAACGGTGTGATCCAGCAGGCAATTAAACTCCGCCCCGCCGGTGCCCATTTGCAGCCGGTTGATGCAGCCGAAGCCCCGGTTGTCGGTGATCACCAGCGTAAACTTCGCCCCCATCATGCAGGCGGTCGCCAGTTCAGAATTCGCCATCATGTAGGTGCCGTCGCCGGTGAAGCAGACAATGTCGCGCTCGGGCTCGGCCATGTGAATGCCAAGCGCACCCGCGATCTCGTAGCCCATGCAGCTGAACCCGTATTCCATGTGGTAGCTGCCGGGCCGCCCCGCCTTCCACAGCTTGTGCAACTCGCCCGGCATTGTGCCCGCAGCGCACATCACCACCGTGTCGGGCCCCGCGGACCGTTGTACCGCACCCACCACCTGCATATCCGTGGGCAACGCGTTCGCGTCCTCCCCGGGCGCGTCGGTCAGCGGATCGACCTTGGCGAACCAGTCCGCTTTCAGCGCCGGATCGGGGGTGGTGAAGCGCCTGTCGCCAAGGGCTGCCGAGAGCGCCTCCAACCCCGCTTTCGCGTCGCAGCAGAGCGGCTCCGCCCCGTGCTTCATCGCGTCATAGGCCTGCACGTTGAGGCTGACCAGTTTACGCTTGGGGTTCGCGAACAAGGACCACGATCCGGTGGTGAAGTCCTGGAAGCGGGTGCCGACTCCGATGACCAGATCCGCCGCCGCGCAGACCGTGTTGGCGCTTTCCGCGCCGGTCACGCCGATGGGGCCGAGATTGAGCGGATGGTCCCAGGGCAGCGCCGACTTGCCCGCCTGGGTTTCCACGACCGGAATCCGGTGCGCCTCGGCGAAGGCTTTCAGCGCCCCGGTCGCGTGGCCATAATGCGTGCCGCCGCCCGCCACGATCACCGGGGTTTCGGCAGCGAGCAGCAGCGCCGCCACCCGCGCCAGTTCCCCCGCATCGGGCGGCGCCGCCCTCCGGTGCCAGACGCGCAGTTCAAAGAACGCCTCGGGCCAGTCATAGGCCTCGGCCTGCACATCCTGGCAGAAGGCGAGCGTCACGGGGCCGCAATCAGCGGGATCGGTCATGGTGCGCATGGCACGCGGCAGCGCGGTCAGCAACTGCTCGGGCCGGGTGATCCGGTCGAAATAGCGGCTGACGGGCCGGAACGTGTCGGTCGCGGTCACCGTGCCGTCGGCGAAGTTCTCGGGCTGTTGCAACACCGGGTCGGGGCCGCGATGCGCGAAGACATCGCCCGGCACAAACAGAACCGGCAGCCGGTTCACATAGGCCAACGCGCAGGCTGTCACCATGTTGGTGGCGCCGGGGCCGATGGAGGAGGTCACCATCATCGCCCGGTCCCGGCGCAGCTGCTTGGCATAGGCAATCGCCGTATGCGCCATGGTCTGTTCGTTGTGGCCGCGATAGGTGGGCAGGGCATCCTGCACCTGGTAGAGCGCCTCACCCAACCCGGCCACGTTGCCATGACCGAAGATCGCCCAGCATCCGGCGATAAAGGGCACACCATCGGGAGTCATCTGCGCGGCGAGGTATTTCACCATCGCCTGTGCGGCGGTCAGTCGGATCGTTGTCATGCTGCCTCCTTCGCCCGCGCGCGGGCCTCGTCCCAGATCGCGCAAAGCCGCGCGTAATTCTCTGCCATCTGATCGACCGCTTCATCGGCGGTGATCGCATCCTTCATGTACGCCTCTGCCGCTGCGCCGAAGATCGTGCGCCCCACGGCAAAGCCCTTGACCAGATCGTGCCGCGCGGCCACGGCGAAGCTGTCCCTCAGCGCCGCCTCCTCGGCCGCCAGCCCCAGCACCACGATGCCGCGCGTGTAGGGATCGTTCCGCGTGATCGCGTCACAAGCCGCCTGCCAGCCCGCATCGGTGGTCATCGGCTCCAGCTTCCACCAGTCGGGGTAGACGCCCAGATCGTAGAAGCGCTGGATAACTTGTGCCGTCGTCTGGTCGTCCACCGGGGCAACCTTTGACGGGATCACCTCCAGCAGGAACTCCAGTCGGTTCCTGCGCGCGGCGCTGTAGAGGCGCAGGATGGTCTCCTCCTGCCGGGCCCACATATCCGCGTCGTCATCGGGGTGGCAGAAGCACAGCACCTTGACCACGTGATCCAGAGGCCATTCGTTCAGGCCCCCGTAGTCCGGCCCGATCTCAGGCTCCAGCATCAAGGGCCGCGATCCCGGCCATTCCACCGGACGTCCGACCCAAAGCCCCGTACCCGTCGCCTTGTACAGCGCATCGCGCCCAAGCCGCCCGTCGCAGAGGATGCCATAGCCGGGCTGGCCATCCGCCACTTTCAAAGCCGCCTCAAGGCAAAGTTCCTTGAATGTGCCGATCTTGGACCTGTTCGCGCCCTCCAGATCCTCCACCTGCATTCGATGATCGAACGCAAAGCTGCGGATCGTGGTCCAGTCACCCTTGCGGTTGGTGGACCAGTGGACGTTTTCCAGCACCGTATCCTTGCGCAGCGCGGATTCCTTCACGCCGCGTTTGAGAAAGAACTGCAGCTCCTCCCAACTGGGATAGGCAGGGGTGCAGCCGTGGCGGCTGACGGCGAAGGCCCCGCAGGCGTTGGCATAGGTCAGCGCCGTCGGCCAATCCTCTCCGTCGAGCCAACCTTTCAAGAGCCCCGACATGAACCCGTCGCCTGCGCCGAGGACATTGAAGACCTCAATGGGAAAGCCCGGGCCAGTCTGGCCGTCATCGAGGCTATCGGGGATGTCGCCCTCAAACGCCACCGCCCCCATCGGGCCGCGCTTGCAGACCAGCGTGGCCCCCGACACCTTACGCACCGCGCGCAGCGCCGCAACCGTATCCGTCGTGCCGCCTGCGATATGGAATTCCTCCTCGGTGCCAACGATGAGGTCGAAGAGATGCAGCGTCGATTGCAGCTTCTCCGTCACCTCGTCGGAGGCGATGAAGCGGCTTTCTCCGTCCCCATGTCCCGCAAGCCCCCAGAGGTTCGGCCGGTAGTCGATATCGAGCGCCGTTTGTGCACCAGCCTCACGCGCCAGCCTTAACGACTTGAGAACCGCTGCCTCGGTCCGGGGATGCGACAGATGCGTCCCCGTTGCGACAATCGCCCGTGCCTCGCTGATGAAGTCGGGGTCGATATCCTCTTCACACAGCGCCATATCCGCGCAATCGGACCGGTAAAAGATCAGTGGAAACTGTTCCTGGTCGCGGATGCCGAGCAGGACCAGCGCAGTCAATCGCTCCGGGTCCGTTTTCACACCGCGTACATCGACACCTTCGCGCGCCAGTTCCTCACGGATGAAGCGGCCCATATGTTCGTCACCCACACGGGTGATCAATGCCGACCGCAACCCCAAGCGCGCCGTGCCTGCCGCCATATTGGTGGGCGAGCCGCCAATGTATTTCTGGAACGACCCCATATCCTCCAGTCGGCCACCAACCTGCTGGCCATAGAGATCAACCGAAGAACGGCCGATGGTGATCACATCAAGCGGCTTCATCAAAGCGCTCCCTCGATTTTCGGTTCTGGGGCCACTGGCCCCGATCTGTCAGTCAGGTCAGGCGCACGGCCTGCCCGGTCCGTGCGGATTCCACCGCCGCCTCGGCCAATTCCAGGGATTTCAGCCCGTCCAGCCCGGTGGTGGGCGTCGGGGCCCCATCGGCCACGGCAGCGACAAAGGCCGCGATCTCGTTGGCATAGGCAGCGATGTAGCGGGTCATGAAGAAGTTCAGCAGCGGCGGGCGGGAATACCCCTCGGCCGTTGCCACTTCGATATTCGCCTCATGCTGGTTCCGCGCGCTGACCGCGCCTGCAGATCCCAGCACCTCGATCCGCTGATCATAGCCATAGGACGCGCGGCGCGAATTGGTGATGACCGCCTGCTTGCCGCTGGCGGTGCGCAGGATCACGCTGGCGCTGTCGAAATCACCCAGTTTGCCGATCTCGGGGTCGGTCAGGACGGACCCCTGCGCCATCACGGTTTCCACCTCTTCACCAAGCAGCCAGCGGGCAATGTCGAAATCGTGGATCATCATGTCACGGAAGATGCCGCCAGAGACCTTGATGTACTCATAGGGCGGCGCGCCCGGATCGCGGCTGGTAATCGTGACCATTTCCACATCGCCGATCCGGCCTGCGTCGATAGCGGCTTTGACAGCCATGAAATCGGGGTCGAAGCGGCGGTTGAAGCCGACCATCAGGGTCGCGCCTGTTTCCTCGACCGTGGCAAGCGCCTGCTTGACGCGGTCGACATCCAGATCAACGGGTTTCTCGCAGAACACGGCCTTGCCCGCTCGGGCGAACTGCTCGATCAGGTCAGCATGGGTATCGGTCGGTGTGCAGATCACAACGGCGTCAATGTCGTCCGATGCCGCAATCTCGTCGATTGTCCGCAACTCGCAACCGAATGCCGCCTGAGCAGCCTTGGCCGCCGCTTCCATCGGCTCGGCAATTGCCACCAGAACGGCCCCATCGACAGACGCGATGGCGCGGGCGTGAACCTGCCCGATACGGCCTGCGCCAAGTACCCCGAAACGAACGGTCATCTTGTTCTCCTGAACGTGCTTTTTTTCTTGTTGTGACGGCGCGCAACCGCGCCGCCGGTTGTTATATGCTCAGACCGTTCCGCCGAGCGACCCTTCCAGGGCGACCATTTCCTGACCACCGGCCATCATGTCCTGTAGCTCCTCCGGCGTGATCTGGCCACGCTGCGCGGTGCCAAGCGTCTTGCCCCGGTTGAGAACCGTAAACCGATCCCCCACGGCCAGCGCGTGGCGCACATTGTGGGTGATGAACACCACGGCAATGCCCTGTTTGCGCACCTTGTCGATGGTGGCCAGCACGTTCGCCGTCTGCCGCACGCCCAGGGCCGAGGTCGGTTCATCGAGGATCAGCACCTTGGCGCCGAAATGCACCGCACGCGCAATGGCCACGGTCTGACGTTCCCCGCCAGACAGAGTGCCCACGGCCTGATCCGGCCCACGCAGGTTGATGCCCATCTTGCGCATTTCTTCCATGGTCACGTTGTTGGCGTAGTCATGGTCAAAGAGCTTCAGCGGACCCACTTTTTTCACCGGCTCATTGCCCATGAAGAAGTTGCGGCTGACCGACATCAGCGGGATCATCGCAAGATGCTGGTGCACCGTCGCAATCCCCGCCGAAATCGCATCGCGCGGATCGGCGAAATGCATCGGCTTGCCTTCGAACATGATCTCGCCCGCCGTCGGCTTGTGCACGCCGGACATGGTCTTGATGAAGGTCGATTTGCCCGCGCCGTTGTCGCCCAGAAGGCAGTGGCATTCGCCGGGGAAGACATCGACCGACACACCGGCCAGCGCAATGACCGAGCCGAAATGCTTTTCGATGTTGCGCATCTCGATGATGGGTGCGTGTTCACTTGTCATCTTAGCGTTCCCCCGTGATCAGGCGGCGAATATAGGTGTTCAGGATCACAGCCAGCAGCAGGATGACACCCAGGAACACCCGGAAGAGCGAGCTTTCCACACCCGTGAAGAACAGGCCCTGCTGGACCACGCCGAAGATCAGCGCCCCAAGCGCAGCCCCGATGACCGAGCCGTAGCCGCCGGTCAGCAGCGCCCCACCGATCACCACCGCGATGATGGCCTCGAACTCTTTCAGGATACCGCGATCCGCGGCGGCAGAGCCGAATTCCATCACCTGACAGGTTGCGAAGACGGTCGCGCAAAAGGCGGTCATGATGAACATCTTGATCTTGACGGCGTTGACGGGAACACCGGAATTCCGGGCCGCTTCCGCGTCGCCGCCAGCGGCGAAAATCCAGTTGCCGAACTGGGTGCGGGTCAGCAGGAAATGCCCGAAGGCCACCAGCACCAGGGCCCAGATGATCAGCATCGGAATGCCGTCGACCACGGGTTCTCCTGCACGGGTGCCGCGTTCGAATACCTCGATCAAGCCACGTTCACCCAGGAACTCGAAGAACCAGCCACCGACCTGACCGCCGAACAGCGGGGCCAGCCAGTCGCCCTCGGCTGCATCGGAAATGCCGCCGATGATGGTGCGGTTTTCCAACTGCTGCGGAATGAAGATGGTGAAGCCCCGCAGGATGAACAGGAAGGCCAGGGTCACGATGAAGGACGGCAGCCCTGTCTTGATGACGATATAGCCGTTCAGCGCCCCGATGCTCATGCAGATCAGGAAGGCGAGGATGATGGCAAGCCAGACGGGCCAGCCGAGCGAGACCGAGAAGATGGCGATCATCATGCCCGCAAAGCCGATCATGGAACCGACCGACAGGTCAAACTCGCCTGCGATCATCAGCAGGCAGGCGCCGACGGCGATGATCATGAATTGCGCCGAGACGGTGCTCCAGTTCAGGACACCTTGCGAGTTGAACATGCCGCTGTTGCCAGCGAAAATTGCGAAGAACAGGAAGACGATCACGGTGCCGCAGATGCCGCCAAGCTCGGGGCGGATCAGGGCTTTGCGGAAGGAGGAAATCTCCTTGACGCGTTCGTCCTGTTCGGGGGTCTGAGCGGTGTCTGTCATCTGTAAACGCTCCGCGTGTTGAAGGGTTTCATGACGTGTCCCAATCTTTAGAAGAGGCGAAGGGCAGCGCGCCGCCACCCTTCGCCAGGGAGAGAGTTTATCGCTGGATCAGCGGTATTCGCCTGCGAAGCGTTCCACCATCTCAAGCCCGTCCGCGGTCACGAAACCGGGGCCGGAGTTGATGTTGTTGCCCGGCAGCACGCCATAGCGGTGGTAGTTCGTCAGAACGATCACCGGCAGGTAGGCCTGCAGGAAGGGCTGCTGGTCGATGCCCCACTGGATCACGCCGTCACGCAGACCCTGAACGATGTTTTCACCCAGGTCGAAGGTGCCGAAGTAGATTTCGCCAGCCATGCCGTTCTGTTCCAGCGCCATGATGGTCGGATCGGCAGAGGTCGGCCCGAGGGTCAGGATCGCGTCAGTGTCGGGGTTGGCGTTCAGGTAGGCCAGAACACGGTTCTGGATCTCGGCCGGGTCCTGACCGGAGTCGATCATCTGGCTGCCAAGCTCGACGCCAAGCGCGTCTGCGAAGCCCTGGCACCGCTCGGTCGAGGACGGCGACGAGATGTAGTGGTTCACACACAGGAAGCTTTCGACACCGTCACCGGAGGCGCGCAGACCCGCCGCATAGCCTGCATCATATTCGGGCTGACCCACATACATCAGGGCACCGACTTCGCGGGCCTGATCCGGGGTGCCAGAGTTGATGATGATCACGTCAACACCGGAATCTACCGCGTTGCGGATGGGGCCGGACAGCACGTCGAAATCGGCCAGCGTGGTGATGATGCCGTCGGGGCCGGATGCGGCCGCCTGTTCGATGATCCGCGCCATGTCGGCAAGGTCACCGGTGGGGGGGTTGCGGTATTCCACCTCGACGCCCATCTGGTCGCCCGCCAGCGCGATGCCGTTGCGGATCGTGTTCCACCAGCTGTCGCTGTCGGGCGCGTGGCTGACCAGGACATAGCGCTCGCCATCGGCCAGTGCCGGGGCTGCCATGCCGGTCAGGGCTGCGCTTGCGGCAACAGTTGCTGCAATCAGAGTCTTCTTCATCAGGTTTCCTCCCAAGTTTGGTGTCCGGCGCACCGTTTCCTCTTGCCGGATGCCCCGCGAGGGGCGATTTCACGCATCCCTTCAGGCCGCCATGGACCTCAGTCGCGATGCTATGAATTCGATTGAACATTTCAGGTCTGCCTCGATCGTGGCGCTGTCCTGCACCTCGGGCGCGAAGCATTCGAATGACACGGGGCCCCGATAGCCTCCGGCGACGAGGGCCGCGATCTGGTCGACCGTTCCAAGCTGATCCCGGTCATCTACCAATACCCTGTGCTCATCACGCATGTCGGACCGCGTCAGTGTCTCGTTCACCACGCCCGATATCTGGACCAGGGCAGTATGGTCCGGGAACAGGTCATCTTCCCCGTCAAGAAAGTGGTGGAACGTGTTGTGGGCCAGTTTCAGGTGGTCCTTGGCTTCCAGCGTGTCGATGATCGCCACCGCTTCGGCCTTGCTGCGCAGCGACGATGTCATGAAACCGAGCGGTTCGATCAGTCCGGTGATTCCGACCTGTTTCAGAAGCGGCAGAATGGCCTTGATCGCGATCCGCAGATTGGCCTGCCTCTCACCATTGGCGCATCCGATACCGTCATTGCGCGGGGTGAATGACACAGCCTCGGCCCCGCAGGCGACCGCAGCGTCCAGCAGGCTTTCGGCATTGGGCGACTGTTCCGGCGGCCAGGAGTTGAAGGCATAGAGATGGTTCAGCGCTACGATGCGCAACCCCAGATCGCGTGCAATGCCGCCTGCCTCCGCCGGGTCCATGCCGTCAAAGAGCGGCCGACCCAGATCGTTGCGCAGTTCCACGCCCGTGCAGCCGACGCGCTTGGCGAGTTCGAGAAACTCGACAAACCCGGTGCGCGGGGCGGTGATCTGGTTCAACGAAAAAAACATCAACCCTCCCGTCAGTGCCGGATTGTGTGTGGCGACTGACGGGCGGAAAGCTGTTGGAGATCGGCGATTCCGTCAATCGCACGCACCGATTTCTAGTCATTAATGACGTTTTCTGCGCCTGCAAAAATGACGTTTTTACGTCATCAAATCATGTCGGGCAAATAGATGCGCGGTTGCAGGAAATACTGCCCGACAACCCCGTCATCCCCGGCATGAACGGCGTTGATCATCAGCTCGATCAGCTCTGTACAAAGCGTGTCGAGCGGCGTTGCAATCGCCATCACCGCATAGCCGTCGGCAAGAGCGGCGCGGCTGTCATCGGTCAGTTCGTTAACCACGAGAGAAACCTCATGAGGCTGGCGCATTTCCCGCAAGGCGGCAATTGCACCCTCCATGCCGCCGCCCGCGACATAGAGCCCCCGAAGGTCTGGGTGGCGGGACAGCAGGTCCAGCGTTGCCTCATAGGTCAGTTCTCGCGTCTCCAGGTTGACCAGCGTATCCAGCACCGGCAGGGCAGGCGCGTTTTCCCGGATGCAGGACCGGAACCCGACCTCTCTCAGGTCATGTCCATGCCAGCGGTTTCCCCCAACGAAGAGGGCCAGCTTTCCCGGTTGCTTGACGGTTTTCGAGATCATCCAGGCCGCCATACGCCCGATCTTGACGTTGTTGGACCCGACATAATTGCGCCGGATGCCTTGTGCGAAGTCGTTGAGCAGCGAAAAGACCGGCACGCCCTTGTCCTGAAGATCACGGACCACGGGGTTCAGGCTCTGGTGGTTCACGGCAACGCAGCCCAGAGAGTCTACCCTGCGCCCAAGGCTTTCCATCAGGCTGGCAAACTCCTCTGGTGCCTGTGACTTGGCATAGCGGATAACGGCCTGCCCCTCGACATCCATGCGCGCCGTGACGGCTCGTTCAATCTCTTTGGCGAATTGCTGGTAGAACGCCTGTGACGGTTTCAGCAACACGAAGCCAAACCGCATCTTGGGCCGGTCCGGCACCATCCGGTGCTCGATCAGGCCACGGGCGTGATACCCAACCCGATGCGCTGCGGCGGCGATCTTGCGCAGCGTTTCCTCGCGCACCTTCATCCGACCGTTCAACGCCCGGTCCACGGTCGATACGCTGACACCGGCCTCGCGGGCCACATCCTTTACGGTAGAACGCCTTGCCATGATCACCTCGCGCCAGAGACGTCATTTATGACGTGTTTTCGGCCTTGAACGCAATCGGCAAGCCAGAGGCGCTACAGTTCTTCGCGCCACGGTGGGTTGGCCCCGGCCCGGCTGACGGTAACGGCGGCGGCTTTCGCGGCGAGTGCAAGTGCCTGCGTCATCTGATCTGCCGTTACCCCGGCCACGCCCGCCTTGGTCAGCAGCCCCTGTTCCGACAGGCTGGCCATAACCCCGGCATTGAAGGTGTCACCGGCGCCGACCGTGTCCACAGCGGTCACACGTTCGGCCGCGACGGTCACCTCGGTCCCGTCCGACAGATAGGCGGTTGCCCCT
>NZ_MNBL01000115.1 GCF_001879695.1 Nioella sediminis
CGAGCCGGGGTCCGGTCGCCCGCAGCTTGTCCAGCTTGGCTTGCAGCGATTCCGGGCCCGGATAAATCCAGTTCAGATCCTCGTCGGACACCTTGACGATGTCGGTCAGCCGCAGCATCCGGGCCAGACGGTCGCGGTAGCGATCCACATCCTTGATGAAACCGGGACGGATGTTCGGGTCCATCATGACCGCGCGTCCCGCAGCTTCGCGTTCCGCGAGCGCAGCATAGGTGTCGGCGCAGGGTTCCACGGCAAGGCTGATGCCGCCAAAGAACAGCGCGCTGACCTCGTCCGACAGGTTTGGCAAATCCTCGGGCCGGATCATGCGACCGGCAGAGCTTTCATCGAAAAAGGAATAGCTCGCATGTCCATCGGTCAGCTTGACGAAGGCCAGCGTCGTGGGCCGGTCGGACCGGATAACGCGGGTCGTATCCACGTGGCTGGCGCGCAGGGCCTCATCCAGCTGCTGTCCGAACATGTCAGTCGACAATCCGGTGATCATCCCGGTCTGCACCCCGAGCCGCCCAAGCGCGATGGCGGTATTGAACACCGCGCCACCGGAATGGGGTACAAATCCGTCTTTACCCCCTTCAATTGTCGGGCTTGGGATCATGTCGATCAGGGCTTCGCCACAGCAGAGGATCATGGGTTTTCAGTCCTTCGGTCAGTTGGAAATGGTCAGATCGGCGGGCAAGCTGTTGGCCAATACCAGATCCGCATTGGGCATGTCGTTGGCATCACGCCGAGCCACGGCTTGCGCCTCGGGCAACCCGTGATCCAGCCAGCGCTGCAAAAGACGATGCGCCAGAACCTCGCGCGGGGTGTCGATGGCAATGGCCTGTGCCCATAGCGGTCGGAGCTCGGACCACGGTGCGTCTTTCAAGAGCAGGTAGTTACCCTCAAACAGCACGAACTCCGTATCGGATGGAAGATGCGCCGCGCCCGCGATGGCGATGTCGCGGTCCCGGTCGAAGACGGGGTAGATCACGTCCTCACCCGCTGCGATCCGGCGCACCAGATGCAGGAAGCCCGCCGCGTCGAAACTGGGCGGCGCGCCTTTCCGATCAAGCAATCCGCGTTGCATCAGGATGGCATTGTCCAGATGAAACCCGTCCATGGGAACCACGGCAGCGGATCGCCCGGCCTGCCGCAATTCCGAACACAGAGCCGCCGAGACCGAGGATTTCCCCGATCCCGGCGGCCCCGCGACCGCGATCAACTTGCGTGAGCCCTTGAGTGCAAGCAGATGCGGCAGGGTGGTTTGGGCAGTATCTTCAGGCCGCGACGGCATCGGGCTGCATTGCTCCTGTCATCAGGGCCACCGCGTCCGACATGCTGACCTCTTTCGGATCAACAACCGTCAGGCGTTTGCCCAAGCGGTGGATGTGAATCCGGTCGGCCACCTCGAACACATGTGGCATGTTGTGGCTGATCAGAACCACCGGCGTGCCCCGCGACCGCACGTCCTGGATCAGTTCCAGAACCTTGCGGCTTTCCTTGACGCCAAGCGCCGCCGTGGGTTCGTCGAGGATGATGACCTTGGACCCGAAGGCCGCCGCGCGAGCCACCGCCACCCCCTGACGCTGACCGCCCGAGAGGGTTTCCACCGCCTGGTTGATGTTCTGGATCGTCATCAGGCCCAGTTCCGACAGTTTCGCGCGGGCGAAATCCTCCATCGCCTTATGGTCAAGCATCCCCATGTACTTGCCCATGAAGCCGGGCTTCTTCAGCTCTCGTCCCACGAACATGTTGTCGGTGATCGACAAGGCGGGCGACAGGGCCAGCGTCTGGTAGACGCATTCGATCCCGGCCTCGCGTGCTTGAAGGGGAGAGCTGTAGCTGACCTCCTGCCCTTCCAGCGTGATCCGGCCCTCGTCTGGGGTCACAGCACCTGAAATCGCCTTGATGAGCGAGGATTTCCCGGCCCCGTTATCGCCGATCACCGCGAGGATTTCCCCCGGCATCAAGTCGAAATCGGCGTTGTCGAGGGCGGTGACGCGGCCATAGCGTTTGACCAGTCCGCGGGCTTGCAAGATTGGGTTCGTCATGCCGAAACCTTTCTGATCCATTGGTCGACCGCGACCGCGATGATGATAAGCCAGCCGATGGCGAAGACCTGCCACAGCACATCCACACCAGCCAAGCGCAGCCCCGACTGGAACACGCCCACGATGAGCGCGCCGAAAAGCGCCCCCATGATCGAGCCGCGCCCGCCGAAAAGCGAGATGCCCCCGATCACCACAGCGGTGATGCTTTCAAGGTTGCCTTCGTAGAAGCTCTGCGGAGAAATCGAGCCCACACGCCCGATAGACGCCCATGCCGCCAGCGCGCAGATGAAGCCCGCCAGCATGTAGACCTGCCGCAGGGTGCGGTCGGTGCGGATACCGGCCAGTTCGGCGGCTTCCTTGTCGTCCCCGATCATGTAGACGTGGCGGCCCCAGGCGGTCTTGTTCAGCACGTACCAGAGCACGACGAAGATCACGATCATCAACAGCACGCCATAGGTGACGCGGGCCGAACCGATCGTGAAGCTGAGACCGAAGAACTTGAGCAGCGGCGCCGTGGCGTCGATATCCTGACCACGAATGGACTGCGCACCCGACAGCCAAAGGTTTAGCGCGAAGAAGATGTTCCAGGTGCCAAGCGTGGTGATGAAGGGCGGCAGTTTGACCTTGGTGATCAGCAAGCCGTTCATGTATCCGGCCCCGATGCCGCCTGCAAAGCCGATCAGCAACGCCAGCGGCGCGGGAACGCCAAGCTCCACGGCCAGCTTGCCGGAAATCACGCTCATCAGCACCATGATGGCCGCGACCGACAGGTCGATCCCGGCGGTGATGATCACCAGACTTTGCGCGGCGGCGAGGATCCCGATGATCGAGACCTGCTGCATGATCAGCGTCAGGTTGAAGGGTGTGAAAAACCGGTCGCCCGCGATCAGGCCAAAGGCCAGAACGGCCACGACCAGTACGATCACAGGCACCAATGTGGGGTTTCCGTGCAGAACATGCTGTAGCGTGCCGACCACGCCGCGGTGGCTGTCTTCGAATTCTGCAACGGATGTATCGCTGGAGGTCAGGACACTTTCGAAATCCCGGTCCGACGTAGAGTTTTGATCCGCCATGTCATCCTCTCCGACCATATCCGCACCGGCCTGTACCATGCAGGTCAGGCGGGGATGCGGCAATGATTTTGGGGTGTAGGGGGTGGGGCGGCACAAGCGGCCGCCCCGGGAGAGTTGCAGGGATCAGCCCCAGCAAAGTTCCAGCGCTTCTTCCGAGGTGATCGACTCGATGCCCTCTACCGGGCTGTCCGTCACCAGCATCACGCCGGTGTTGAAGAAGTCGAGCCCTTCGGAGTTCTCGGGCAGGCTGCCGTCTTCGGCATACTGGGCAATCGCCTCGATCCCGAGCGACGCCATGCGCAGCGGGAACTGCATGGAGGTCGCGCCGATGACACCGGCGGCCACGTCCCGGACACCGGCACAGCCGCCGTCAACCGACACGATCAGCGCCTGGTCCTGAAGACCGAAAGCCTGCAGCGCGGCATAGGCACCGGCGGCGGCAGGTTCGTTGATGGTGTAGACCACGTTGATTGACGGATCGATCTGGAGCAGGTTCTCCATCGCGGTGCGGCCGCCTTCTTCGTTGCCGTTGGTGACATCGTTGCCGACGATCCGTTCATCGGTTTCGTCGCCGATGTCGGTCGGGTCCATCACGTCGATGCCGAAACCGGTCAGGAAGCCCTGATCGCGCAGGTAGTCGACCGACACTTCCGAGGGGTTCAGGTCCAGCAGGCCGATGCGGGCATCTGCGGCAGCGTCGCCAAGCGTTGCAGCGGCCCAGGCCCCGATCAGGCGGCCGGCTTCGAAGTTGTCGGTCGCGAAGGTAGCGTCTGCGGTATCCGCAGGCTCGAACGGGGTGTCGAGCGCGATGACCAGCAGGCCGGCTTCGCGCGCCTGACCGATGACCGGCGCAAGGGCGCGGGAATCGGACGGCGTGATCAGGATACCGGATGCCCCGGCGGCAATGCAGGTTTCAACCGCTGCCACCTGGCTTTCAACGTCGCCATCGATGGCGCCAGCGTAGGTTTGCAGGTTGATGCCTGCGGCCTCGGCGGCCTCGGTCGCACCTTCACGCATCTTCACGAAGAAGGGGTTGGTGTCGGTCTTGGTGATCAGGCAGGCGGTGATCGCGTCGCCATGCGCATCCGCATGGGCGGCCCCGGTCATCGCCAGAGCGGCCGCGCCACCCATCATAAGGGCCTTGAAGGTCTTGGTCATGTCTTCCTCCCAGAAAGTATCAAAGAAGGGCGCCTCATCGCCCCATGACATCTTGAATGCCTCGACTCCCGGTCCGCTGTCAATAAATAAATCACTCTTATTTAATTATTGACGTCTTGCCTTGCGCCTCACAATATCCCAGTGGGGAGACCACCATGACCGATACCACTGAAAAACCGGCGCAGGCCGTTGCCACCAAGGAAACGCGCGGCACGAACCAGACCGGCATGCGGGCGCAGAACGAACGCCTTGTGCTGACCCTGATCCGCCGCCACGGCGCGTTGGCCAAGGCAGAGATTGCGCGGCTGACCGGGCTGTCGGCGCAGACCGTATCGGTGATCATGCGCAGCCTCGAAGACGAGGGGCTGTTGCTGAAGGGGGAACCGATGCGCGGCAAGGTCGGCCAGCCCTCGGTGCCGATGCGGCTAAACCCTGAAGGGGCCTATTTCCTTGGCCTAAAGGTCGGTCGCAGGTCGGCAGAGATGATCCTGACGGATTTTCTGGGCCAGATCATCGCGCGGCGAAAACAGATCTATGCCTATCCCGATTTCAGTGACGTTCTGGCATTCTCGCTGGACGCCGTGGACGAGCTTCGGCTTTCCCTGCCCGCCGACCGGCGCCCGCGCATTGCAGGACTCGGTATCGCAATTCCGTTCCAGTTGTGGGACTGGGCCCGCATGATCGGCGTGGAGCCGGGCAAGATGGCCGCCTGGCAGAGCCGTGATCTGCTGGGGGAACTGTCGGGCACGCTGGACATGCAGGTCTATCTGCAGAACGACGCCACATCTGCCTGTAGTGCAGAACTGGTCTTCGGCACCGGTGAACAGCCCGCGAATTTCCTCCATGTCTTCATAGGCTTCTTCATCGGCGGCGGGGTGGTTCTCAATGGCACGCTGTTCACCGGTCCGACGGGCAATGCCGGGGCGATCGGCCCGATGCCGGTGGTGGACCTGGGCGGGCAGACCCGGCAGCTGATGGATCTGGCGTCGCTGGTGGTGCTGGAACGCCGGTTGACCGAGGCAGGGTTGGATAGCGGAATGCTGTGGGACAGCCCCGAGGGGTGGGACATGCCCGAGACCTTGCTGAACGAATGGACGGCAGAGGCTGCGAATGCCATCGCACGTGCTGCCCATTCCGCCATGTCGGTGATTGATTTCGAGGCGATCAAGATCGACGGATGGATGCCGGAGAACCTGCGAAACGCGCTTGTTCGCGAAGTGCGGGCACGCTTTGACGGGCTCGATTTCACCGGGTTGGAACGGCCCGTTGTCGAGACAGGCACCGTCGGCGCCGATGCGCGGTCCCTCGGCGCGGCCAGCCAGCCGCTGCTCGGGCGGTTCCTGATCGGCTATACGATCTGACGTCAGAGAACTCCGGCGCGTAGGCAGTCGTGGATGTGCAGAAGGCCGAGGGGCGTGCCGGTTTCGTCCAGCACGAACAGCGCGGTGATGCGGCCGGACATGAGGCCCACGGCCTCGGCTGCCAATGTATCGGGGGCGATGACGCGGGGATTCTGCGTGGCGACCTGACCGGCGGTCTTGCCCATCAGCCCCTCCATGTTGCGCCGCAAGTCGCCGTCGGTGACGACCCCGGTCAGCCTGCCGCCCTCGGTCACGCCCGCGATGCCGAAGCCCTTTTCGGTCATCACCAGCAGCACGTCTGGCATGGGCATATCGGCGGGAACCAGAGGCAGGGCCGCGCCCGAATGCATCAGCTGTGCCGCCGTCGCCAGCTGCGCGCCGAGCTTGCCGCCGGGGTGGAAGGTGCGGAAGTTTTCCGCCACGAACCCGCGTCGTTCCATAACCGCCACGGCCAGCGCATCACCAAGCGCAAGGGTCAGCGTGGTCGAGGTGGTGGGCGCCATGCCGATAATGCAAGCCTCTGGTTCATTTGGCAAAATCAGCCGCAGATCAGCGGCTTTCATCAGCGTGCTGTCGGGGTTCCTTGATATCCCGATCATCGGGATCGCGAACCGCGCGACATGGGCGACGATGTCGCCCAGTTCCGAGGTTTCCCCGGAATTCGAGATCAGGATGCAGAGATCCTCTGGCGTGATCATGCCAAGATCGCCATGGCTCGCCTCGGCCGGATGCACGAAATAGGAGGGCGTGCCGGTGGAGGCGAGGGTGGCGCTGATCTTGCGGGCGATATGGCCGGATTTGCCCATGCCGGACAGGATCACGCGGCCCTTGACGGTGAGGATCGCCTCGACCGCGGCCTCGAAATCGGCGGGCAGAGCCTCGGCCATGCGGGCCACGGCCTCGGCCTCTATGCGCAGGACACGGGCGGCGGTTTGGCGGATCAGATCGGGATCGGGGCGGGTCATGGGGAGAGGATTAGCCTATCTGCGGGGCGAAGGTCAGGGGAAATCTATCAGGCAGAATGCCCGTCACCGCCCGTACACCCCCCGTACACCCGCTGTACACCCCCCGTGCAGACAGGAGGTCGGTTTCGCCGCCTGCCGGCGTCGACCGGGGAGCGGCCCTCCTCAACCCCCCGCTTACGCGGGAGGCCTCGTCGGTCCGCGTTGCCACGGACATGTCGAGAGGGTCATGCGAAGGGCCGGGCGGAACCGAGGGTGGCAATGTCGGGACGCCTCCGGCGGAGGTATTTTTGCCAAGATGAAGCAGGCTCAGGGTCGCCGGTCGGCGGCCTTGACGGTGGTCTGCCAGTCAGGGTGAATCCAAGGCTCGCGGTTGGAACGAGGCAACATACCCTTGCCGAGAATGTGGTCGGCCGCCTTTTCACCCGTCATGATCGAGGGACCATTGAGGTTGCCATTGGTGATGCGCGGAAAGATCGAACTGTCGGCGACGCGCAGGCCATCCACGCCGATCACGCGGGCTTGCGGATCGACCACGGACAGGGGATCGTCTGCCGCGCCCATCTTGCAGGTACCGCAGGGGTGGTAGGCGCTTTCGGCTTCTTCTCGGATGAACTCGTCAAGCTCCTCATCGGTCTGCACGTGGCTGCCCGGCTGAATCTCCTTGCCGCGATAGTCATCAAAGGCGGGCTGCGCAAAGATCTCGCGGGTCAGACGGATGCAGTGGCGGAAGTCTGTCCAGTCGTCGGGATGGGACATGTAGTTGAAGAAGATGTTGGGTGCGTCGTTCGGATCGCTCGATGTGAGCGTGATCGCGCCGCGCGATTTCGAGCGCATCGGGCCGACATGGGCCTGGAAGCCGTGGCCCTCTGACGGGGCGGTGCCGTCATAGCGCACGGCCATGGGCAGGAAGTGATACTGGATATCGGGATAATCGACGCCGGGGCGGGACCGCAGGAAGGCGGCGCTTTCGAACTGGTTCGAGGCGCCAAGGCCGGTATGCGTCGCCAGCCACTGAGTTCCGATGACGCCCTTGCTGATCAGGTTCCAGTATTTATAGAGCGTGATGGGCTGGGTACAGGCCTGCTGGATGTAAAGCTCCAGGTGGTCCTGCAGGTTCTGGCCGACGCCGGGACGATCGGCGATGACCTCGATCCCGTGCTCGGCCAGATGCGCGGCGGGGCCGATCCCGGACAGCATCAGGATCTTGGGCGAGTTGATGGCGGAGGCCGCGACGATGACCTCTCGATTGGCCTTCACCACCTCGATCTTGCCATTTCGGTCGATCTCGACCCCGGTCGCGCGGCCATCCTCGATGATCACCCGGCGCACGTAGCAGCGCATCAGGTTGCAGTTGGGCCGCTTCAGCGCGGGTTTCAGATAGGCATTGGCCGCCGACCAGCGCTGGCCCTGCCAGACGGTCTGTTCCATCGGGCCGAAGCCTTCCTGTTTTTCGCCATTATAGTCGTCGGTCAGCTCGTACCCCGCCTGCCGCCCGGCCTCGACGAAAGCCTGGAAGAGCGGGTTGGTGCGGGGGCCGCGCGTGACATGCAGGGGGCCGCTGGTGCCGCGCCAGGTGGGGTCGCCGCCATGGCCGCCATCGTGCCAGTTTTCCATACGCAGGAAATAGGGCAGCACATCGGCATAGGCCCATCCGGTCGCGCCGCTGTCGTTCCAGTGGTCATAGTCGCGCGCATGGCCGCGCACATAGACCATGCCGTTGATCGAGGAGGACCCGCCGATGACCTTGCCGCGAGGGCAGACGAGGCTGCGGCCCCCTAGATGCGGCTCGGGCGCTGTTTTGAAACCCCAGTCATACATCGCCATGTTCATTGGGTAGGACAGCGCGGCGGGCATCTGGATGAAGGGGCCCTTGTCCGACCCGCCGAATTCCAGCACCAGCACCGTATGCTTGCCGTCCTCGGACAGGCGGTAGGCCATGGCAGACCCGGCCGAGCCGGAGCCTATGATGACGAAATCGGCCTGGCGCGCCGTTGGCATCTTTGCTTTCCCTTTGAAATGCTGGCCGGATCGGGCGGCCAGAACCCGTTACCGCCAAATTGACCCGGCGCAGGGGGCTTCCGGCGGAAAATTGCGACCGGTTTCAATGAAAATGCGACGGTTCGTGAGGTTGGGCGTCACGTCACTTGCCCGATTCAGCCAACTTCTCCAGCCCGCGCCTCAGGGCTGCGGGCATCTGTTCGGCATCCATATGTTCGCGCAGCCGGGCATTATAGCCGCCGGGGGAACTGAGTGCCTGCAACAGCGGCGCAAGGTCGTTTGACATCAGGTTGGACCCGACCAGCACGCGCAGGAAATCCTCAGCCAGAGCGGGGTCGCTGACCTTTGGTGCGATCCACTGTGCGGCATCGGCAACCATTTTGACGGCGGGCGACAGCACCGCCTGCGCCGCCAGGTAGGCCATCATTTCCGCGTCGTTTTCGACGGAATAGACACTGTTTGCGGGCGTGAAGAGCGTGTCGATCAGATCGGTCTTCCCCAAGGAAATGATGGGAGAGCCCCCCTTGGAGATGCCGGGAAAGGGCAGCATCAGGGCAACCGGCGTGGCGGGGGCAAGCAGTGGCGCAAGTGTTTCCAGCGAAACGCCCGCGATGAAGGAAATCACCCTTTGACCGGCGTGAAAGCGCAGCGTCGGCAGCACGGTGGCGGCCTGATCCGGCAGCAGCCCAAGGAACAGAACGTCGCTGGCATCGACCACGCCCTGGTTGTCCGCAACCGAAACGCCAAAGCGGGCGGCCAGATCGGCGGACCTTGAGCGGCTGCGTTCCGAGACGGTGATCTGGTGGCCGTCGCCTGCGATGCCCTCGACCACCGCGCTGGCGATGGTGCCGGTTCCAATAAATCCAAGGCGCATGTCAGAGATCCTTCATCAGCCGCAACGCATCATAGATCGCCGCGTGGGTGTTGCGGGAGGAAACCGCATCGCCGATGCGGAAAAGCTGGAAGGCGCCCTCGGGGTTCGTGCAGATCGCCTGCGGGCGACCGTTGAGGAAGGCATCCTGATCCAACTCGCCCCGGTTCACGGAGTCTTCCTTGAGGTCGAAATAGAGATCGGCCAAGGGCCGCGTGCCGTAGTTCACCACGATCTGATCGTAGCGTTGTTCATGGCTGTGGCCGCTGTAGTCGGTGCCGATGGTGGCCACCAAGGCATTGCCATCCCGCCGCACGCCAAGCAGGCGGCGGGTGACGGTGAAGGTGGTCTTCTTATTCTGCAACGCGCGCATGTAGGGGACGAGGTTCATACCCATGATCTCTGGCGCGAAGCTGCGATCGGGGGTCATGATTTCCACGGTCGATCCGGCGTTCGCCGCGACCTCTGCCGCCATCAGGGCCGGGTGATCGCCCGCCTCGTCATAGATCAGCACATTGTCCGCCGGGCGCACATCGCCGGAAATCAGATCCCATGCGCTGACCACAAGGTCGCTTTCGCCCCGCTGTTCATGCAGCGCGGTGGAGGGCAGGCCGCCGGTGGCAACCACGACGATATCGGGGCTTTCCGCGCGGATGTCCCCGGCCTCGGCCCATGTGTTGAACCGGAACTCCACGTCGCGGGCGGCGCATTGGGCCATGCGCCAGTCGATGATGCCGATCATCTCGCGCTTGCGGGGGTTCTGCGCGGTCAGCAGCACCTGCCCGCCGGGCCGGTCGGCGGCCTCGAACACCGTCACGCGGTGGCCGCGTTCAGCAGCGACGCGAGCGGCCTCCAGCCCGGCGGGACCGGCCCCGGCGATGACCACCCGTTTGCGTTCGCCAGCGGGGGAAATCACCTGCGGCATGGTCAGTTCGCGCCCCGTGGCCGGGTTGTGGATGCAGAGCGCCTCTCCCCCACCATAGATACGGTCGAGGCAATAGGTGGCGCCGACGCAGGGGCGGATGTCATCCTCGCGCCCCTCCATGATCTTCTTCACGATATGCGGATCGGCCATGTGGGCGCGGGTCATGCCGACCATGTCGAGAAGGCCGGCGGATACCGCGTGGCGCGCCGTCGCCACATCGGGGATGCGCGCGGCGTGGAAGGTGGGCATGCCGGTTTCAGCGCGGATCGACCCGGCAAGGTCCAGATGCGGGGCGGAGCGCATGCCCTGAATGGGGATCATGTCGGTCATTGCCGGATCGGTGTGGATGCGGCCCCGGTTCACGTTGAAGAAATCGACCTGGCCCGTGTCGCGCAGCAGTTTGGCGATCTCCAGCCCCTCTTCCGGGGTGATCCCGCCCGGCTCCGCCTCATCCGCGCCAAGGCGGATGCCGACGATGAAGTCATTGCCCACCCGCGCGCGCACTTCGGTTAGAATATCCAGCGTGATCTGGAGGCGCGAGCGCAGGCTGTCCGCCCCATATGGCCCCTCCATCCGGTTGGTCAGGGGCGACCAGAACTGATCCTGCAGATGGCCATGGGCGATCAGCTCGATCCCGTCCATGCCGCCCGCCTGCATCCGTTCCGCCGCGTCGCCGTAATCGCGGATCACGCGGGCGATGTCCCAATCCTCCATCATCTTGGGAAAGAAGCGATGCGCCGGTTCTCGGTCGTCGGTGGGGCCGATGGAGGGCAGCCAGTCGCCCTTGCTCCACCCTGTCCGGCGGCCCAGATGCGTCAGCTGAATCATCGCCGCGCAGCCATGTTCGTGCAGCCCGTCGGTCAGCCGTCTGATCCACGGCACCACCTCATCGCGATAGGCCAGCACGTTGTTGAAGGCGGGCGGGGAATCGCGCGACACCACGGCCGAGCCCGCCGTCAGCGCCAATGCCACACCGCCCTTCGCCCGTTCCACGTGATAGGCGCGGTAGCGGTCCTTGGGCATGCCATCCTCCGGGTAAGCCGGTTCATGCGCGGTGGTCATGATCCGGTTGCGCAGGGTCAGGTGTTTCAGCTGGTAGGGTTGCAGCAGGGGATCGTTGCTCATGTCCGGCCTCTCGCGGGTGATCGGGACGATGGTTCGGGGGAATCGACATACCTGTCAAGTTGATTGCCGGGGGGCGGGGTGGCATGCTACCGCTGGCGCATGGCAATCCAGAAACCCGACAAGTCCCATGGCTGGCGCGGCTCTGCCGATCTTTGGATCGACGCAGGCTATCAGCTGCTGATCGATGGCGGAGTCGAGGTGGTGAAGGTGATGCCCCTGGCCAAGGCGCTTGGGCTGTCGCGGACCAGTTTCTACTGGCACTTCCAGGACCGGGACGCGCTGCTGGAGGCGATCATCGACCGGTGGGAGGCGAAGAACACCGGCAATCTGGTGGCACGCTGCAATGCCCCTGCCGGGTCGATCTGCGCCGCTGTCTTCAACCTGTTTGACTGCTGGATCGACGAGGACTTGTTCGATTCCCGTTTCGACCTGGCGATCCGCAATTGGGCCCAGAATGACGAGGCGCTGATGGCGCGGGTGAAAGCCGCTGACAGCGCCAGACTGGCCGCCATGCGCGCGATGCTGGAACGCCATGGGCAAAGCCCCGCCATGGCCGCGACACGGGCCAACACGATGATCTTCACACAGGTGGGCTATTACACCATGCGGTTGGGGGAATCGGTGCCGGACCGGCTGGACCGGATGCCGCCCTATGTAGAGGTTTTCACGGGTGAGGCCCCGAGCGAGGCGGAAATCGCCGAATTCTTCGCCCGCCACGGGGCGAAACGCTAAGGCGTGCTTGTGCCTTTCCTACCCCTTGGCCTAGATGCAGCAGTATGAAACTCCGCCGCCATAACTCCGGTCACTGGATGGCTGTCCTGGCCTGGCTTGCTGCCGGGTTGTGCCTGCTGCCGATTGGCGCGGTGACATTGGCGGCGCTGACGGGCGGGCTGGAAACGGTCACCGATCTCGCGCAGACCGTGCTGCCCCGATACACCCGCGCGACCCTGACCATGGTGCTGATCGTGGCCACCGGAACCGCTGTCATCGGGACGGGCACGGCATGGCTGGTGACCATGACGCGCTTTCCCGGCCGCCGCGTGCTGGAGATTGCGCTGGCCCTGCCGCTGGCCTTCCCGGCCTATGTGCTGGCATATGCCTACACGGATTTCCTCGACCATCCCGGATGGGTACAGACCACCTTGCGCGACCTGACGGGCTGGGGCCCGCGCGATTACTGGTTTCCGGAAATCCGGTCTCTGCCGGGTGCAGCGATGATGCTGACGCTGGTGCTCTATCCATACGTCTACCTGCTGGCCCGCGCAGCGTTTTTGCAGCAAAGCGCAACGGCCTATCTGGCCGCCCGCACCCTGGGTCGCGGCCCGTGGAGCGCGTTCTTCCGTGTCAGCCTGCCCATTGCCCGGCCCGCCATCGCGGGCGGCGTTCTATTGGCGATCATGGAAACCATCGCGGATTTCGGCACCGTCAGCTATTTTAACGTGCAGACCTTTGCGACCGGCATCTATCAAAGCTGGTTCTCCTTCGCTGACCGGGGGGCTGCCGCGCAACTGGCGCTTTGCCTGCTTATGGCAGCCCTGGTTCTGGCGGCGCTGGAACGGCGGCAACGCGCAAGCCAGCGCCATCATGGCGCGGGGCGCCGGTTCGAGGTGCTGGACCCGCCCGTGCTGCGTGGCGGACGCGCGGCGCTGGCGGTGATCTTTTGTGCGCTGCCGGTGGTTCTAGGGTTCCTGCTGCCAGCCGGACTGCTGGTCTGGATGGGGCATGACAGTTTCGGCATCATTCTGGGCGACCGGTATCTGGGCTTCCTGCAGAACTCGCTGACGCTGGCCTCGGTCGCGGCGCTTTTCACCGTAACGGCTGCGGTCTTTCTGGGCTTCAACGCACGGCTGCATCCCAACCGGGCCAACAAGACCGCGATCGGCATCGCGGGTCTCGGCTATGCGGTGCCCGGCGGTGTGATCGCCGTTGGCCTGATCGTGCCCTTTGCAGGGTTCGACAACGCGCTGGATGCCTGGATGCGCGAGACCTTCGACATCTCGACCGGCCTTTTGATCACCGGGTCGATCTGGCTGCTGGTCATGGCCTACATGGTGCGCTTCATGGCCGCTGCCCTGTCGGCCTATGACGCGGGCCTGTCTACCATCAACCCCAATATCGACGCCGTGGCGCGGACACTTGGCCGCTCACCCTCGACCATGCTGAGGGGCGTTCACCTGCCGATCCTGCGGCCAAGCCTGCTGACCGCCCTGCTGATCGTCTTCGTCGATGTGATGAAGGAACTGCCCGCGACCCTGATCATGCGGCCCTTCAACTATGACACGCTGGCGGTTCAGGCGCACCGGCTGGCGGCGGATGAGCGGCTGGCAGAAGCGGCGGTGCCGAGCCTGGTGATCGGCCTGGTTGGGCTGTTGCCGGTGATGATCCTGTGTTGGGGTCTGGGGCGCGAGGACCGGACGGAAGCGGAATTCATCCCCGATCCGCAGATCGCCGAGTGACAGGAAAAATCTTCCGGAAGATTTTTCAGGGCCTCAAAATTCTTGAAGGAAGAATTTTCTGACACGGAAGAATTTTCTCGAAAATTCTTCTTGGTGCGACGCAAAAGGGGCGCCCAACCGGGACGCCCCTTGGTTCTGTTGATGCGTGATGACCTTACGGCCAGCCGACCTGATTGAAGATGCGCTGCGCCGTGCCAAGGTTGGCCGCCACATCCGACAGATCGACATCATCGGCGACGAATTCCCCCAGACCGGCCAGTTCTTCGACCATCTCGACGCCTTCGACCGCAGGGTATTCGTTGTTCCCGGAAGAGAAATAGACCTGCGCCGAATCGGAAGCGAGATATTCGAGGAAGGCGACGGCAGCCTCCCGGTTCGGGGAATGCACGGCCACTCCGGCACCCGATACGTTCATATGCGCGCCATTGCCATCCTGATCGGGGAAGACATAGCCGATCACATCCAGATGCTCGGTGACGCCATCAACCTGATCACGCAGGGACCGGACATAGTAGTAGGTATTCGACACGGCCACACCGCATTCACCCGAAGCGACGCCGCGGATCTGGTCGGTGTCGCCGCCCTGCGGCGAGCGGGCAAAGTTGCGCACCACGCCCTCGGCCCAGTCACGGGCGGCGTCTTCGCCCTCATGGGCGATGATCGAGGCCAGCAGGGTCTGGTTGTAGGTGTTGGTCGAGGACCGGATGCAGACCAGCCCTTCATAGGCAGGATCGGCCAGATCGGCATAGGTTGCGGGGGGCGTGTCCACCAGGTCGGTGTTGTAGAAGAGGATCCGCGAGCGCTGCGAGAAGCCGAACCAGCGGTTTTCGGCGTCTTGCAGGTTCGCAGGGATGCGCGCTTCCAATACATCGCTGTCGACCGGCTGCAGCAGCCCGGCGTCGACGGCGCGGTTCAGGCGGGACACGTCAACGGTGATGAAGATATCGGCGGGGGAGTTGCGGCCCTCGGCCTGCATGCGCGCCATCAGCTCATCCGCGTCGCCCTCGATGCGGTTGATGGTGATGCCCGTCGCCTCTTCGAAGCCGGAATAGAGCGCCTCGTCTGTGTCATAGTGGCGAGACGAATAGATATTGAGTTCCTGCGCGGTGGCCATGGTTGCGGTGCTGGCAAGGATGCTGGCGGCGAGAAGGGTGGAAATCGGTCGGGTCATTCTGTCAGTCCTTGTCCGTCCTTGATCAATAAACCGAGTATTTCACTCGGATAAGCGCGGACATATCACGCCCATGAAACGAGTCAAGCAATTCCCAAGCAAATTACTCGGAAAACGTTCCCGCTTGTGCACCTGTTAAGCTTCGGTGCAGGGTGAGCCAGCTTTCGAGAGGGAGGAAAGCGTGACCCCCGGCATGATCTTCCTGGTGCTGGCCTATGTGCTTAGCCAGTTCTACCGCGCTTTCCTGGCGGTGCTGTCCCCGGTTCTTGGGGTCGAAATCGGCGCGGGCGCAGAAGATCTCGCCATGGCCTCGGGCCTGTGGTTCGTGACCTTTGCCGCGATGCAAATTCCCGTGGGATGGGCGCTGGACCATATCGGGCCACGGCTGACTTCGTCGGTGTTGCTGGCGCTTGGCGGCGCGGGTGGCGCGGCGATCATGGCGACGGCACAGGGGCCGGGTTGGGTCGCGGTGGCGATGATGCTGATCGGGGTGGGCTGTTCGCCGGTTCTGATGGCGAGCTACTACATCCTCGCGCGCGATTACCCCGCCGCCGTCTTCGCCACCTTCGCGGGCGTCATCCTGGGCACCGGGTCGCTTGGCAATATCGGCGCGGCCCTGCCGCTGGCCTGGGCGGTGGAATCCCTAGGCTGGCGCGAAA
This sequence comes from Nioella sediminis, assembly GCF_001879695.1. GTDB lineage: Bacteria > Pseudomonadota > Alphaproteobacteria > Rhodobacterales > Rhodobacteraceae > Nioella > Nioella sediminis. Next base: position 15,811 of record NZ_MNBL01000115.1, read on the forward strand.
CCATGTGGGGCATGGCCGCCGTCACGCTGATGATCGCGGCGGCGCTGGCGGTATTTGTCCATAACCCCGCCAAGGCCGATCACAGCCAGAAAGGATCGCTGCTCGACCTGCTGAAGATCCCGGCCCTGTGGTTCATCCTGGCGATCATGTTCGTGAACTATGCCCCTGCGGCGGGCATAAGGGGCCTGTGGATCGCGCCCTACCTGGAGGATGTCTATCAGGCCGAGATCGGGCGGATCGGCACCGCGTCGCTGGTCATGGGCTTTGCCATGATCGCGGGCAACTTCTTCTACGGGCCGCTCGACCGCGTGTTCGGCACCCGCAAATGGGTGATCTTTGCCGGCAATCTGGTGTCCGGCCTCTCGTGCCTCGCGCTTTGGGCCTGGCCCGACGGGTCCGAGATCCGGTCCATCGCCGTCATGGCCGCCGTGGGATTCTTCGGAGCGACCTTCCCCGTCATCATCGCCCATGGTCGCAGCTTCGTGCCGCCGCATCTGGTGGGCCGGGGCGTGACGCTGCTGAACCTATTCGGCATTGGCGGGGTGGGGATCATGCAGTTTGCCAGCGGCCCGGTCTTTGCGCGCCTGTCTGTCGGGGCGACCCCGGCAGAGGCCTATAGCCAGCTTTTCGGCCTCTTTGGCCTGATGATCCTGCTTGGCTGCGTCGTCTACCTGTTCAGCACCGACCGCACTGGATAGCCCTTTTCCGCAGCGCATAACCGGTTTTCGCCGCATTGCGGCGGGAAACGGGTGGCCATCCGGGGCCATGACAGGTATGGCCGCGATCAAACGCGAACAATTCCTGACGGAGACTTCCCCTCATGTCCCCGGACTTCCTTCCCCGGATGCGGGCCGAATGGCTTGGCAACATCCGTGCCGACCTGCTTTCCGGCCTTGTCGTGGCGCTGGCGCTGATCCCCGAGGCCATCGCCTTTTCGATCATCGCGGGCGTCGACCCCAAGATCGGGCTTTATGCCTCGTTCTCCATCGCCGTGATCACCGCCATCGCGGGCGGGCGGCCCGGCATGATCTCGGCCGCCACCGCCGCGACCGCCGTTCTGATGGTGACCTTGGTGCGCGATCACGGGCTTGAGTACCTGCTGGCCGCGACGATCCTGGCGGGCGTTTTGCAGGTCGGGGCCGGGATGCTGAAACTGGGCAGCGTCATGCGGTTCGTCTCGCGGTCCGTCATGACCGGCTTCGTCAATGCGCTGGCGATCCTGATTTTCATGGCGCAACTGCCGGAACTTATGGGCGTGCCGTGGATGACCTATGTGATGGTCGCTGCCGGGCTCGCCATTATCTACCTCTTCCCCTATGTCACCACCGCGATCCCCTCGCCGCTGGTCTGCATCATCGCGCTGACTGCCGTGGCCCTGACCTTCGGGATGGACCTGCGAACCGTGGGCGATATGGGCGAGTTGCCGGATACCTTCCCGGTCTTCCTGCTGCCCGACATCCCGCTGAACCTGGAAACCCTGATGATCATCCTGCCCTATTCGGCCGCTGTCGCTGCCGTGGGCCTGCTGGAAAGCCTGATGACCGCGCAGATCGTCGATGACCTGACCGACACCACGTCGGACAAGAACCAGGAATGCATCGGCCAGGGCGTGGCCAATTTCTGCACCGGGTTCATCGGCGGCATGGCCGGTTGCGCGATGATCGGCCAGTCGATGATCAACGTGAAATCCGGCGGGCGCGGGCGGCTGTCGTGTTTCGTGGCGGGTGTTGTTCTGCTGCTGCTGGTGGTGCCTTTCGATTTCATCGTGTCGGTCATCCCGATGGCGGCGCTAGTGGCGATCATGATCATGGTCTCGATTGGGACGTTTAGCTGGTCCTCGATCAAGGATCTGCGCACCCATCCGCGCTCCTCCTCCATCGTGATGCTGGCGACCGTTGTGGTCACGATCTACACCCACAACCTCGCCATCGGCGTTCTGACCGGCGTGCTGCTGTCGGGCATCTTCTTCGCGGGCAAGATCGCGCAGCTTTTCGCCGTCACGTCCGAGCTGTCGGAGGATGGCAAGACCCGCACCTATCACATCCACGGGCAGCTGTTCTTTGCCTCGGCGGACCAGTTTGCCGCCGCTTTCGACTATGGTGAGGTGCTGGAAAATGTCGTGATCGACGTCACCCGCGCGCATATCTGGGACATTTCTTCGGTTGCGGCGCTGGACATGGCCGTGCTCAAATTCCGCAGGGATGGGGCCGAGGTCGAGCTGAGGGGCATGAACGAGGCGTCTTCCACCATCGTGGACCGGCTGGCCGAACATGACAAACCGGGCGCGATGGACCGCCTGATGAGCCACTGAGGAGACCCCGCATGAGCAAGATCATCGCATTGGTGGATGGCTCCATCTATTCCGAAAGCGTCTGCGATCACGCGGCCTGGGTGGCCAAGGGCAAGGGATGGCCGGTGGAGGTCATCCATATCCTGGGCCGCAGGGATGAAAGCGCCGATCCCCGCAATCTGTCCGGCAATATCGGCCTTGGCGCACGCACCGCGCTTCTGAATGAACTGGCCGATCTGGATGCGCAGCGGTCCAAGCTGGCGCGCAAGCGCGGACAGGCGATCATCGAGGACGCGTCCGAACGGATCGGCGCCGAGGGCGTCGAGGTCACGGGCCGGTTGCGGATCGGCGATCTGGTCGAAACCCTGCGCGAAGCCGAGGCGGATGCCGATCTGGTTATCGTCGGCAAACGCGGCGAGGCCGCCGATTTCGCGTCGATGCATCTGGGCAGCAACCTGGAACGCGCGGTGCGGTCTTCGACCAAACCCGTTCTTGTCGCCTCGCGTGCCTTCCAGCCGGTCAAGAAGCTGCTGGTCGCCTTCGACGGCGGCCAATCGGCGCTGAAAGCGGTGGACCATATCGCAAGGTCAGAGCTGTTCGCAGGCCTCTCCATCCACCTGCTGACGGTCGGGTCCGAGACCACGGAAGCCAAACGCGCCATCGAAGGCGCGGCGGCGCTCTTGAAAGGCGCGGGCTATTCCGTGACCTCGGAAATCGTGCCGGGCCAGCCCGAAACCCTGATCGCGGACCGCGCCGAAGCGCATGATTTCGACCTGCTGATCATGGGCGCCTATGGGCACAGCCGCATCCGTAACCTGTTCATCGGATCGACCACGACCGAGATGATCCGCGCCTGCAAGGTCCCGGTGCTGCTGTTCCGGTAACGCCCTTTCGCCCTCGTCCGATTCCCCCTATCGTCCAGCAAACGGCGAACGAGGGGAGAAGGTCGATGACAGGCAATTCGGACAGGTTTCTGCTGCTGTCGGATGACGTGCTGCAGGGGCTCGGCATTTCGGGTACCGAGATTGTCGACGCGATCGAGGCCGCCATCCTTCAGGACGCGGCGGGCCAGATCCTGACCGCGCCCAAATCCGCCGTGGTGCCCGAAGGCGGGCGCTACATGATGACGACGCTGTCAACCTCCGATGATCCGGATCTGACCATCGTGAAATCGGTCATGGTCAGTCCCCGCAACCCCGACCGGGGCCGCCCCGGCATCGACGGCGCGATCCTGATCCAGGACAGCGAAACCGGGCAGATGCGGGCATTGGCGGAGGCGGGCTGGATCACCGGGGTGCGCACCGCGGGCCTTTCCGCCGTCGCAGCGCGCAGGCTGGCCAACCCGGCCTCGCAAAGTATCGCCTTCATCGGCTGCGGGGTGCAGGCGCGCAGTCATCTGGCGATCTTCAACGACCTCTTCCCGCTGTCTTCGATCCGGGCTTATGGGCGCGGGCAGGCGAATATCGACAAGCTTTGCGATATGGCGACGGGCCTGGGCCTGTCTGCCGAGGTGTTCGACGACCCCCGCGCCGCCATCGAGGGCGCTGACCTGATCGTGACCTCCGTCACCCTGAATTATGAAATCGAGCCCTTCCTGAACGCCGAGTGGCCCAAGCCCGGCGCCTTCGCCACCATCACCGACCTTGCCCTGCCCTGGCAGCAGGACAGCATGACCGCCTTCGGGCCGCTTTTCGTCGATGATCTGGTGCAGGAGGAGGCAAGCCCGAAAAAGCTGGTCGATCCCTCGCTGGTCAAGGGCGATCTCAAGACCCTGCTGACCACCGGGCCGGGGGAGTTTGCCGACGACGCCCGCCGCGCCTTCGTCTTCCGGGGTATCGCCATCGGAGATTTCGCCATTTCCCGGCTTGCGTACTTGCGCGCGGTCGAGGCAGGCGCGGGGCAGGATGTGGGCTGGTCCGACTAACCGCCTACCCGAAATCCCCCTGGCAGAACCAGCCGCCCGACACCACGCCGCCATGGGCGTAGAAGAGCCACAGCCGTTCCCCGGTTTCGGTTTCCACCCGCCAATAATCACGCACGCCGCTGCGCCAGTTGGGATCGTCCAGCCACCATTCCGGCGCGATCCGCTCCGGCCCCATTCCGCCTAGCGTCGCGAAATTCCGCCCCCGCCAGCGGAACCGCGCGGGCAGGTCGGGCCGGTCCTCGGCCTGCACAGGTTCGGGGCGGAACAGCGTCAGCGGGCGGGGCCGGGGGCAACGCGGCCAGTCCTTCGCCGGGTCCGACCACGCGGCGGCCAGCGTGATCGCGGTCTTTTCCGGGATATGGCTTTCGGCCGGGTGCTGGCGCGTGATCGCCTCCAGCCCCACACGGGCGCCGATCCGGGCCATCAGATCCTCCAGCCCCGTATCGCGCCCCTGCCGCGCGGCGGCGTCTTCCGTGGCAGCCAGCCCGCCCTTCAGCTGCCGCGCGTGAACAGGCTCCGTCACCGAGGCCACCAGCCGCAGCGTGTCGATGCCGAAACCGGGGTCGATATCGCCCAGTTTCATCGCCAGAAGCGGGCGGATGCGGTCGGGCTCTGCCCCCGGACGCGCCAGCCCCACTTCCACCGCCTCCGTCCTCCCTTCGGCCAGCATCAGTTCCAGCCGCACCCGCCGCGCGCCCCTGCCCTTGGCCCGCAGCTTGTCGCACAAGGGCGGCAACAGCCGGTCGATCCCCGCCAGAATATCCTCCTCCAGCCCAATGGGCTCCGGCAGGCTGAGGCGCAGCGCGAAATGGGTCTCGGGCCGGGCGGGGGCGATCGGTTCCGGCTCCAGCCCCAGGGCCTGATCCAGCCGCCGTACCACCCCTTGCCCGAAACGCCGGGCCAGCGTGGCGCGCGGTGGCCCCAGCAGGTCACCGATCCGGTGCAGCCCCAACCGGTGCAGCCCGGCCACCGTCGCGGGGTCCAACCGCAACGCCGCAATGGGTAACCCCCCGATGGCGGCCCGCGTCTGCCCCGGCGGGGCAATCGGCGCGGCACGGCCGGTGACATCGCGCGCAGGCGCTGCGCCGCCCTTGGTCCAGTGCCGCCGCTTGCCCGCGCGCGACCGGGTCGCCCGCGCTTCCTGGTCGATGGCATCGCCATTGCGCGTACTGCCCGCCCCCTGCCCCGCATAGCGCGCCAGTGCCCAGGCCGCGCCGCCCGTATCCGCCAGCCCCGCCCGCACCGACAGGCGCAGCGCCGCGCAATCCGCCTCCACCTGCGCGATCAACGCCGCCTCGCCACCGAACAGATGCGCACAGCCCGTCAGGTCGATCATCAGCCCCTCGCGCCCCTCCTCCGACACCCAGGGGGAAAACTTGCCCGCCCACCGGCGCAGCAATGTCAGGAAAGCAGCCTCGCGCAGCCGGTCGGCGGACCGGGTCTGCAGGTCCGGGCACAGCGCCCGCGCCTCGGCCAGCGGCAAGCCATGTGTCAACCCCGCCGCCGAGGCCTCGAACGACAGCGAGGACAGCACCCGCGCATTGCCCACCTCCTCGACCACGGCCAGCGGCTTGTCGCACAGCCCCCGGTCCAGCCGCTGCAGATGCTCGGCGGCCAGCCGTGGAAACCACAGCGACAGGATCCGGCGGCGCGGATCGGGGCGGTTGGGGGCAGATAGGCTCATGTGGCAGCATGATGTTCATGTTATGTTCCATATGTAGCGTCCAGCGGGGCTGGAGTCGAGTCCGCCTCCCGTGTCACGCTCACCCCATGGAACCGCTCGCAAGCCTCACCGCCCGCTTCCCCCGCCCCGGTCGCGTCGACTGGATCGGGTTGCGCCCCGCGCGGAAGGCGACCATGCAGTCGGTCCCCCGGATCGACATTCTCGACCATGGCCTCGCAGGCGACCACGCCCGCCCCGGAAAGCGCGCCGTGACCCTGATCCAGGCCGAACACCTGCCGGTCATCGCCGCACTTGCAGGGCTTTCGCAGGTTTCCCCCGAAACGCTGCGGCGCAACCTCGTGATCTCCGGCCTCAACCTCTCGGCCACCCGCAACCGCATCCTCACGACCGGCACCGCCCGCCTGCGAATCACCGGCCCCTGCGCCCCCTGCTCGCGGATGGAGACGGCGCTCGGCCCCGGAGGCTACAACGCCATGCGCGGCCATGGTGGCTGGTGTGCAGAGGTTCTGACACCCGGTCCGCTCGCAATCGGGGCCATGCTCACAGTCGAGGCCTGAGTTTCATCTTGGCAAAAAATACCTCCGCCGGAGGCATCCCTTCGCCTCAAAGCAGAGCCACCGTCACACCCTGCAGACCACCCGTACCACAGTCCCGTGGCAACACGGACCGACGAGGCCTCCGGCGCAAGCCGGGGGTTGAGGAGGGCCGTTCCCGCCGCGACCTGCCCTGCAGGGCGCAAGACCTCAGCCGCGCCGCAGACGCCTCAGCAAAGCCTCGGACGCATAGCCATCCGGCACCAGCCCCTCGGCGGCCTGGTATTCGCGCACTGCCTGGATCGTCAATGGCCCGACGATCCCGTCAATGCGCTCGGTGGAGAATCCCGCCGCCGTCAGGCGCCGTTGCAACTCGAACCGCTCGTCATTGGTCAGCGCCCGATCCTGCCGGGGCCAGCCGCCGCGAAAGGCAGGTCCGCCGCCGATCCGGTCGGCCAGATGACCCACCCCGATCACATAGGCGTCCGCCGGATTGTAGGTCTCGATCACGTGGAAGTTTTCATAGATCACAAGCGCCACGCCCGTATGCCCTGCCGGTAGCAGGATCGAGGAGGGCCCGTGTTCCGGAACCAGACCGCCACCGCGCGCCAGCCGCACACCCATGGCGTTCCAATGGGCCGCATCGCGCTGGATCAGCTCACCGCTCTGCGAGAAATCGAAATCGTCCGGCAGCTCCACTTCCAGCGCCCAGGGCTGGCCGTGGGTCCAGCCGTTTTCCGACAGATACCGCGCGGTCGAGGCCAGTGCGTCAGCAGGATCATCCCCCCAGATATCGCGCCGCCCGTCGCCGGTGAAATCCACCGCATGGGCCAGGAAACTGGTTGGCATGAACTGCGTATGCCCCATCGCCCCCGCCCATGATCCCTGCATGTGGTCGGGGGCGATATCGCCCGCCTGCAAGATGCGCAGCGCCGCCAACAGCTCGGTCTCGAAGAACTCCGCCCGGCGGCCCTCATATGCCAGCGTCGCCATCGCCTCGATGATCGGCACCGATCCGCGGAAGCTGCCATAGGCGCTTTCCAGCCCCCAGACCGCCGCCACGATCTCGGCCTCGACCCCATAGCGCCGTTCGATCGCGTCCAGCGTGTCGCGATGCTCCCGCAGGGCCGTGCGCCCGTTGGCAATGCGCGTATCCGACGCGGCGCTGTCCAGATAATCCCACAATGTCCGCGAGAATTCCGACTGGTTGCGGTCACGCTCGATCACCCTTTCATTCAGCGTCACCCCGGCAAAGGCCCTGTCGAGCGTCTGCTGGCCGATGCCTTCCGCGCGGGCACGGCGTGAAAACTCGGAAACCCATGCCCGGAAGCCAGCGGAGCTGACCGGCTCGGCCAAAGGCGTTTCGGGGCGGGCGGCCAATGTCACCATGCGCATGGCCGGACGCAAGGACACGTCAACTGCCAGCCCGCTTGGCGTCACGCTTTGCAAACTGTCTTCCGCCGGGCGGGGCAAGGGCCGCATGGTGGCAGTGGGCGTGGCCCCGGCAGCACTTGCCGCCAGAACCAGGATTGCGGTCAGGAATAGTCTCGGCGTCAGCATGCTCGTGCCTGTATGATTGCTTGTCCCGCAGTATACGCGCTTCCCGGTTTCGAAAGAAGCACCGGCCCCACGCCTTCGGCGGAGCCTCGCCGGCAAGTCTCTGCCAACACCGTTACCAAAAGCTGAACAGCGCGAAAGGACTTGCGCCCGCCTCATGGCCGGATATCTCAGGGGAATGTCGATTGATCCTGATTCAGAACGCCCGATCGTTTTTCTTCACCTGCCCAAAACAGGTGGTCAGACCATTCACCACAGCGTCGGCGCGCTTTTTGGGGAACGGAACATCTCGCCCTACCGGCTGCAATCCCATGTTCGGGACGGGGCGACATTTCCGCCGGAATACCGCATGCATTCGGGCCATCTGCACTGGCGCGACCTGGAAAACGTGCCCGGCGATCCGTTTTCCTTCATGGTTCTGCGAGACCCCCGTGAACGGCTTGGGTCCTTCTTCTTCTTCATGCGGGAAGAAGCACGCAGGTCGCGCGATGCCAATGGGGTGGACTCTCTGCCACCGGCGCAGCGCGCCCTGCTAAACGGTGCATCTGCGCTTTTCTTTTCCAAGGACCCGCAAATTCAGCTGGCCGTGCGGGAAAGGTGGTCCAACCTGACCCTGACCTATCTGGCCTTGCGCAGCCTGATCCGGCGCGGAACCCTCGCAGATGCCCCATTGGCCGACCTTCTGGCGTTGGCCGAGGAAAATAGCCGCAAGCTGACCGCGATCTACCGGTTCGGAGAGTTCGAGAAGATCGAGGATGACATCGAAGCAAGTTTCGGGACACGACCGGATATCGTGACCAAGCACGCCAACCCCGGCCCGCTGGATCGCTCTCGCAGCCGCTGGCAGGCGCTTTTGGACGAATTGGACAGCGATGCGCAGCGCAGCGAGATGGAACGCCACGTTGCCGAGGATCTGAACGTGATGGAGCGGATCACCTTCCGCTAGCGGCGCTTGCGCAGCACCTTCTTCTTGACCTTGGCGGCCTTGGCACGCGCCTTGCCCGCCTTTCGCCTTGGCCCCGCTCCGCGCCCGTGGCGCGCCCCGCGCGGCACGGATTTTCCGTCGATCTCCACCAGTTCCAGCGTCATGCCGCCGGTAACCGGCACCGCCTCGGCCAGTTTCACCGTGACCCTCTGACCAATGCCGATGGTCAGGCCGGTATCGGCCCCCACAAGGGTCTGCGCCTCGGCGTCGTGATGGAAATACTCCCGCCCGAGCGCCCGCATAGGCAGCAGCCCGTCAGCGCCCGTGTCATCCAGCTTCACGAAGGCCCCGAACCGGGCGATGCCGCTGATCCGACCGGTAAAGCTTTCGCCCACACGTTCCGACAGGTAGGCCGCCAGATACCGGTCGGTGGTGTCGCGCTCGGCCATCATCGACCGGCGTTCGGTGTCCGAAATGTGCTTTGCAATGTCGTCGAGCCGCTCGATTTCCTCGGCCGACAACCCGTCGCGCCCCCAGCCATGGGCAGAGACCAGCGCCCGGTGGACGATCAGGTCGGAATAGCGCCGGATGGGCGAGGTGAAATGCGCGTATGCCTTCAACGCCAGCCCGAAATGGCTGAAATTCTCGGGGCTGTAATAGGCCTGCGTCATCGACCGCAGGGTCGACATGTTGATCAGCTCGTCGAACTCCGTGCCTTCGGCGGCGGCAAGCAGGCTGTTCAGGTGCCGGGTCTGCAGCACCTGCCCCTTTGCGAGGTTGAAGCCGCTGGCCTGCGCCGTTTCACGCAGGGCGGCGATCTTGTCGGGGTTCGGTTCCTCATGCACCCGGTAAAGCTGCGGCGTTTTCAGGCGGATCAGTTCCTCGGCGGCGGCGACATTGGCCAGCACCATGAACTCCTCGATCAGCTTGTGGGCGTCCAGCCGGTCCTTGAAGGCCACAGATGTCACCTGCCCCTCGTCCGACAGGATGATCTGGCGCTCTGGCAGGTCCAGTTCCAGCGGCTGGCGTTTTGCCCGTGCCAGTTTCAGCGCGCCATAGGCGGCGAAGAGCGGTTTAAGAACCGGCTCGACCAGCGGCGCGACCTTGTCATTGGGGTGCCCGTCGATGCCGTTCTGAACCTCTTGATAATTCAGCGAGGCAACAGACCGCATCAGCCCGCGCACGAAGCGGTGCCCGATCTTTTCTCCTTGCGCGTTGATCACCATGCGCACCGCCATGCAGGCGCGCGGTACACCTTCATGCAGGGAACACAGGTCGCCCGACAGCCGGTCGGGCAGCATCGGCACAACGCGATCCGGGAAATAGGTGGAGTTGCCGCGCTTGCGTGCCTCGCGGTCCAGCGCCGAGCCGGGGCGCACGTAATGGGCGACATCGGCAATGGCGACCCAGATCACGAAGCCCCCGGGGTTCTTCGGGTCGTCATCTTCATGGGCAAGGCAGGCATCGTCGCGGTCGCGCGCATCGACCGGGTCGATCGTCAGAAGCGGCATGTCGCGCAGGTCTTCACGGCCCGACAGCCCGGCGGGTTTGGCCGCATCAGCCTCGGCGATCACGTCGTCGGGAAAATCGTCGGGGATGCCATGCTGGTGGATCGCAATCAGCGACACCGCCTTGGGCTGGCTCGGATCGCCAAGCCGCTGGACAATGCGCGCCTTTTGCAGGCCCATGCGCCCCTTGGGGCCGGATTGTTCGGCTTCGACCAGTTCGCCATCCCTGGCACCCTCGGTGGCGGCGGCGGGCACCATCCATTCCTTGTCCGCGCCCTTGTCGATCGGCACGATCCGCCCGCCTTCGGCCCCCTTGCGAAAGATGCCGAGGATCTTGCGCGGATTGGTTCCGATGCGCCGGATCAGCCGCGCGATATATTGGTGATCCTCGCCCTCGACCTCCTGCATCCGGGCCAGGATGCGGTCGCCTTCCCCAAGTGCAGGGTCGGTTGCCTTGGCGCTGAACAGGATGCGGGGTTCCGGCCCCTCGCCCAGCCATTCCAGAGGGCGGCAGAACACATCGCCCAGATCATCGGGCGCCAGCACCTGCAGCACGGCGACAGGCGGCAGCCGGTCCGGGTCGCGATAGGTCTTCTTGCGCTTTTCCAGATGGCCCTCGGCCTCCAGCTCCCGCAGGATGCGCTTGAGGTCGATCCGCGCGGCGCCCTTGATGCCGAAGGCACGGGCGATATCGCGTTTCGAGGCATGGCCGGGATTGTCGGAAATCCAGGCGAGGATCTGGTCTTTTGTGGGGATCTGGCTCATGCCCTTGGCCTAGCACGGGCCAAGGGGCGCGTCATGCGGAAAACAGGGGGCTCAGGCGGCCTGCAGGTGCTTGGCGATCCGTTCCTGAAGGTCACGTCGGGCACGGGTGACGAACTGTTCGTGATCATGGGCCAGCGGTCCGAGCGCCTTCTTCGCGGGCTTGCGCAGCTTGCCCAGGGCGATGCCGTAAAGGATGCCCGGCAGGAAGAAACTGGCGAATTTCGTACCCTCATCGCGCAGCAGCGTTTCGATATTCAGAAGCGCATCGAAGACGAGGTTGGAATCGTGGAACAGGACCACGCAATCCTTGGCCATGTATTTGCGAAGATTTAGGAAATCGCGAAAGGCGGCCGTATTGGTATGCTCCCCGTCAATCATGCCAAGGACATGATCCTTCGGCACGTCGTAATGCGCCAGATCGCCCGCGTCGCAGTCATAGGTGCGCATCTTGGTCAGGCAGTCGATGGGCAGAATGACAGCAAGTCCGTCGATCATCCGCTCGGTGGAATTGCCCTCGTAAACCGCATCCCGGCCCCGTTCGTCGCGCAGCACCTCGGGGCGTAGATCGACCGAGGAAATGCGGGTGCAGGCCGGGTCCGCCAGATGTGGCACAAGGCTGCCGCCGAGATGTGAGCCGATCTCGATATAGCTGTAATCGCCCACCTGATCGCGCAGGAAATTCTGCACCGCCAGCAGCGTTGCCTTGTCCTTGTTGGTGGTCTGGCTCTTGATCTGAAAGACCGAGATATCGCCGTCCTGAATCCGTGAAAGAAGATCGTCCCTGTCGATCATGCCTGCCTCTGTCTGGTTGCCGGGGTCTCTGCCCCCTGTGACTGCTCAGGCGGAATCTTAACCAATCAACCCCTTCGCGGCAATCTTTCTGCGATATAGGTCGCCTGCGCTGTCCACATCTGCCAGTATATCGACCAGCGCAACGCGCCGGCTTTTCAGCGATTCCATGCTGTCTTTCAACGCATGGGGTCCCGACCAACGGACATCTCGCAGGAACCCGCACGGGGCGGGGCGCGGTCCTTGACCGATCAGCCAGTAGCCGCCGTCGGGGGCGGGACCGAACACTGCGTCAGCGGTCGAAAGAGCGTGTAGGGCGCGGGCCAGATGGGTTCTGGTGATGCCGGGAATATCGCTGCCGATGACCAGAACCGGACCGGGCAGAGCCAACAGCCGCGCCATGCGCGCACCGAGGTCGCCTGTTCCTTGCGGGATGCGCGGCAGATCACCCGGCCAGACGCGGCTGGCCAGCCCTTCCGCATCCGGGGACACCGCCAGAGCCAGCTGCCAGCGCGGGTCACGCAACCGGCGCAGAAGGCACGTCACTTGGTGCCGATACCACCACGCCGCCGGAACCGAGCCGATGCCCCGAGCCAGCCGCGTTTTGACCCGGCTGGGGCGCGGTTCCTTCACCATCACGACGACGGTGGGGCGAATCATTGGGCGAAGTAGTCGCTCAGAATGCGGGCATAGATGCGTTTCAGCGCGTGAATATCCTCGATCCAGACCCGTTCATCCACCTGGTGCATCCGGTGCCCGACAAGGCCGAACTCCACCACCGGGCAATGCGATTTGACAAATCGCGCGTCAGAGGTACCGCCGGTGGTCGAGAGGACCGGGGTCTGGCCGGTCTCCGCCGTGACGGCCTTGCTGACCAGCTCGGACAGCTCCCCCGGCGGGGTCAGAAACGCCTCGCCCGAGATTTTCACCTCCATCCCGATCTTTACGCCGGTTTCTTCGGCCACCTTGTCGGCCTCCGCTTGCAGCCAGTCGGTCAGGCTCGCGCCTGTGTGCAGATCGTTGAACCGGAGGTTCACCGCCATCCGGGTTTCCGCCGGAATCACGTTGGTGGCGGGGTTTCCGGTGTCGATGGTGGTCACCGAACAGGTCGAGGGATCGAAATGATCGGTCCCTTCATCCAGCACATGCGCCGACAGCCGATGCGCCAGCAACGCCACCGCAGGCATCGGGTTCAGCACCTTGTGCAGATAGGCCGAATGCCCCTGCTTGCCCTTCACGGTGAACCACGCGGACATGGAGCCCCTGCGCCCGATCTTGATCATGTCGCCAATGGTTTCCGGGCAAGTGGGTTCGCCGACAATACAGGCGCTCATCTTCTCGCCCTCGGCCTCCATCCAGTCGAGCAGGGCAATGGTGCCGTCGGTCGAGGGGCCTTCCTCATCGCCGGTGATGGTCAGCACGATGGCCCCGTCAGGCGGCGTGTCGCGCACGAAATCAATCGCCGCCGCGGCAAAGGCCGCGACCCCCGATTTCATATCGGTCGCCCCGCGCCCGTAGAGCCAGCCTTCCGCCTCTTCCGCCCCAAACGGCGGGTGGGTCCAGGCATCCGCGTCGCCGACCGGCACCACATCCGTGTGACCATTGAAGCCGAATGTCTTTGCATGACCCTTGTCGCCCCACCGGGCATACAGGTTCGACACCTCACCGCGGTCGACCCGAATGCAGGTAAACCCCGCCTCGGACAGAACCCGCTCCAGCAACACAAGGGCCCCGCCTTCTTCCGGCGTGACCGAGGCGCAGCGCACCAGATCGGCGGTCAGTTTCTGCGGGTCGGTCATGGCTTGGCTCTCCTCTGTTCGGGTGTCACAGCGATAGACCTGTGGCCCGCGGGACTCAAGCACACGCCGGGACGCGCAAGGGCTTAACTTGTGACAAGAACAGGGCTATTCTGCGACAAAACAAAGAATGACAGGCATTATCGGCGCAGAGAACGCACCAGCAGGCAGGTGCATTCCCACGTTATCCGCGACGATCATGCCGATGAATGGGGCAGAGCACATGCCAGTCACGGCAAGTGAACTTACGATTGATACGCGTGCAACGGCCAATGAAATGGCCGAAACCATTTTTGGCGACGGTGTCACCGTTGTCAGCGCGTCCTATTCGGGCGACCGCAATTCATCGGGCATCTGGTCCGATGGCGATACGACCTCGCCCAATGCCACGCCGTCCGATTCCGGTGTGATCCTGTCCACCGGGCGGGTCCGCGATTTCACCAACTCCTCGGGCGATCCGAACGTCAGCACCAGCACCTCAACCAACACGCGTGGCGTCAACAACGATTCCGCCTTTAACGCGCTGGCCGGGACCAGCACCTATGATGCTGCCATCCTGGAGGCGGATTTCATCCCCGATGGCGATACGCTGACAATGCAGTTCACCTTCGCGTCCGAGGAATACCCGGAATATGTAGGGTCGATCTTCAACGATGCGGTCGGGATCTGGATCAACGGGGTCGAGGTCGCCTCGCCCGTCTTCCAGATCGCCCAGATCAACAACGTCAACAACTCGTCCAACGAAACGCTCTACGTCAACAACACCGATGACAGCGCCAATACCGAGATGGACGGCTATACCGTGACGCTCTCGGTGATGATGACGGTCAATCCGAACCAGGTGAACACCCTCCGGCTTGGCATCGCGGATGTTGGCGACAGCAGCTACGATTCCGCCATTCTGGTTGCTGCGAATTCGGCTCAGGGAAGCGTTTTTGCCAATGACGACACGGCCACATTCTCGGGCTATGGGGATATTTCCGTCGATGTGATCGCCAATGATCAGGCCGCGAATACGATGGTGGTGACCCATATCAACGGGCAGGCCGTCAATGTCGGCGACACGGTGACGCTCAGCAACGGGTTTGACGTTACGCTTCAGGCCGACGGCACCCTGCTGGTCGAGGCACCCACCGGCTACACGCCCCCGACGACGCCAGAGGATTTCACCTTTTCCTACACGGCTGCGGCTGGCGGGGGTGCAGGCATTTCCGACACTGCCTTCGTCACCATCACCACGATCCCCTGTTTCGTGGCGGGCACCCGGATCCGCACGGACCGGGGCGATATCCCGGTCGAGGCGCTGCGCGTCGGCGACCTTGTGGAAACCCGCGACAACGGGTTGCAGCCCATCCGCTGGATCGGCAATCGCACGGTCGAGGCCACTGGCAAGTTCGCTCCCATCGTCATCGAACGCGGCACCATGGGGTTTCATGACACCCTTGTTCTGTCGCCGCAGCACCGGGTGCTGGTCAGTCACCACATGGCCGAACTGCTGTTTGGCGAGGAAGAGGTTCTGGTCGCGGCAAAGGACCTGGTCAATGACTGCTCGATCCGGGTGCGCGAAGGCGGCACGGTCGAGTATTTCCACCTGCTCTTTGACGAACATCAGATCATCTGGTCCGAGGGATTGCAGACCGAAAGCTTCCATCCCGGACCTGTGACCCTGTCGGGCTTTGACGATGCGGTGCGCGACGAGATCATCTCACTTTTCCCGGATCTGGACCTGACAACCGGCCAAGGCTACAGCGCATCGGCCCGTCCCAGCCTGCGCAGCTATGAGGCCGCGGCCCTTTTCGGCTGAGTCACATTCTTTCCACATTTCCGAACGACTTCGGCCCCAACTCCACGGATATGATCCAATCCAGTGGAAAGAGGGGCATTGTTTCGGCATGAGCTGGCTGGCGATCTGGGATGGACGGAGACTGACGCATTTCGATGCGCGGGCGCGTATGGCGGACCTGTCCCATGGCACTATTCGCTTTGAAATGACGCTCAGGGGCGAACTTCAGGTGCCCGCAATCCTGTGGCAAGGCCGTACCGGCACCGCCCGCGACCTGCGCATCATCTGCCGCCCGAACGGCACGGTCTGCGTCGAACAGGGTGCGTTCCTGTTTGAAACCGACGCCGGTTTCCTGTTTTCCCGCGAGCCGCTGCTGTTGCATTTTTTGTGGGACCGGTTGGGAAAGACCGGCCAGCTTGTCCTGACCAATGGCCAGACCGGCAACCGCGTCGTCACCCATACCGGCAGCATCGCCCCCAACAGCCTTGCCGAGATTGTGCCGGAAACCCCCGGCCCCATGGTGTCTGTCGCCTATGCGGGCGTCGCCAACCATCCGTTACCTGACACATCATTGCCGGGCATCGCGGGCGACACGCGGGTTCAGACCCCGACCGGCCCGATGCGCGTGGCCGACCTGCAACCGGGTATGTGCATCCTGTCGCAAAGCGGCGAGGAACAGACCATCCGCTGGATCGGCCAGACCGATCTGCTGGCCCGCGGTCCCTCTGCCCCGATCCGCCTGCGTGCGCCCTATTTCGGCCTGACCGAAGATATCGTCGTCTCCCGCAACCAGAAACTGCTGCTCAGCGGCAGCGAGGTCGAGTATCTGTTCGGAGAGGAGCAGGTGCTTGCCCGTGTTGAAGATATCCGCCGCGCCAGCGCCGCGCAGATTTGCCTCGAACAGCCCATGGTCACCACCTATCACGTTCTGCTGGACGATCACGATTGCCTGCTGGCAGGCCGCTGCGCCTTGGATACGGCCCTGTTGGCGGATGTGCTGGAAGCGACCGGAAAATCCTCCGCCCGCCTGGCGGACCCGGATCGCGTTCCGGCCTGGACCGTGATCGACCGCGCCGGGGCTCAGGCCTATCTGGGGATGCTGGCCCAGAACCGGTCCTTCGCAGCCTGACGCAGGTTTATCCGGCTTCGTACAGCTCCAGCGGCAGCCCGTCCGGGTCGCTGAAAAAGGCAAACGTGCGGCCCGTCAGTTCATCCACACGGATCGGCTCGACCGCGATCCCCTGCGCCTCCAGCCAATCTCTGGCAGCCGCCACATCTGCAACCCGAAACGCCAGATGCCGCAGCCCCTGCGCTTCGGGATAGGAAGGCCGTGCGGGCGCATCGGGAAAGCTGAACAGCTCGATTTGCGATCCATCGGGCAAGGCAAGGTCCAGCTTCCAGGATTGCCGCTCGGCCCGGAACGTCTCGGCCACAACCCGCAGCCCCAGAATATCCACATAAAACGCCCGGGACCGCGCGTAATCGGCGCAGATGATCGCGGCATGGTGGATGCCCTGCAACATCGGCTGGCCCTAGTCGTCCCCGTCGCCGAAATAGGGCGTCATCTGCGCCACGATGACAGAGTTTTCGTCCGCCGCGCGCTGCATCAGAGCGACCTCTTCCTCGGGGATCTCATGGCCCAGCTCGCGCCGTTCTTCCAGCGTGCCATAGCCCTGCACATCGAGCGGCGCCAGGTCCGCCTGTTTCAGAATCGCCACGGTTTCGCGCACCGCCTCGGCTTCGTCCACGCCAGAGGCATAGATCATCAGCCCCGCACCGGTGGCACCCTTGGGCAAGCCGTCACCCGCCTTGCGGCCAACCTCGACCACAAGCGTATAGACCTGTTGCTGTTTCTTTTCCTTTGCCATGACCTGCGCCTAGACGCCTGCGCGCGTCCGGTCAAGCAGGGCCTTGGCCATTGACGCGGGCCGCGCTTCGTTTCATCCCTTAACCCATGACCGACCTGCGCCGCCGCATCGCCTTTCCCAAGGGCACCGTCCTGTTTCAGCCGGGACAGGCCTGCCCTGGTCTGGTGCTGCTGGACAAGGGGACCATCAAGGTCACGCTTACCGCTGCCAATGGACGAGAGGTGGTTCTGTACCGCGTCAGCCCCGGCGACATGTGCCTTCAAACCTTCGCCTGTCTGGTCGAGGGTCGTAGCTATTCCGCCGAGGGTGTGGCCGAAACCGATCTGGAGGGCGAGCTGGTCCCGCCCGACCGGTTCCGCGCCCGGCTGGAAACCGACCCTGCCTTTCGCGATCTTGTCTTCTCTGCCGTCGCCAACCGCTTCGGCGAATACGAGCGGCTGATCGAGGACGTGGCGCTGACCGGGTTCGACGCGCGGCTGGCGCGCGTGCTGCTGCGGTTGGCGAATGATATGGGTGAGGTCCATGCGTCGCACAACGCGCTGGCCACGGAAACCGCCTCAGGCCGGGCCTTCGTCAGCCGCCGCATGGCGGAAATGGCGCGGGCGGGGCTGGTGGAACAGCAGCGTGGCGGGGTGCGGGTGCTGGACCGGGCCGGATTGGAACGGATTGCCGCAGAGGAACGGTGACTCTGTCACCGCCGCCGGGCGGGCACCGGCACTATAATCCCTCCATATCGCAAGCCTCTTGAAAGGAGACGCGCCATGCCTCGCAACGAAGGTAATCTCGACCGCGCCCTGCGCATCATCGCGGGCCTCGTCCTCATCGCCCTGGTCTTCGTCGGACCTCAGACCAACTGGGGCTGGATCGGCATCGTGCCGCTGGTAACCGGCCTTGTGGGCTTCTGCCCGCTCTACCGCATTCTGGGCCTGAACACCTGCCCGCTGTCGCAGCGTCAGGGCTGAACAGAAATCCCCCGCCTTCGGAGCAAGGAAGGCGGGGGATCATCATGGGCCGTGCTGTTCAGGGACAGTGGGGCTCAGCGCCGGCCCATGAAATCGCTGCTGACGGAGCCATGAAAGCAGCGCGGGAAAAACGGATAAGTGTCGGTGGCGAAATAGGTCAGCGTGCCGTTGACTACGGCGGCGTTGCATTCATCCAGATTGCCGCTGCCCGCCACATAGACCCAGTCTTCCTCATAGGTGCCGTCATAAGACCCATAAGGCGCGCTGTTCCGCGTGCCGGACCGCAGCTGCCAGCCGGATTGGGCCCCGTCGCCTAAATAATGGATCTCGAACCCATCGGCGGCCCAGCCGATCAGGCTGCTCGATTGCGATCCCACAAGGCTCTCTGACACGCCGTGATAGTGGTAGAGCCCCCGGTGATCCACATGGGCGTTCTCGGCATCCATCCCCAGCATGTCCGCGGCCCCCATCCCTTCCAGCCGCCATCCCGACGACGGGTCGCGTGAAAAGCCACGCGGGCTGCTGGCATCATAGAAATCAGCCGTGCCGGGGCGGAACAGGATACCGGTGACAGAAATGCCCGAGCTTTGGACATCTTCGGTTATCAGGCCGGTGGCCTCAGGCTCCGCATCGACGCAGACACGGGTGGTCTGTTCAGAGAAACTGTTGGGGTTGCCCGGGTTCGGGAAACGCCCGATATCGTGGTTCGGGCTGGAGTTTGAGGTGACGCAAAGCCTGTAACCCTCCAGCCTGATGTCCACCTCGTTCTCATGGGCCCCGCTTGCCTGCGCCCACGGGCCAAGCCCAAGGGCAAGGGTCAGTATCAGGGACTTCCTCATCGCGCGTCCTCCTCGGCGGGTCATGCCGGGTAACACGCGAAGGTTGCGCTGTTCCGTCGATTTTTTACGAAGCGGCTTTTAGCGGCCGCGCAACTGCCGGGCGCCCCAGATGATCAGGCAGGCCCCGGCAAAGCCGACAAGGCCTTGTGAAATCCAGGTGGGCGAGGCGCTGATCCCCACCAGCCGCAGGAGGAAGTTGGCAACGATGGCGCCGACGATCCCAAGGATCACATTGGCAACCAGCCCGGTATCGGCCCGCATAAAGGTGCTGGCGACCCAGCCTGCCAACCCGCCGACGACAATCGCCGCGATCCATCCCAAACCTTGCATTCCAGATGCTCCAAATCGTTTCGATGCGGGAACATTATCACAAGGTCATCGAGGGGTTGCACCGAAAATCACCGGGCGGGGGACGCGTTTTCGAAAACGCGTTTGAAAGGCGCTTCGAAGCGCCTTCCACCCGCCCGGCCAAACCGTCGGATCAGTCCCGAAGCAGCTCGTTGATGCCGGTCTTGGAGCGGGTCTGCTCATCCACCCGCTTCACGATCACGGCGCAGTAAAGGTTGATCCCGTTCTTCGACGGCATGGAGCCTGCCACGACCACCGAATAGGGCGGCACCTCGCCATAGGTCACGCTGCCGGTTTCACGGTCCACGATCTTGGTGGATTTGCCGATGAAGACCCCCATGCCAAGGACCGAGCCCTCGCGCACGATGCAGCCTTCCACCACCTCGGACCGCGCCCCGATGAAGCAGTTGTCCTCGATGATCGTCGGGCCCGCCTGCATCGGCTCCAGCACGCCGCCGATTCCGACACCACCCGACAGGTGCACGTTTTTGCCAATCTGGGCGCAGCTGCCCACCGTGGCCCAGGTGTCAACCATGGTGCCGCTGTCCACATAGGCGCCCAGGTTCACGAAGGAGGGCATCAGCACCACGCCCGGTGCGATATAGGCCGATTTGCGCACCACGCAGTTGGGCACCGCGCGGAAGCCCGCCGCACCCCATTCATTCTCGCCCCAGGTCGCCCATTTGCTGTCGACCTTGTCCCACCAGCTGCCGCCCTGGGCGCTGCCGGACTGCATTTCCATATCCTTCAGGCGGAAGCCCAGAAGCACCGCCTTCTTGGCCCACTGGTTCACATGCCAGTCGCCATTGTCCTGCCGTTCAGCGACGCGCAGGCTGCCACTGTCGAGCGCATTGAGCGTGTCCTCGATGGCCTCGCGGGTTTCGCCGGTGGTGGCGGGGGTGATCTGGTCGCGCGCGTCCCAGGCGGCTTCGATGGCTGCTTCCAGCTGAGCGTTGGACATTGGTCCCTCCGAAATGTCTTGGTCCCGGGCGCTATATCGGACGGGGGGCGTCGGCTCAATCAGCAATAACACCTCTCACATCCATGCGATGACGGGTTTCCTCCTCCTACTGCTCAAGGTAGCGTCGGACCCTGGCCCAAGACCGAAAGGAAACGAGTGATGCATGACGACGCCCGCGACGGGCTGTTCCGCGACGCCCATACCGATATCGAAACCGCCCGCCATGTGCCGGACACGCCGCAGACACGCGCCCCGGCCTACCGGCTGGCCTTTACGGACGACGATTTCATGTGCCGGGACGAACTGCGGCCCGTGCGGTTGCAGCTGGAACTGCTGAAGCCGCAGATGATCATGGATGAATACGGCGTTAAATCGACCATCGTGATGTTCGGTGGGGCCCGCATCCCCGAGCCGTCCAAGGCCGACAGCGCGCGCACCCAGACCCTGAGGGACCTGTCGCACTATTATGACGAGGCCCGCAAGTTCGCCCGGATCGTCACCGAACGCAGCCTTAACAACGGCCAGCATGACAGTATCATCGTCACCGGCGGCGGCCCCGGCGTGATGGAGGCGGGCAGTCGAGGTGCAGCGGATGCGGGGGGCGTCTCGATCGGGCTGAATATCGTGCTGCCGCATGAGCAGGCACCCAATGAGTACGTGACGCCCGACCTGTGCTTCAACTTCCACTACTTCGCCATCCGCAAGATGCATTTCCTGATGCGGGCCAAGGCGATCACCATCTTTCCGGGCGGATTCGGCACGCTCGATGAGATGTTCGAGAGCCTGACACTGATCCAGACCGGCCGGATGGAGCGGGTGCCGTTCCTGCTGTTCGGCCGTGCCTTCTGGGAAAGGATCATCAACTGGGGGGCTCTGGCCGACGCGGGCACGATCAGCCCCGAAGACCTTGACCTCTTCCGCTTTGTCGAAACGGCGGAAGAGGCCGTGGAGATCATAGATAGCTGGGGCGACACCGCGCGCCGGGGCGATATTCCGGGGCGCTAGGCCGCTCTGGCATCACCAGCCGATCAGAAATTCGGCCAGCGCGATCCACGCCGGGATGCTAAGAATGGCAACCGGCGTGCCCAACCCCGTGGAGGTGCCCACATAGGCCGAGGGGTTCGCCTCTGGCAGCGCACCGCGCAGGGTCGGCGGGCCGGAAATGTCGGAGCTTGAGGAGGCCATGACGGCCAGCAGCACCACACCGCCAGCAGAAAACCCCGTCAGTTCATGCGCGATCATCCCCGCGCCGAACCCAATGGCACCGTGCAAAATCGGCCCCGCGATCCCGTAGAGGATATAGGCATGCGCCACCCGCTTCAGCTCCGCCAGCCGGGCCCAGGCCTCCATCCCCATGACCAGCATCAGGATCGACAGGAAGCCCCGGAAGAGCGGCTCGTAGAAGCCATGGAAGACCGAGTCGGCATTGGCCAGCAACCCGATCACCAGACCCAGCAACAGCGCGGAAATCGCGGGGCTGCGGAACGTGTCGGTCAGGATGTCGCCCAACATGCCCCTCTCCAGCCCGTCGATCTGCGCGCCGCCCCCGCCAAGCGCGACGGTCCCGCCGCCCGTGGCCACCGCCTTGCGCGCCACGCTGACCCGCGCCAGCACGATGGCCGTGACCAGCGCCGCGATGTCCATGAACGGGTAAAGCGCGCCGATGAAGCCCTCGTAGGGGATCTGCTGTTCATCCAGCATCACCATCCCCGCGGCGAGGGTGGAGGCAGAGACCGCCCCGAAAAGCCCCGCCGTCGCCAGCCCGTCCACCTTCGACACGCCGTTCAGTCGGGCCAGCGTCCGGCTGCCGATCAGCACGATGGCGATCCCCACCAGCACCGCCAGCACGCCGGGCACGATCAGCGCCCAGAAATCCGCCTCGCGCACGGAAATCCCCGCGCTGAGCCCCACCTTCAGCAGCAGCACCAGCACGATGAACTTGTAGACCGCGTCGGGCACCGTCAGGCGGCTGCCAAGCGCGGCGATCAGAAGCCCGCCCAGAAGGAAGGCGAGCGTGGGGTTGCGCAACTGTTCAAGGATCGTTGCGGTGATGGTTGCGATCAGGTCCATGGCATATCTCTCCGTTTGGATCTGCGCTTGGCTACCGCCGCCAGGTAGGAATAAAAAATATATCTTTTTTCTGATATGGTTCTATTTTCTAAAACATGGGCCCTCTCAACTATCACCACCTGCGCTATTTCCGAGAGGTCGCCCGCTTAGGCCACCTCGGTCGTGCGGCCGAGCGGCTGAATCTCTCGCAATCGGCCATGTCGATCCAGATCCGCCAGCTGGAAGACCGTCTTGGCCACAAGCTTTTCGACCGGGTCGGGCGGCGGCTCGAACTGACGGAGGCCGGGCGCATCGCGCTGGACCACGCCGAGCGGATTTTCTCGGCAGGAGAAGACCTTGTCGCCACACTGAACCGCACCAACACCACCAATCCGCCACTCCGCGTCGGCGCGCTCTCCACCCTATCACGTAACTTCCAGCTGCACTTCCTGCGCCCCGCGCTGGCCAAGAATTGCGACGTGGCGCTTAGGTCCGGCAACACGCGCACGCTGCTGGCCGATCTCGCGGCGCTGGCGCTTGACGTGGTGCTGACGACCGAGGTTCCGGCCAGCGATCAGGGCGTTGATTTCGCCGCGCAGCGTCTTGCGGAACAGCCCGTGCAGCTTCACGGGTCGCCCGAGCGGCTGCGCCACCCCAGCCTGCGCGCGCTTTTGGGAAACGAACCACTGATCCTGCCCACGGAAAACACCATTCGCGCGGGCATGGATAACCTTCTGGCGCGACTTCAGATCAGCCCCCGCATCGCCGCCACGGTGGATGACATGGCCATGGTCCGCCTGCTGGCGCGCGAAGGCGTGGGGCTGGCTGTCGCGCCCGCCGTGGTTCTGGCCGACGAAATCGCCTCTGGCCGCATCGTCACGGCCGCCTTCGACCTCAGTATATCGGAGCCCTTCTACGCCGTCACCGTCCCGCGCCAGTTTCCGCACCCGGCGCTGGCGACGCTTCTGGCAGGCGGGAACGTCACTCCAGAATAATCTCGACAAGTTCCGTCGGCAGGATCGGGCTGAAATTGTCGTCCGACACCATGCTGGCCACCAGCCTGCCCTGCCCGTCACGCCAGACACTCAGCCCTTCGAGATTCGAGAACCCGCCATGGGGCGACTGCCAGACCACATCGCTCCCGGCCATGCCCTCCGCCGTCACCTCGAAGCGGCGGATTTGATTGGCAAAACCAAAGAGCAAGCTGAAATCCCGCTCCAGCAGGTAAAACCGCCCCCGGTCATCGAAATCCGCCCCGACGGGCAGAAATCGCCCCACGCGCGGGATGCTCCAGCTCTCGTCCCACGCCCCGTTGGCATAGCGAAACAGCGGAAAGTCCGTATCCCAATCGCCCGACCGTTCCGGAAGGGTATAGAGCGTCCCTTCGGCATCCACCGCCAGCGCTTCTAGCGAGGCATTGGGCTGCAACGCGGCAAATCCCTCTGCGGCAGGCAGGATCGTGTCGCCATGCGCGTGATGCAGCACGACGCGGTGATCCCCCTCAAACGACAGGAACATCCGGCCATCTTCCGCAATCGCCAGCCCCTCGCTGTCCCGTGCCGCCCGGCCCCCGCGATAGCCGTCCCTTGCATGCAGCAGCTCTGGCTCCGCCAGGGCCAGCGCCACCACGCGCCCGGCCCCGTTGCGGGTGATCTGCCCCCGGATCAGCGCCCCGCGATCCGACAGCGCCACCAGTCCGGCACCACCATCGGTGATTTCAACCGCTGACAGCCCGCCGACCAGATCATGATCGGACCGGATCGCAAAGGCCCCGAGCACGCCCGGTTCCTGCGCAAAAGCGGTGAGGGCAATCCCCGCGGCCAGCGCCGCCGTCAGGGCGAGCTGACCAGAACGCGGCTGCATTGGTTCGGCAAATCGCTCAGCATGATTTCCCCGCGCACGGGGGGCGGACGGTTCGGATCGGGCTGCGGGGGTGGCGGATTGAGGATATTGCGCTGCCAGGCTCGCGCCTCGTCGCAACCGTCGCCCGGCGGCGGTGCGACCTGTTCCACGCAATCGGGCGATCCGTCGGGGCAGTGCAGGCGCACGTGGAAATGATAGTGATGCCCGTGCAGGGGCCGGATCTGGCGCAGATAAGACCGGTCGCCGGTTTCATTGTCGCACATCCAGACCTTGGCACCGGGGAACACGAAAATACGCGCCACGCGCGGATCGCTGGCTGCCTCTCGCAGCAGGTGCCAGTGCTGTTCGGTCCAGTTCTCGCCCACATAGGCCCCGCGCGCCCGGCGGGTCGAGATCGACGACAGGCTTTCGCGCTCTGCTTCGGTCAGGTCAAGCCGGTCGGGCGGCAGCATCCAGATATCGGCATCCAGCCCCGACTGGTGGCTGGCGTGCCCGGTCAGCATCGGCCCGCCACGCGGCTGCGCCATGTCGCCCACATAAAGCCCCTCCCACCCCGGCAGGGTCGCCGCAAAGCGGGACAGGTCCTGCACGAAATCGAGCATCTCGGGATGCGCCCAGTTGCGGTTGCGGCTGAGCCGCATGGCCTGCCAGGTCGGGCCTGTTTCGGGCAGCTCCTCCGCCCCCTGGATACAGCCCCGCGCATATCCGCCATAGACCCGCGCCTGCCCGTCGGATGAATCCAGCAAGTGGCCGAACAACCGCCGCGCCGGGGTCGCGCTCATGGTGGAAAGCGTCACGCGCTGTTCCTGGTTCAGGGGCGGGTCCGGGCTGTCCCCGGCACAGGAGGACAATGCAATCGCACAAAATCCGGCAAACAGGGCGCGTCGTAGCATCAGGCGCTTTCTCCGTTGGGCTTTACCCAAATCAACATAACCAATCCAAGGCAGAATAGCGCAATCAGCGGGGTGACCCCAAGCCTTTGGTTGTTGGTGATGTCAGTCGTCACCGCAATCAGCCACGGTGCAAGGAAGGTCGTGGCCTTGCCCGACAGGGCATAAAGCCCGAACGCCTCGGTCATGCGTTCCTGATTGGCCTGCTTGGTCAGCATGTTGCGGCTGGCCGACTGAATGGCCCCACCCGCAGCCCCGATCAGCAGGCCTGCAACATAGAACAGTTGGTCGGGCAGAGACGACCCCTCGGCAACCGGCATTCCAAACACGGCCTCGGGCGACAGGCCCACGATCAGGCAGGCGGTGAAGATCAGCACCACGCAGCACACCACGATCACCGGCATTGGTCCGTATTTCCGGTCCGCCAGCCCGCCGATCCACGCGAAGACCGCGCCCGAGATGGCGGCGAGGATGCCAAAGATCCCCACCTCCATGATCGACCAGTCCAGAACGCCAAGCGCGTAGATCCCGCCGAACGTATACATCCCGTTCAGCGCGTCGCGGTAGAACATGGAACTGCCCAGATAGGCCAGCAGGCTGGGATGGCGCGGCAGGCCCTTGATGGTGTGCCACAGCTCTCTCAACCCCTCGCCGATCCGGTAATGGGCGCCCTCATGCGGGGGGGCTTCCTTTACCCACAGGAAGAAGGGGATCATGAACACCGCATACCATAGCGCCGTCAGCGGCCCGACCACGCGGGTATCAGCCCCGGTCGCGGGATCGAGGCCCAGAAGCGGTTCGATCCCGGCCATGGTCAGCCCGTTATCGCCTGCCTGGAACACCACCAGCATGATCGCCAGCGCGACCACCCCGCCAATATAGCCAAAGCCCCAGCCAGAGCCCGAGATGCGCCCCAACTCCTCTTTCGGGCCCATGGTCGGCAGATAGGCATTGGTGAAGATCGTGGCGAACTCCATCCCGATCAGACCCATCCCGAAGAAGATCAGCGCCCAGGTGGTCGAGAAATCCTGTGGGGCCGTGTACCAGCAGCCCCAGGCCCCCACGACATAGAGCGCGGAGAAAAGCCAGATCCAAGGCATCCGCCGGCCCGATGTGTCCGCCACGCTGCCCAGGATCGGCGCCAGCAGCGCGATCATCACCCCGGCAATGGTCAGCCCGTAGCCCCACAGCGCCTGTGCCTCGGCCTCGGCGGCCTGCTCGCTCATGCCTCCAGCCATCAGCGCCTCGGCGGCGGTCTGGCCGAAATAGGGGCCGAAGATGAAGGTCAGCATCAGCGTGTTATAGGGCTGGCTGGCCCAGTCGAAGAAATACCAGCCCCAGATGCGTTTTTTCAGTGTTACGTCCGCCATGTCCCGCCCCTCATGTCCCGTGCAGGCAGAATTCAGACATTGGGGGAGTTTGGCAATGAAAAAGGCAGATTACCTTGCAGGCGGCCAGGGTCTGATAGCATCGGCATCAATCCAGGCCTGCACCCAATCGGGCAGGGACGGTGATTGCCGGTCGATCCCCAAAGCCTCGGCCACCCGGTCCATCGGGACGATCCCGTTGCGGTCCGTCACGGCCGATCGATAGACAATCTGGTTGCAGCAGGTCGGCCCCTTCCACATGCTCTGCTCCAGATAGATGAACCGGTCATCCCAGCCCACCACCCGGCTCAGCATCTCGACCCGCTCAAAGGCCCGGATCCGCGCCCGGTAGCGCACCGAAGCGCCCGCCATGGTCAGCCCCCAGCGCTGTTTGCGCAGCAGCTCAACCAGCCCGGTTCGCCGCGCAAGCGGAATGCGGCCGAGATCATAGATCGTCAGGGTGCGCCCGTTGTTCAGCTCCATCCACAGGTCGATATCCCAGGGCCAACAGCGATGATGGCTGACATGGGTTCCGGTCACCGGCAGGGCTGGCGCATTGCGGGTCACCGCCAGCTGATAGACCATCCGGGCAAAGGGATACATCGGACAAACCTTGTAGTGGCAGACAGGGCCACAGAACCCCGCCCGGCCCCGGGGTCAACAGGCTCCGTTGCGTCACGCCCTTGCCAATGCGGACCCTCCCCCTTACCTGTGGGCTGGTTTCGAGCAAAGGAAAGCGCCCGCCATGCTGTCGATCATTCAGATCCTCTTGATGCTGATCAGCGTCGCCAAGTTCATCATCATCGCCCATATCATCATGAGCTGGCTGATCAATTTCGGCGTCCTGAACATGCACCAGCCGCTGGTGGCGCAGATCTGGCGCGGCTTGAACCAGTTGCTGGAGCCAATCTACGGCCCGATCCGCCGCCGCCTGCCCGACATGGGCGGGCTCGACCTTGCACCGCTGATCGTGATCCTTGGCCTCTTCGCCGCAGAAATCCTGATCCGCAACAACGCGGTCTATTTCATCTGAGGTCTTTCTGCCGGACCCGAATGGCCCGGCTGAAAAACAGCGGGGGGCAGAGCCCCCGCGCCTACCCCATGTCGCGCGGATCGCCCGTCGCCCAGGCCACCCCGTCGCCCCGGTCCATCGCGGCCATAAGGTCCATGTCCTGCCGCGATATCTCGAAGCTGAACAGATCGAGGTTCTGCCTCATGCGATCCACATTCGTGCTTTTTGGCAGAACGGGATACCCGCTTTGCACGCCCCAACGCAGCAGCAGTTGCGCTTCAGAGACGCCGTAGCGGGCAGCCATCGTCTTGAAGGGCGACTCTGCGCTTTGGCTGTCGGCCTTCATCTCTTCCGTCTTGGCAGAGTTCTGCCCCGGCTCTGCCCGCCAGGTCGACAACGGCACCAAAGAGCTGTAGGCGATCGGCAAGATGCCCTCGGCCCGCAGGAAGGCAACAAGATCGGGCTTCTGCGACCATGGGTGCAGTTCGATCTGGTTCGCCTCTGGCAATGGCAGACCGGCGGCGCGGATTTCTTCGATATGTGCCTCGGTGTAGTTGCTGACACCGATGGCCCGTACCAACCCCTCGGCCTTCAGGTCGCATAGTGCCTGCCATTGCTCCACCCTCCTATCCGCACCAGAGGGCGCGTGGATCAGGTAGAGGTCGATCACATCCAGACCGAGCGCCGTGCGGCTGGCCTCGAAGGCCGTGCGAGTCTCGTCATACCCCTTCGGCGGATCCCCCCAGGCGGCATTCCCGGGCCACAGTTTGGTTGTCACGAACAGGTCGTCACGGGACAGGCCAGCGCGGGAGATCCCGTCGGCAATTCCGGCCCCGACTCCGGCCTCGTTGTGATAACCGGCTGCCGTGTCGATATGGCGGAAACCGACAGATATCGCATCGGACACCACGCCCGCCGCGTCATCGTCAGCAATCAGGTATGTGCCAAAACCGACGGCGGGTATGTGGATGTCACCAAGTGCAAAGCGTGACTGGAGGGGTGTCATATCAGGTCTCCTCTTTGTTGAGGTGACCATATGGGTCCGCTGAAAACCGTGCTTGCCTGATCTTCCAAACGATTTGTCAAATCCTGCGAAGGTCGCAGAATTTTCACCAAGGCCCCGGATCGTCTGTCATGATGAGACGAGGAGGCCGAACAATGCGAGAGACAGGGCTTGATTCCCTTATTCAGAGACTGAGAAGTACCGATCAACGGGCGCTTCCCGGGGGCGTTTTTCCCGTGAAAGAGTCGCAACCACGGCTCATCGAGGCCAGTGTCTACAACCCCGTCATTTGCCTGATCCTTCAAGGATCGAAAGAAACGACAAGCCACAGGGGCACCGTATATCTTGCAGAAGGGGACATGCTGGTTGTATCCCATGATACGCCGGTAACGGCCCGGATCATACAGGTGCCGTATCTGGCACTGATCATGCCCATTGACCTGACGCGGATCCGGTCGCTTGCGGACAGCCTGCCGGATCGTCCTTTGCCGGATTCCGCCGGAACCGGGGTCATGCGCTCTGCCGTTGCCGACAAGGCCCTGTTGCAGACGCTTGAACGGCTGCTTGCACTGGAACCGGGGTCTGCCGATGACAAGGTCCTGACACCCTTGCTGTTGACCGAACTGCACTATCGCCTGCTCATCTCGCCCGCCGGGGGGATGCTGCGCCGGCTGCTGTCGCCCACCAGTCAGGAAAGCCGGATCGCGCGCGTCGCGTCCCTGATCCGGCGCAATTATGCTCAACCCCAGCGCCTGCCCGATCTGGCGCGTGAGGCGGGGATGGGACAATCGGCCTTCCATCAGCATTTCAAGGCGCTGACGGGAACCACACCTTTGCAGTTCCAGAAGGATGTGCGCCTGTCAGAGGCGCTCCGCCTGTTGGAAGAGGGCACGCAATCCGTCACGCAGGTGGGCTTCGCCGTGGGCTATGAAAGCCCCGCGCAGTTCAGCCGTGAATTTTCGCGCCGGTTTGGACGGCCCCCGCAGCAAGTGCTGAAACAACCGCTATCCGCCGCGGAATAGCGATCAGCGCAGCCAGACCTCGACACGCCGGTTCACCGCGCGCCCTGCCTCGCTGTCGTCGCAGGCCATGGGCAGCGCTTCGCCAAACCCCGCGACCCGCAAGGTGACGCGGTTCAGGTCGCCCTCTTCCGCTGCAGCGATAACCGCCAGCCGCACCGCTTCGGCCCGCCCGCGTGACAGGCGCAGATTGGCCCCGGCACTGCCCTGCCCGTCGGAAAAACCCACGAACACCAGTTCACGCCCATCAAAGGCCCCCCGTTCAATCGCCCGCGCCAGCCGCGACACTGCGGACAGAGACTGTGGGTCAAGCTCGGTCGTGCCTTCCTCGAACCGCAGCGTCGTCGACAGGCGTTCTGCCCCGGACATGGCGGTGACGAGGTCTTGCAAATCCTCCAGCGCAATCTCCTCACCTGCTGCGATCACCGCATTGGCCAGCCGCTCCCCCTGTGTGGCCAGCGGTTGTAGGGTGATCCCCTGATTGACGAAGCCAAGGCGGCGGATCACCCGGTCGGCCTCGGCGCTTTCGAAGAACCGCATGAAATCGCGCACCAGTTGCGGCATACGCCGAACCGGAAGGTACATCAGCAAGGGCGCGGTCAGCGGGTAGTCTTCGGATTTCAGGCTGCTCGCCGTAGCGTGCTGAACGAAGCCGCAGGCGCCGCGCAGAGGCAGCATGCGGGCATTGCCGGTGCGGGAAAATCGCCCGATGCCGATGGCATAGGGGTCGCGGGCCACGGCGTCGGCAAGGTCGGTGGCGTCGCTATGCCGTTCAGCGCGATCACTGGCGTTCAGCCCGAACGGCGACATGATCCGCACCGCGACGTCCTGCGCATGGCCGCTTTCGGGATCCATCAGGTGCAGCGCAATGGGGGCATCCGGGCCGCCGATCTGCTGCCAATTGCTGATCTCTCCTGCGAAGATACGGGCCAGGTCCTCCAGCGACAGGGCATCGACGGGGTTGCTGGCCGCGACCAGCGGCACCAATGCATCCAGCGCCAGAACCCGGCTGCGCGCGACCATGGACAGATCGCCCTGATCGGCGGCTTCTGCGGCGTCTTCCTCTGCTTCATCGGGTTCCCGCAGCGCAAGCGCCACATCGGTATCCCGGTCCAGCAGCGCCTGAAGACCCGCATCGGTGGTGGTCGAGGTCACGTAGAACCGGGCGGCGAGCACCTCATCCTCCCCGCGCATCAGGGCAAAGAGCGAGCGGTTTTCCGCAAGGATCTGCCGCCGGACGGTCATGTCACGGGCGGCAGCGAAGCGTTCGATGAGGGCGGGGAAGAGTTGCTCGGCAATCACCGGCGCCCCCATGAACCGCACCTCGGCCACGTAGTTCTGCAAATCCGGGCAGCCGGGGCCCCGACAGGTGACGCCCTGCGCATTGACGGTCAGCGGTCCGAAGATCGAGTCGATCCGGTAATATTCGCCGTCGAACCCTATGATCGTGCCCGACAATTCCACCGATCCATCGAGCGAACGAAGCTCCACATCCTGGGCGGAGGCGAAGCAGGTCGTCATCAAAACGGTAAGAGCGGCCAAAACGGCCGCCCTGACTTGAACAATCATGAAGCGTGGTGCCGGTGAAGATCAGTTTGAAGCGACTCTCAGGTCATGCAGCAGATTTTGCAACACCAGATAGTCTCCCACAGCGTCACAGCCCGGAAGGGTGAAGGTCAGCTCGATGACCGCAACGCGCCCGTCTTCTTCCAGTTCGAGGGTCCGGGCCAGCGTATCCTGCCCACAGTTTGCCTCGGTCACCGGGGCCTCGATGGACAGGCGCACGTTGCCGTTTCCATCCAGCGTGTCGCGCGGGAAGGAATAGATTTGCGCAAGCATCGGGTTCTCGACATCGGCGCTTCCCACCTGCATGACGAACCCGCCTTCACCGGCTACGGCCCGATCCACGCTGCCGGCGTGATCCAGCCAGATATGACCGGGATCGCCATAGGTGGCGCCGAATTCCATGGCGTGCAGTTCCAGCGCGCGATCTTCGTTCCATTGCAGGCCGACACGGTAGTAGCTGTCGAGATCCGGCACGATGGCAAGAGAGGAGTCGCTGGCACCGTCGGGCATGCGGACGGTGAAGAAGGCCGGGTTTTCAAAGACCGGCACATCCATGGTCAACAGGCCCATCACATCAGTGCGACCCGTCAGGTTCAGACCGGAATGCTCGATGATCACCCGCGAATGGGGCTGGCAGGGGTCCATGATATCGAGCGCCACGATGGCACCTTCGCTGGCCGAGGTGCTGACGGTCAAACCGCAAGGCAGGCCGAAGGGGCTGAGCGCCTGATCGGTCATGGTGGTGGCATCCGATGCCTGAGCGAGCCGTTGCGGCTGCGGCAAGGCGGGCGCTTCGGGTGCCTCCACGGGCAGGGCAAGGGCCGGGGCCGGGGTCTCAATCGGGGTACTTGCCCCGTTTGATCCGGTGCTGGCGGATGTCAGAACCGTTACCTCGGGCTCTGCGCTTGCCTGGCCCTGGATCAGCTCTCGCATGGTTTCGATGTTCAGCGGGCGAATGTTGGAGGAACGCGCCTCGGTCATCAGCGCGCCAAAGGTCAGCGCACCCAATCCGATGGTCGCAATGGCAATAATACGGGGCGAGATATTCATGACGGTCTCCGGCTCACTACCCGGAAACAATCCCGCTCAATTGGGGCGATATTGCGGAGATGCGGGGGAAATGCAGGGGAATCAGGTGCTGCGGTCGCCAAGGCTGTCCAGATAGGCGGCAAAACTGAACCGGCTTGTGACGAGCGCAGAGAACGCGTCGAACACCGCCTGCGGATCGAAGGGCGTGTCAGAGCCGAGCAGGTGGTAATGCAGCCCGGCCTCGAACCCCGGATCGAGCGGTTCAGAGACAACGGGCGTCCCACAGACATAGGCGCTGAGAAGGCGAGGCGCTTCGGTATAGATGCCGTCCTCGAAATGGATATTGAGAACGGCGCTATGGGCACGGATCATCTGATCCAGATCGTCGAAGAAGGTGCCATCCGCGACCATAGCCACCTTGAACCGGTCGATGCCTTGCAACACGCCCTTGCGCCGTTTGCCACCGGTCCAGCCGAAGAACAGGATCTCGTCTCGCGTGGGCGGCGTGTAGGGGTGAGGGGTGGCGGGGAATATATGCGGGCCAAAGCTCAACTTGCGGCGGTTTTTTGGCAGCCCAAGTTCTGCGTCATAGAAGGCGGTATTATAGGCCGACAGGTCCAGTACCCGATGCGACCGGCGCACGGCCTTGAGGATGCGTTGCAGGTTGGACCGTTTACGTGAGGGCCAGAGCGCGGCGCCACCGGCCTCGAAAAGCTGCTCGGTCTGAATCGCTATGCGAAAGCCGGGGCGGGACCAGGCATCGCCGAACTCCTGATGCACGCCGCAATAGACCGTGGTGGGCGGCCCGTCGCAGGCCGCGTCCGGCAACCCGTTCAGAATATCGCGTGCCATCTGGTCCAGGACCGGGTGGACTGACAGAAAAGTCAGGCTGCCACGGGTCCGCTCGAACAGCTCCGCCATGTCAGCCTGCCTGTCTTGTCCCGGTCACAGGCGGCCGTGACAGTGCTTGAACTTCTTGCCAGACCCACAGGGGCAGGCATCGTTGCGGCCGGGATTGCCCCACGTATCGGGATTGTTTTCGTCGAAACCGGGCGCGGCGTTGGAATCCGGGTCCGGCCCCGCTGCGGCGGCAGAGGCAGCGTCGGCAGCGTCCAGAGCGGCAGCCTGGGTCGCGGCCTGACGTTCCTGCATCTGGCGCATGATTTCCTGCTGCTGTTCCGGGGTCAGTGGCTGAATGCGGCTCAGCTTCTCGGTCACATCTGCGCGCAACCCGTCGAGCATCATCTCGAACAGCTGGAAGCCCTCGGTCTTGTATTCGTTCAGCGGATCGCGCTGCGCGTAGCCCCGGAAACCGACGACCGAGCGCAGATGTTCCAGCGTCAGCAGATGTTCGCGCCATTTGGTGTCGATGGTCTGCAACAGAAGCTGCTTCTCGATCTGGCGCATGTTTTCCGGGCCGAAATCCACGGCTTTCTTCGCCATTTGCTCGTCCGAGGCCTGCGCAATGCGTTCGCGCATCACGTCATCATCAACGCCTTCTTCATCACCCCATGCCTGTACCGGCAGATCCAGCGCCATGGCCTTCTTGATGGCCTCGTGCAGGCCGTCCGTGTCCCACTGATCGGCATAAGACCGCGGCGGCATGTAGGTTTCGATGATATCGTCAATCACCTGATGGCGCATGTCGCGGGTGATTTCGTTGATATCCTCGGCGGCCATGATCTCCAGCCGCTGGCCGAAAATGGCCTTTCGCTGGTCGTTCATCACGTCATCGAACTTGAGCAGTTGTTTCCGGATGTCGAAGTTGCGGCCTTCAACCTTGGCCTGTGCCCGTTCCAGAGACTTGTTCACCCAGGGGTGAACGATGGCTTCGCCCTCCTGAAGCCCGAGCGTGGACAGCATCTTGTCCAGCCGTTCGGACCCGAAGATGCGCATCAGGTCATCTTCCAGCGACAGGAAGAAGCTGGACCGGCCTGGGTCCCCCTGACGGCCTGACCGGCCGCGCAGCTGGTTGTCGATGCGGCGGCTTTCGTGGCGTTCAGTGGCCAGAACAAACAGCCCACCTGCGTCCTTCACGGCCTGTTCATCGGCTTCATGCGCCTCTTCGATACGCGCGCGGATCTCATCGGGGTGGCCTTCGGGATCGGCGGCGATGGCCTCCATGATCTTGAACTCGACATTGCCGCCGAGTTTGATGTCGGTGCCGCGACCAGCCATGTTGGTGGCGATGGTCACGGCCCCAAGTTTGCCCGCATCGGCAACGATCTGCGCTTCCTGTTCGTGCTGGCGCGCGTTCAGGATGTTGTGGGGCAGCTTGGCCTGGGTCAGCATCTGGCCCAACATTTCCGATTTCTCGATGGATGTGGTGCCGACCAGAACCGGCTGGCCCTTTTCATGGGCGGCGCGGATTTCCTCGACGATGGCTTCGTATTTCTCGCGCCCCGTGCGGTAGACCTTGTCATCCTCGTCGATCCGGGCGATCGGACGGTTGGTGGGCACCTCGACCACGCCAAGACCGTAGATCGACATGAATTCCTCGGCCTCGGTCGCGGCGGTGCCGGTCATGCCGCCAAGCTTGTCATAAAGGCGGAAGTAGTTCTGGAAGGTCACGCTGGCCAGCGTCACGTTTTCGGGCTGGATGCTGACACCCTCCTTCGCCTCGATTGCCTGATGCAGACCATCGGACAGGCGGCGGCCCGCCATCATGCGGCCGGTGAATTCGTCGATCAGCACCACCTCGCCGCCACGGACGATATACTCCTTGTCCTTGGTGAAGGTCTTGTGGGCGCGCAGCGCGTTCGTTGCGTGGTGCACGATGGTGGTGGATTCCGGGTCATAGAGGCTTTGCCCCTCAGGCAGGATGCCGACCTCCAGCAGTTTTTCTTCCAGGAAATCGTTGCCCTCGTCGGTATAGGTCACCTGACGGGTCTTTTCGTCATGGGTGTAATGCTCGTCCTGAATGAACGGCATCACCTCGTTCATCTTTGTGTAGAGGTCAGAGCGGTCATCGGACGGGCCCGAGATGATCAGCGGGGTCCGCGCCTCGTCGATCAGGATCGAGTCCACCTCGTCGACAATCGCGAAGTTGTGACCGCGCTGCGCCATGTCCGACAGGTTGGCGCGCATGTTGTCGCGCAGGTAGTCGAAGCCAAGCTCGTTATTGGTCGCGTAGGTGATATCGGCCTTGTAGGCCTCGCGCTTTTCGGCGTCGGGCTGACGCGGGTAGACGACGCCGGTGGTCATGCCAAGCGCGGTGTAGACCTTGCTCATCCACTCGGCGTCCCGCTTGGCGAGGTAGTCGTTGACGGTAACGATGTGCACGCCCTTGCCGGTCAGCGCGTTCAGATAGGCGGGGAAGGTGGCGACGAGGGTCTTGCCCTCACCCGTCTTCATCTCGGAAATATTGCCCTGATGCAGGAAGATTCCGCCCATAAGCTGCACGTCGAAAGCCCGCAGGCCAAGGGCGCGGCGGGCGGCTTCGCGGCAGTTTGCGAAGGCTTCGGGCAGCAGGTCGTCCAGGCTTTCGCCATTCTGAGCCCGGTTCCGCAGTTCGGCTGTCTTTTCAACGATCTGCGTGTCGGTGAGCTTCTCGAACTCGGGCTCCAGCGCGTTGATCTTTTCGACAGTGGGGCGCGTGTTTTTGACCTTGCGATCATTGGGCGTGCCGAAGACCTTCTTCGCGAGTGTTCCGAGACCGAGCATATGTTTATCGCCTTCCGCGCCGTCACGCCGCGTGTTGCGGCTGCAATCTGCCAAACCTTTGGGCATCGGGTTGTCCGGCACCTTGCGGGCGTCTAAAACGACCCCCAAGTCAGGCCGGGCCCCAATGCCAAACCAGAGTTGGACATAAGGGGCTGTCGGAAATGTGTCAACGCGGCCGGGAGTCCTTCGCGGCCATCCAACATGGGAAACTCTTCAATGACGAAACGAATTCTTGCCGGTGCGGCCCTGTCCGCGCTTATGATCACACCCGCCATGGCGCAGGATGCGGACACGGTGCTTGCAACGATCAACGGTCAGGACATCACGCTTGGCCATATCATCGTGGCGCATTCGCAACTGCCCGAGCAATATCAGGCGCTGCCCGATGACGTGTTGCTGACTGGCATTCTGGAACAGCTGGTGCAGCAGGAAATCGTGGCCACCGCCGCGCGGGACGACCTGTCCGCCGCCATGCGTCTTGGGCTGGAAAACGAAGAACGCGCCTATGTCGCAGCCCTGACGCTGGACGAGATCGCCCTGGCCGAGATTCCGGCAGAAGAATTGCAGGCCGCCTATGACGCCGAATTCGGCGAGATGGAGGCCGTCACCGAATACAACGCCTCGCACATCCTGGTGGAAACCCAGGAAGAGGCGCTGGCGCTGGTCGAGGAACTGGAAGGCGGCGCAGACTTCGCGGAACTGGCGCGTGAACACTCCACCGGCCCCTCCGGCCCCAATGGCGGGCAGCTTGGCTGGTTCACAGCCGGCATGATGGTGCCGTCCTTCGAAGAAGCGGTCTTTGCGCTGGAAGTCGGCGAGGTCTCGCCCCCCGTCGAAACCCGCTTCGGCTGGCACGTCGTCATCCTGAATGACAGCCGCGACCAGGCTGCCCCGGCGCTGGAAGAGGTGCGCGAGCAGCTGGAAGAGGGACTGCGCCAGGCCCGCGTCGATGCGCATATCGAATCCCTGACCGCAGCGGCCGAAATCGACCGTCCGGAGCTTGACATTGACCCGGCTCTGATCCGCAATCTCGATCTGCTGGACAACTGATTTGCCACAAGGGGCGGGCATGGCCAAGAAAGACAAGAAGGCGAAACACGGCAAGGCAACCGGAGAGGTGGCCGAGCTGAAACGCAAGCTGAACAAACTGCGCAAGAAGCTCAAGGCCGAGCGAGAGAGCACTGAGGCCAGCCCACCCGCGACAACACCGGCGCCCGCGGTTTCCCCGCTGGCGCCGAAGGACGGGTTCCCGTCGATTCCGCCTATCGAGGGCCTGCGCCTGTCGGGTGTTGCCGCTGGCGTGAAATACAAGGGCCGCAAGGATGTTATGCTAGCGGAACTTGCGCCCGGCAGCACGATTGCGGGCGTCTTTACGCGGTCGTCCACCCGGTCCGCGCCGGTGCTGGATTGCGAGGCCAAGCTTGCAGCGCTGAAACCCGGCGCGGCCAAGGGCTTTGCCTTTATCGTCAACGCGGGCAATTCCAACGCCTTCACCGGCCATGCCGGGCAGCAGACCGTGGACGAGGTCACCGGATCGCTGGCGCAGATGATGAACCTGCCCAAGGGGCATGTGTTTTCATCCTCCACCGGCGTGATCGGGCAACCTCTGCCGCCCGAAAAGATCACCCATGCCCTGACCGACCTGCGCGACGGGCTTGCCGAGGGCAACTGGGAAGACGCCGCGCGCGCCATCATGACGACCGACACCTTCCCCAAGGGCGCGGTTCGCCAGGTGGAACTGGACGGCCAGACCGTGACGATCGCGGGCTTTGCCAAGGGATCGGGCATGATCGCGCCGGATATGGCGACGATGTTGGGCTATGTCTTCACCGATGCCGCCGTGACGCAACCTGCGCTTCAGGCGATGCTGAAATCCGGCACGAATGTCAGCTTCAACGCGGTGACGGTGGACAGCGACACCTCGACATCTGATACGGTTCTGGTTGCCGCCACCGGCATGGCTGGCAATAGCCCGATCACATCCGCCCGGACCGAGGCGGGGCGGGCCTTTGCCGCAGGGCTGACCGAGGTGTTGCAGGATCTCGCGTTGCAGATCGTGCGGGATGGCGAGGGCGCGACGAAACTGGTCGAGGTTCGTGTGACCGGGGCGAAATCCGCCCGCGATGCCGACAAGGTGGCCCGCGCGATTGCCAATTCGCCGTTGGTGAAAACGGCGATTGCGGGCGAAGATCCCAACTGGGGCCGG
The DNA here is from genome assembly GCF_001879695.1 of Nioella sediminis. Classification (GTDB taxonomy): domain Bacteria; phylum Pseudomonadota; class Alphaproteobacteria; order Rhodobacterales; family Rhodobacteraceae; genus Nioella; species Nioella sediminis. The sequence goes on from NZ_MNBL01000115.1 coordinate 54,010, forward strand.
ATCGTCATGGCCGTGGGCAAATCGGGCGCTGCGGCGGATCGGGATCTGCTGAACATCCGTTTTGGCGAAATCCTCGTGGCTGAAAAAGGCTGGGTCGCGGAAAGCTATACGGAAGAGGCGGGCGCGGCCTACATGAAACAGGAAGAACTGGTCGTTGCCGTGGATATGGGTCTTGGCAGCGGCGAGGCGACAGTCTGGACCTGCGACCTGACCCATCAATACATCACCATCAACGCGGATTACCGATCTTGAAAACCGTTCTGGTGTCCGCCGTTGCGCTGATCGACCCTGACGGGCGCGTGCTGCTGGCACAGCGCCCCGAGGGCAAGTCGATGGCCGGCCTGTGGGAGTTTCCGGGCGGCAAGGTCGAACCGGGCGAAACGCCCGAGGCGGCGCTGATCCGCGAGCTGCACGAGGAACTGGGCATCGACACCTGGGAAAGCTGCCTGGCCCCACTGACCTTCGCCAGCCACACATATGACGACTTCCACCTGTTGATGCCGCTCTTTGCCTGCCGCAAATGGCAGGGCATCGTTACGGCGCAGGAAGGGCAGCAGTTGGCCTGGGTCCGGGCGGCTCAATTGCGGGATTACCCGATGCCTCCAGCAGACATTCCCCTGATCCCGATCCTTCGCGATTGGCTGTAAATAGCCATTTCCCCCACAAACCTATCCATTGGGATGGCCGCAAACCTAGTGACTTTCTACCAGAATCGCTTAACGTGATCACTTCACTCGGCTCTGGGGAGAGGCCATGATCAAGACCATCGTCATCGGGTCCTGCGTTTCCGTGCAGGGCACATTCGTTAAGGCGCTTGCGAACGGGCATGTTGTCGTGCGGGTCGGCCAGACCGAATTCGCTGGCCGCCCGGTGGTTGCCGCCTAGATCCAGCCAGACAGGTTTACGTCGATCACGTCCGCGAGGGCAGAGATGTGAGCCGCCTCGTCGTTGAGGCACGGGATATAGGTAAACTGTTCTCCGCCGGCCTCTTCGAAGCTTTCCTTGATCTCTTCGTTGATCTCTTCCAGCGTCTCGATGCAATCGGCTGAGAAGGCAGGCGCAATGACAGCGATCCGCTTTTTGCCCGCCTCCGCCAGCCGCGCGACCTCCTCGACCGTGTAGGGTTTCAGCCATTCCTCGGGCCCGAATTTCGACTGGAAGGTGGTGACGATCTGGCTCTTGTCCCAGCCCAACCGCTCGCGCAGCAGACGCGTCGTCTTCTGGCATTGGCAGTGGTAGGGATCGCCCTGCATCAGGTAGCGTTCCGGCATCCCGTGATAGGAGGCGACCAGAATGTCCGGTTTCTCTTCCATCGCCGCATAGGCCTTCTCCACCGATCCGGCCAGCGCCTCCACGTAAGACGGATGATCGAAATAGGCGGGCAGGGTGCGGACCGATGGCTGCCATGCCTCTTCCATCAGCGCGCGGAAGAACTGGTCATTCGCAGTGGCGGAGGTTGCACCGGCATATTGCGGGTAGAGCGGCACGAACAGGATCTTGTCGCAGCCCGCCTCGACCATCGCCCGCACCTTCGATTTCGTCGACGGGTTGCCGTAGCGCATGCAGAAATCGACCATCACCCTGTCGCCGTGCCGTTCCTGCATCTCGGCGACCATCTTGGCGGTCTGATCCTTGGTGATGGTCATCAGCGGGCTTTCGCCCTTGTCGTGATTCCAGATCGACTTGTAGGCCGCGCCGGAACTGAAGGGCCGCTTGGTCAGGATGATCGCCTGAAGGATCGGCTGCCATTTCCAGGCGGGGTAGTCGATCACGCGCTTGTCCGACAGGAACTCGTTCAGATAGCGGCGCATCGGCCAGTAGCTGTAATCGTCGGGCGTACCGAGATTGGCGAGCAGGACGCCGATCTTCCCGAATTTGACGGGCGGATGGTCTGCGGGGGCGTGCGGCAGAGCTTGGGTCATTCCTGGCCTCTTTTGTTCAGTACCGGCACGGGCCGGGCGGTTTCATCGAATTCGGTTGTGTCCAGCGCCTCGGCCAGCCTTGCGGCGGCGGATCCGGGGCGAAGCGGTTTCTGCTGGCTGTCATGCGGGCTCCAGCCCGTCAGGAACACCAGTTCAAATGTCGCGGCGATGCGGTCGTCCTCGGCCGGGAATCTCTCGGCGTAGATTTGTGCGGCCCGGGCAAAAAGGGCGCGGGGCGGGGTGGCCTTGTGGCGCGCGGCGAGCGCATTCGTCTCGCCCATATCCCGCAAATCGCGCAGCAGGTGGAACAGGGTCTGATAGGTCACTCGCTGCGGCAGGCGGTCGGCGACGGGCAGCGACAGGCCAGCGCGGCCCAGAAGCCCGCCGAGGTCGCGGATCTCGCCCATCGGGGCCACGCGGGGGGACAGCCCGCCCATGACCTCGCTCTCGGCCTGCGCCAGCGCGGTGCGCAGCTCGTTCAGGGTCTCGCCCCCCAGCATCGTCACCATCAGTAGCCCGTCGGGCCGCAGCGCGCGGCGGCATTGCACCAGTTGCCCCACCGGGTCCTCTGCCCAATGCAGGCCCATTACGTGAAGCACGAGATCATGCGCGCCGGGGTCCAGCGCCAGCAGGTCGGAATCAGGCACGACCACCGCGCCGGGCAGGAAATCGGCCCACAGGTCCGGAAAAGGGGTCACGATCGCAGGCGATGTAAACGTCCTGTTAACGTCGAGCAGTCTTTCCTGAAGTTCGAACCGCGCCTCGTCATGCAGAAAACCCGCCCGATCCAGCCGCGCGCGGGCGCGATGGCGGGACAAGGCCTCTTGATCAATCAGCTTAGGCCGGGTCATGTCAGTCTTGGCGGTCATGTCGCAGCAACCTAGGGGGCCGGGATGAAATTGCAAACGGCTGTGAATGCGGTGTTTCCGCCCGATTGCGTCTGTTGCGGTGCGCCGGTCGAGACGGAGTTCGGCCTCTGCGCAAATTGTTGGAGCGATACGCCCTTCATCAACGGCCCTTCCTGCGACCAATGCGGCACACCCCTGCCCGGATCTGACCCGGATGAGGGCCTGCGCTGCGATGACTGCATGACCATCGCACGTCCCTGGGATAAGGGGCGCGCTGTCTTCACATATTCCGGCAATGGGCGAAAGATGGTTCTGCGCCTGAAACACGGCGACCAGCCCGCGATTGCACGTGCGGCGGGCAAATGGATGGCCGCCAAGGCGGGGCCATTGATGAACGACAATACCGTGATCGTGCCCATCCCCCTGCACTGGTGGCGGCTGTTTCGCCGCAAAGTGAACCAGTCGGCGCTGCTGGCACAGGCGCTGGCCAATGAAACACAGGCCTTCTTTGCCCCGGACGCGTTGAAACGCATCCGCAAGACCGCCAGTCAGGACGGAAAGGGCCGGGAAGAACGGTTCGAAAACCTGCGCGATTCCATCCATCCGCATCCCAAGAGGGGCCATATTCTGGTGGGCCGCGATATCCTGCTGGTCGACGACGTGATGACCTCGGGCGCCACCTTTGCCGCCGCCGCGCAAGCCTGCCATGACGCAGGCGCAGAGAACGTTCGCGTGATGGCACTGGCGCGCGTGGCCAAGGATGCCTAACTAGGGGGCCGAACAGGACGATTTTTCGGGACCAGACCTATGCAGACTGTTGAAATCTACACCTCGCCCTTCTGTGGCTATTGCCACGCGGCCAAGCGGTTGCTGTCGGACAAGGGCATCAGCTTTGCCGAGTATGACGTGGCGCGCGCGCCTGAGAAGCGGCAGGAAATGCTGAGCCGCGCCAATGGCCGCCACACCGTGCCGCAGATTTTCGTGGGCCAGACCCATGTGGGCGGCTACGATGACATGGCCGCGCTCGACCGCGCGGGGAAATTGGACAAACTGCTGCAGGGCTGAATGCGCGCCGCGATTTTGCAGATGTGCTCCTCGGACGATCCGGGGGAGAATGCCAAAACGGTTCTGGCGGCGATGGCAAAGGCCAAGGCCGCCGGGGCCGACATCCTGCTGACACCGGAAGTCACCAATTGCGTGTCCCAGAGCCGCAGCCATCAGGCGGCGGTTCTGCACCCGCAGGATAGTGACCCGACCCTTGCCGCCGTTCGTCAAGCGGCGCAAGAGGCGGGCCTCTGGGTGCTGCTCGGCTCGCTCGGGCTGCAATCGGGCGATCCGGATGGGCGCTTTGCCAACCGGTCCTTGCTGATCTCTGACACCGGCGACATCGCCGCGTGGTACGACAAGATCCACATGTTCGACGTGAACGTGACGGAAACCGAGACGTTCCGCGAATCCGACGGCTACCGCCCCGGCGACCGCGCCGTGGTGGCAGACACCCCTTGGGCGCGGTTTGGCCTGTCCATCTGCTACGACATGCGCTTCGCCTATCTTTACCGGGATCTCGCCAAGGCGGGCGCGCAGGTGCTGACCGTGCCTGCCGCGTTTTCCCCCGTAACCGGCAAGGCCCATTGGGAAACGCTGTTGCGGGCGCGGGCCATCGAAACCGGCTGTTTCGTCATCGCGCCCGCGCAGACGGGCGACCACAATGTCAGCCGAGGCAAACCCCGCCAGACCCATGGCCACAGCCTTGTGGTGGCCCCATGGGGCGAGGTTCTGCTGGATGCGGGCACCGAACCGGGGCTGCATGTCATTGACGTGGACGTCAAAGAGGTGGACAAGGCACGGGGGCGTGTGCCCTCGATCCGACATGACCGGCCCTATACTTTGGTGACATGAGCTCTAACGACGATCCCCTAGCCATTGCCCTGTTCTCTGAACTGTTCATGGCCGACCAACTGGCGCGGTCCCTGCTGAGCAAGGCGCTGCCCAAGGGGATGGAGCTGAGCCATTTTTCCGTGCTGAACCACCTGGCCCGGTCGAACGAGGAACGCAGCCCAGCGCAACTGGCGCGGCTGTTCCACGTCACGCGCGGGGCGATGACCAACACGCTGAACCGGCTGGAGATCGCGGGCCACGTGCATATCCGCCCCGACTGGGACGACGCCCGCCGCAAATTCGTGGCAATCAGCCCCTCCGGCCGCGCCGCCCGGGACGCCGCCCTGCAAACCATCGCGCCCATCCTCAGCCGCACCGTCCAGGAAGTCGGCGCCGACCGGGTGAGAGCCGCCCTGCCAGTCATCCGCGAAATGCGGATCGAACTGGAAGTCGCGCAGAAGGATTGAGGGGGACGTTTCGTGCCTCTAACGGCTGCTCAGAGGCCAACCTTGACATTGCCCGCGCAGACTCAAGGCCGAAGCCCGACGCGCATCGCCGACGCGCCCCCACGCGGAGGCGATTTGGCTGATGCAGGCGCGCCGCAGTGAAGTTGCGCGGATTGGGCTGACATAAACTGCCTGCTTCCAAAGTCGGATCGCCCCCGCGCGCGTCGTCGATACGCGGCTTATCTCCGGGCCGGCACCGATGTTGTCGTTCGTACTGCGGACGCCGGTTGGCATCCGCATGGTCTTTCGTAGTCGGTGCCGATCACGCCTCCACCGGTGAAACTGCCCGCCGATAGAGATGCCATGTGGTGTGGCCAAGGATCGGCAGAGTGAAGATCAGGCCCAGGAACGCGGGGACCAGCGACAGCATTATGGTCACCGAGATGGTCGCGGCCCAGGTCAGCATGACGCCCTTGTTCTCAACCACGACGCGGATGGAGGTGAGCATGGCGGTCACGAAATCAAGCTCCCGGTCCAGCAGCATGGGCATGGCAATGACGGTCACGGAAAACAGGACCGCCGACAGGCCCGCGCCGACGACCGTTCCAACGGCAAGGAAGGTCCAGCCCTCCGGCGTGAAGAACACGATGCTCAGAAACCCATCAACATCCGAGAAAGATGCATCCTGCAGGATGATCGCGAGCCACAGCCGGATCTGGTAGACCCACACCCAGAAGATGAACAGGGTGGTGAAGGCCATCCACCCCAGTTCGCGTTTCCGCTGATCGGCCATGACCGTGAGGATATCCGACCAGCCGAAATGTTCCCCCCTCTGCATCCGTCGGGACATTTCATAAAGCCCGGCGGCGGCGAACGGTGCGACCAGCGGGAAGCCCACGGCGGCAGGGATGACCATCCAGATCTTGCCAAGCCAGACGAGCGCCCAGATGAAGAGAATACCGAACAAAGCGTAGAACAGGCCGAAAAAGCCGCTCATGACCGGGCGCGCCAGAAAGTCGGAAAACCCAGCTTTTAGTGACTCGGTGATATCTTCCTTGGTCACCTTGTTGACTGCGAGCGTGGCCGGCTGGCGTGGGGCCTCTGTGGTCTTGGTTGGCATGGCATACTCCTCCCAAAGCATGGTGCCGGGATGATCTCTCGACCAACGGATCGGGTGACGGCGGAGACATCCCTCCTCCGCCAAGAAGTTTGCAACAGGTCAGGAATTGAGGCAAGGCGTGCGAATTGCCACCGCTTCTCTCGGCGGCGGTATCGCTCTGGCGCCAGATTTTCTTGAGGTTGGTCCGCATGCACCGGCGCTGGTAGTCCCGATCGGAGAGCGGGGATTTACCGCTTCACGCTCGCCGTCACGTAGTTGACGCTCAGGTCGCGGTCCGAGATGGACCAGCGCCAGCTGATGGGGTTGAAGACGAAGCCCTTGCGGTCCACCGGGTCTAGCCCGGCCGTTTCGATCAGAGCAAACAGCTCGTCGGGCGTGATGAACTTGTGCCATTCATGCGTGCCCTTGGGCAGCCAGCGCATCACGTATTCAGCGCCGACAATGGCCAGCGCGAAGCTTTTCGGGTTCCGGTTGATCGTCGAACAGATCATCAGACCGCCCGGTTTCAGCAGCTGCCGGCAGGCGGTCAGGTAGGCCTGCGGGTCGGCGACATGCTCGACCACTTCCATGTTCAGGACCACGTCGAACTGTTCTCCAGCTTCCGCCAGAGCCTCGGCGGTCGTGTGGCGATAGTCGATCTCGAGCCCCGATTGTTCGGCGTGCACCTGCGCCACGGGAATGTTGCGTTCGGCCGCATCGGCCCCCACGACCGTGGCCCCAAGCCGCGCCATCGGTTCCGACAGCAACCCGCCGCCACAGCCGATATCCAGCAGGCGCAGCCCATAGAAAGGCCTGGCATCGCGCAGGTCGCGCCCGAATTCCGCGGCAATCTGCGCGGTAATATAGTCCAGCCGGATCGGGTTCATCATGTGCAGGGGCGCGAACTTGCCCTTCGGATCCCACCATTCCGCTGCCATGGCCTCGAACTTGGCGATTTCAGCGTCATCAACAGTATTCGTGGCGCTGTTCATGGACATCCCCTTCCGATCTTGTCATCGTGGCAGGCATAGCAGACCCACCCCATCGGTCTATATAGGGGAAACATGGACAAATTCTCCGGCCAAAAGCGCGCAGGCGCCTATCTCTACCCGCCGATCGACCCGTTCGATCAGCGGATGCTGGATGTGGGCGACGGGCATCAGATCTATGTGGAGCAATGCGGCAATCCCGATGGCGCGCCGGTCGTGGTGCTGCATGGCGGGCCCGGTGGCGGCTGCAGCCCGGCGATGCGGCGCTATTTCGACCCCGAGGCGTTTCGGGTGATCCTGTTCGATCAGCGCGGCTGCGGACGGTCGCGGCCCCATGCGTCCACCAAGGACAACACGACCTGGCATCTGGTGGCGGATATCGAGCGGATCCGGACGGTGCTTGGCATCGACAGATGGGCCGTCTTTGGCGGCAGTTGGGGCGCGACCTTGGCCCTGGTCTATGCGGAAACGCATCCCGAGCGGGCGGCGTTCCTGGCCCTGCGCGGTGTCTTCCTGTCAACACAGCGAGAGCTCGACTGGTTCTATGGCGGTGGCGCGGGGCAGTTCTGGCCGGAACAATGGGCGCGGTTCTCGGCGCTGATACCGGAGGATGAACGCGGCGACATGATCGCGGCCTATAACCGGCGGCTGTTTTCCGGCGACCTGATGGTCGAAACCCGCCATGCCCGCGCCTGGTCGGCCTGGGAAAACGCGCTGGCCTCGGTTGAAAGCGACGGCAATCCAGGCGAGGCCCCGGCGGATTACGCCCGCGCCTTCGCCCGGCTGGAGAACCACTATTTCGTCAACAAGGGCTTCCTGCAGGAAGATGGCCAGATCCTGCGCGACCTGCCGAAGATCGCCCATATCCCCGGCGTCATCGTGCAGGGCCGCTATGACATGATCTGCCCGCCCCGGTCGGCGCATGACCTGGCGCAGGGCTGGCGGTCTGGTCGGCTGCATATGGTCCGCGCGGCGGGGCATGCGCTATCGGAACCCGGTATCAGCTTTGAGCTGGTGCGGGTGATGAAGCAGGTCGGGCAGAACCGTGGGAAATTCGGGCTTTAGGGTCTGATCAGTCGAACTGCACCAGGGCCGCCTCGAACGGGCCTTTGCTGATCACAGCAGTATGATGCCCCTTTCCGTGGGTATCCTCCATCCGCCAGACATCGCCCTTGCAGATTTCCCGTGCTTCGCCGTCGCTGGCCGTGACTCGGACCGCGCCGCCAAGGCAGAACAGCGTCTGTCGCTTGGGAGTGGGATGGATGGGTTCGTCCCACCCCGGATCGAGCCGCAGGAAGACAGTGGTCTTGGCTGCTTCCACCTCGGAAACGAAAATCGCCTTGGCGGGTGGGGCAAAGGTCCGCTCCTCCAGCGGCACTTCGACCGTGCGCCAGTGGCTTTCGCCGTCAGCGCTGGCGTAGAGATTGTGATAGTGCATGTCGTTTTCCCCAATCAGCGAAACGTCACAAGGTATACGCCACCTATCACCAACACCGCCCCCAGAACCTTGCCAATGGTCAGGTCGCTTGCGGGCACCCCGAACAGGCCGAAGTAGCCAAAGACCAGCCCGGCCAGAACCTGCCCTGACACCAGCAAAACGAAAAACGCCCCGATGCCGATCCGCGGGATCAGGAAGCTGGACCCGATGATCATGCCCGCGCTCATCACGCCCGCTGTCAGCAACCATAGCGGCAGGGTGCCGATGCCGCGAAACTGTTCCATCCGGCTGCCGCTGGCGATGGCGATGATGACCGAGGAGATTAGGGCAACAGCGAAGAAGGGCACGTTTGCCATCGGGCCTGATCCCAGGATGCGAGCCGTTTGCGTGATCATTGGCAGGTAGATCGAGATGATTGCCCCCATCAGAAGTGACAGGGCAATGAGATAAATGGACATGAGTTTCCCCCCTTTCGCATCAGGTGCGTGTGGAAAGGTTAGCGCATTTCCCGCTCAGGTTGATGCGTTTTCCCTGTTGCGCCCAAGTTCAGCCCCGGGCTCAGCAGATGCCGGATCAGCGCCACCGGGTGGCTGCGCAGGGTCAGGCGCATGGATACGTAATCCTCCACCACCTGTTCGCCCTCGGTCATTTCGGGCAGCGTGACCTCGGGTTCCTCGATCGCCTCGCCATCCATGTCACCGGTGAAAAGCGGTAGGGGTTCGGCGGGCAGCAGCGCCTTGGCGGCCCAGAGCGCGTCGCGCCGCGACAGCCCGATCCCGGCGAAAGCGTCCGCCTCGGCCAGCACCGCCAGCGCGCGGGCGGGCAGACCGGCACGGCGCCACACATCCTCGACCGCTTGGTAGCCATTGCCGCGCGCGGCGGCCAGCCAGCGGGCGTCCTCCTCTCGCATCGACCGGATCTGCCGAAACCCGAGCCTGAGCGCCAGCCCGCCCCGCCCGTCGGGTTCCATCACGTTGTCCCAGTAGCTTTCGTTGACATCGACGGGCCGCACCTCGACCCCGTGTTCGCGGGCATCGCGCACAATCTGGGCGGGGGCATAGAACCCCATGGGCTGCGAATTCAGCAGCGCACAGGCGAAAATGCCGGGGTGGTGGCGCTTGATCCAGCTGGAGGCATAGACCAGCAGGGCAAAACTGGCGGCATGGCTTTCGGGAAAGCCGTAACTGCCGAACCCCTCTATCTGGGAAAAGCAGCGTGCTGCGAACTCCTCGTCATAGCCCCGCTCGCGCATGCCCCTCATGAAAAGCGTGCGGAAATCGCTGACATTGCCATGTTTCTTGAACGTGGCCAGCGACCGCCGCAGCCGGTCCGCCTGATCGGGGGTGAAGCCCGCGCCGATAATGGCGATCTGCATCGCCTGTTCCTGGAACAAAGGCACACCGAGCGTCTTGCCCAGAACCGCGCCCAACTCGTCCGAGGGGAAGCTGACCTGTTCTTCCCCGTTCCGGCGCCGGATGAACGGGTGCACCATGTCGCCCTGAATGGGGCCGGGGCGGATGATGGCGACCTGAATGACGAGGTCATAAAAACAGCGCGGCCGCATCCGGGGCAGGAAGTTCATCTGCGCGCGGGATTCGACCTGAAAGACGCCAAGCGAGTCCGCCTTGCACAGCATGTCATAGACCGCCGGATCCTCGGGCGGCAGGGTGGCGAGGCTGTAGTCGGTCTGATGGTGTCGCTCGATCAGATCAAACGCCTTGCGGATGCAGGTCAGCATGCCAAGCGCCAGCACATCGACCTTGAGGATACCCAAAGCGTCGATATCGTCCTTGTCCCAGCAGATGACGGTGCGATCCTCCATCGTGGCGTTCTCAATGGGCACCAGTTCATCCAGACGCCCCTCGGTCACGATGAAGCCGCCAACATGCTGGCTGAGGTGCCGGGGAAAGCCCTGGATTTCGCGCACCAACGCCATGGTCTGGCGCAGGCGCGGTTCGGTCGGGTCGAGCCCCAGTTCGCGCATCCGGGTATCGGCCATGTCACGGCTGCTGCCCCAGCCCCAGATTTGCGAACTGAGCGCGCCGAGGATGTCTTCGCTAAGCCCCATGGCGCGGCCCACCTCGCGCACCGCGCGCTTGCCCCGGTAGTGGATCACCGTGGCGCAGAGCCCGGCGCGGTGGCGGCCATAGCGTTCGTAGATGTGCTGGATCACCTCCTCGCGCCGTTCATGTTCGAAATCCACATCGATATCGGGGGGTTCGTCGCGGGCCTCGCTGACGAAGCGTTCGAACACCATGGTGCCCACCTCAGGGGAAACCGAGGTCACGCCGAGGCAATAGCAGGTGATGGAATTGGCCGCCGACCCGCGCCCCTGGCAGAGGATGCCGCGCGACCGGGCGAAGGCGACGATATCGTGGACAGTGAGGAAATAGGGTTCATAGCCAAGCTTGGCGATCAGCCGCAGCTCATGCTCCAGCATCTTCACCGCGCGATCCGGCGCGCCGGAGGGGTAACGCCATTTCAGCCCCGCGCGCGCCAGCCGTTCCAGCCTTTGCGACGCGGTTTCCCCGCCGCTGATTTCGGAGGGGTATTCGTAGCGCAGCGAGCCGATATCGAACGTGCAGCGCCCGGCGATACCGAGGGTGCGGTCCACGGCGTCCTCAAAGCCTGCGAAGATCCGGCGTATCTCTCCCTCGCCGCGCAGGCGCTGTTCGGCATTGGCCTGTGCTTTCGTGCCCAGATCCTCCACCCGGATGCCGAGGCGAATACAGGTCAGAACGTCGGTCAGCCTGCGCCGCGCCCCGTGATGCATGATCGGCGCGGCGGAGGCGACGGTGGGGATACCCAGTTGCCCCGCCAGCCGGGTGAGCCGTTCGAAGCGCAACCGGTCATGCCCGTCATAGGCGGGGGCCATCAGCAGGTGACAGGCGGGGCCAAGGCGGCGCGTGATCTGTTTCGCCTGTGGCACCCAGTCGCCCGCGCCGCGCGGATGGGTCAGGGCATCTGGCGGGCCGTGGAGGAGCAGCTCCAGCCCGTCGGCGAATTGCCAAAGGTCGGGAAGACCCAGATCGCAGGAGCCTTTCTGGGTCCGCAACCGGCCTGCCGAGAGCATCCGGCAGAGATTGGCCCACCCACGCCGGTCACGGGGCAGGGCGGTGAGAGTCAGCCCCTCTCGCAGCACCAGCCGTGTGGCGGGCAGAAGGCGCGGCAGGTGGAAGATCGGGGCGCGGGGCGGATCGGGCAGATGCGCAGGTTTGGGCGGGCCGATTGGGTCCTTGTCTGCTGCCTGCCGTTCGGCGATCTGGCGCTTGATCTCTTTCAGTTCTGACCATGCACGAACGATCCCGGCAACCGAGTTCTCATCGGCAATGGCAATGGCCTCCAGCCCCAGCAACGCTGCCCGGCGTGCATAATCTTCCGGGTGCGAGCCGCCCGTCAGGAAGGTGAAGTTGGAAGTGATAGAGAGTTCCGCGAATCCCATGGCGCGGCACAGTATATTCACCTTTTGTTCTCTTTTGGAGTCCCGACTGACAGCCCTTCCCTTTGTCGGCCCAAGCGAGGTTCAGGGCACCGTCACCGGCCCGCGGCAAAGGCCTTTCAAAAGGCCTTCCTACCGCCCGGCCTCGCAGGTCTCGCCCCGCATGCAGGCGGTGATCTGGTCAAGGTCCTGCTGTGACGGGTTGTAAATCACCCAAGCCGGACAGGGACCAATGCCGAGATGATACTGACGGTCTTCGTCCACGCGCAGGAAGGCCAGCACCTCGCGCCCTTCTTCGGGCGGGGCACCACACCAGCTGAGCACGCAACTCACCCGTACCGTCACCTCCAGCTCCACCGGTGTGCGAAAGCCGACACGGCTGCCAAGATCGCCAAAAAACAGCATCTCGACGCTGTAGGGCGGCGGTGTATCCGGGTCGTCGGTATCGGGCGGCAAAGGCACATCCGGCCCGTTGCGCAGGAAAGCGCCGCGCACGATCACATAGCGCGCGCTGGCCTCGGACGCCTGCCGGTACATCGCGGCGGCATCGAGATAGGCGCAGGACAGGGGCAGCGCGGGGCCGGTTGTGGCGGCGAGGATGGCAAGGGTCAGAAGCAGGCGGTGGAGCATGGCGGCCTCCGGCAAGGGGCGGTCAGGATAGCACGAGCGGGGCCGTGTTCACACCAGCCCGAACTCCACCAACACTGCCTGATAGATCGGACGCTTGAATTCCACGATGACCTCCAGCAGAGCCGCAGGCTCCATCCAGCGCCACTCGGAAAACTCGACATCCTTATAGGACAGGTCGATCACCGCATCGGGCGCCTCAAGCCGCATCAGGAACCACATCTGTTTCTGCCCGCGAAACTTGCCGCCCCATCTCTTCCCGGCAATCTCGGAGGGGAAATCATAGGGCAGCCAGTCAGCAGTCCGCGCGACCAGCGTCACATGATCAGGCGAAACGCCTGTTTCCTCCAGCAACTCGCGCCGGGCGGCGGCCTCGGGCTCCTCGCCCTTGTCGACACCGCCCTGAGGCATCTGCCAAGCGGGCACGTCCATATCGGCGCGCTGCCCGGCAAAGACCTGCCCAGCGTGGTTGATCAGAACCACGCCGACGCAGGGCCGGTAGGGCAGCTTTGCCAGGTCTTCGGGCGTCATCGGACCCGCGCCCCCTTAACGGGGACGCAGGGCGTTCAGGCCGTGCAGGATGTCGATGGCATAGGCCAGCTGATAGTCCTGCGCGCGCAGTTCGGCGGTGGCGCGGGCCTGTTCCTGTTCTTCCTCCAGCTGGCGGATTTCATCCTCGGTCAGGGTCGCGTTGGACAGGGCACCGCGTAGTCCGGCCTCGGTGCGCTGCGGACGGCCATTATCCTCGACCTCACCCACCTCGCGCTGTTCCACAAGGATATCGGGGGCCACGCCAAGCGCCTGGATCGAGCGACCGGACGGGGTGAAATAGAGCGACGTGGTCAGGCGCATCGCGCCATCGCCCTGCACCGGCATCACCGACTGGACCGAGCCCTTGCCGAAGCTGTTGGTGCCCACGACGACCGCCCGGCGGTGATCCTGAAGTGCACCGGCCACGATCTCGGAGGCCGAGGCAGAACCGCCATTGATCAGCACCACCATGGGCAGCCCGTCGATCAGGTCGCCGGGCGTCGCGTTGTAGCGTTCGCCATCTTCCGGGTTGCGGCCGCGGGTCGACACGATCTCTCCCTGTTCCAGGAACGCGTCCGAGACGCGAATGGCCTGGGTCAGCAACCCGCCGGGGTTGTTGCGCAAGTCCAGAACCACGCCTTCCAGGTTCTCGATTCCGCCGACTTCCTCGATCATCTCTTCCAGCCCGTCGCGCAGGTTCGGATAGGTCTGTTCGGTAAAGCTGGCGATCCTCAGAACGGCGGTGTTGCCTTCCAGACGGTGACGCACGGCGGTCAGGCGGATGCGATCGCGCACGATGGTGATGTCGAAGGGTTCATCCTCGCCTTCACGCACGATGGTCAGCACGATTTCAGATCCGATTTCACCGCGCATCATGTCGACGGCATCTTCCAGGGTCAGGCCAAGCAGCGTGACCCCATCCACATGGGTGATGAAATCGCCGGCCTCGACGCCCGCTTCCATGGCGGGGGTGTCGTCCATCGGGGTAATCACACGCACGAAGCCTTCTTCCTGCGTCACCTCTATGCCAAGGCCGCCGAATTCGCCCCGCGTATGGGTCTGCATGGATTCATAGTCGCTCGGCGGCAGGTAGGAGCTGTGCGGGTCAAGCGACATCAGCATGCCGTTGATCGCGGCCTCGATCAGCTCTGCCTCGTCCACATCTTCGACATAATAGGTGCGGATCCGTTCGAAGACATCGCCGAACAGGTCGAGCTGTTCGTAAACGGTCGAGTTGCGAATGTTCTCCTGGGCGATCAGGGGACCGGCGACTTGGGTGGTCAGCAGAATACCCGCCGCGGTGCCGCCAAGGGCCGCCATCATGAACTTCTTCATTCTCTCAAATCCTCACTGGTCTTGTGTCGCAAACCACGCGGTCGGGTCCACGGGCTCTCCGGCCTCTCTCAGTTCCATATAAAGCGTTTCCGACAGCTCTCCACCAGACGCGAGTGGGTCAGAAACGATCAATTCTTCGCGGTTTGGCGCTTCGCCGCCCATCAAAGCGACGGGATCGCCCGCTGCCAGCAGGTCTCCGGCCCTAACGAACAGCTCTCCCAGACCTGCGAGAATCAGCAGATGATCGCCCTGCGGCTCAAGGATGATGACATTGCCATAGTCCAGAAGCGGCCCGGCATAGCGCACAGTGGCATGCCATGGGGCGGACACCAGCGCGCGGGCCTCTGCCGCCAGGATCAGGCCGGGCCGGGTGACGCCCGCTGCATCGGCCTGATTGAAGCCGCGCAGAACGCGCCCCTGCAAAGGCAAGGGAAGCTGACCCCGCTGATCGGAGAACGAGGGCAGCCTTGTGTCAGCGGCCATTACGTCCAGCGCCCGGATCGCGGTGGCAAAGCTGTCCAGCGTTTCGGCGCTTTGGGTCAGCTCCAGCAGCGCCTCGGTATCCGAGGCAAAGCGCGGCGGCAGCGTGCGCCGTTCGGCCATCGCCTGGCTAAGCGCAACGCGGGCCTCCTGCACCCCGGTCAACCCGTCCGACAGCTGGTCCTCAGCCGTTTCCTGAACAGCGCGCAGCAGGGCCAGTTCCTCCAGCTGGCGGCGCAGTTCCATAGCTTCCGCCGCCACGGCGGGGGTGACCTCGGACACGATCATGCCGGACCGTGCGGTGCCGACAGGGCCATTGGGGTGGATCAGCAGCAGCGGCGCGGGCGCGGCCTGCATGGATTGCAGAACCCCCAGAAGACGGCCCAACCGTTCCTGTTCCGCCTCGAAGACGACGGTAATGGACTGCTCCCGGATTGCCGCCCGCCGCATCCCTTCGCGCAGAGCCGACAGGCCTTCCTCATAGGCGCGGATGGTTTCCGTCAGCGCATCGACCCGGTCGCGCGCATCGTCAGCCTCGGCCATCGTCAGCGCGGCGCGTTCCAGCATCTGGGCGGCGCGTTGCGCGGTCAGGGCAGGGTCAGTGGTCTGCGCCGATGCAACAGACCCAAACGCACAAAGCACCGTGATCAGCGCCAGAAGCCTCATGCAAACAGGCACTTTCCGGTCATCTCCTCAGGGGGCTGCAACCCCATCAGCCGCAGCACCGTCGGCGCCAGATCCGCCAGCCGCCCGTCCTGCATGGTCACGTCCTCCGGCCCGCCAAACAGGATCACCGGCACCGGGTTCAGCGTATGCGCCGTGTGCGGCCCGCCGGTTTCCGGGTCGATCATCATGTCGCAATTGCCATGATCAGCCGTGACGATCATCGCGCCGCCCACCTTTTCCAGCGCCGCAACCGCCGCGCTCAGCCCCTTATCCACCGCCTCGCAGGCCTTCACGGCAGCGGGAATGATGCCAGTATGCCCCACCATGTCGGGGTTGGCGTAGTTCACGACGATCAGGTCGTATTGCTTCTCGATCGCGTCCACGAGATGCGCTGTCACCTCGCCCGCCGACATCTCTGGCTGCAGGTCATAGGTCGCCACCTTGGGCGATTTCGGCATGTAGCGATCCTCGCCCGCCACAGGGTCTTCCTTGCCGCCATTGAGGAAGAAGGTGACATGCGGATATTTCTCGGTTTCCGCGATATGGAACTGGGTGCGGCCATGGCTGGCGACCCATTCGGCAAGGGTGTTGACGATGTCCTGCTTGGGGAAAATCACGTCGAGATAGGCGTTGTGCCGGTCGGAATATTCCACCATCCCGCAGGTCGCAGCCCAGTTGGGGCGGGCGGAAATGTCGAACTCAGCGAATGTCGGATCGGCCAGCGCGGCAAGGATTTCCCGCGCGCGGTCGGCGCGGAAGTTGAGGAACAGAAGGCCGTCGCCATCGTGCGGTTTCTGATAGCCGGCGATCCGGGTTGCGGTGATGAATTCGTCGTTTTCACCCCGTTCATAAGCGGCCTGAATGGCGGCCTCCGCACTGGCCGCTTCGTGGCCTTTCCCCTCAATAACAAGATCATAGCCCTGCTGCACGCGTTCCCACCGGTTATCGCGGTCCATGGCGTAGTAGCGACCGATCAGACTGCCGATATGGGCGCCTTCGGGAAGGGCTTGATCAAAGGCGGTCACGGCGTCAATCGCGGAGCGCGGGGCGACGTCGCGACCATCGGTAATTGCATGAATTTGCACGGGAATCCCGGCAGCCGTCAGGGCGCGGGCGGTTTCCAGGATGTGGCTCTCGTGGCTATGCACACCGCCGGGGCTGGTAAGGCCGGAGACATGCGCAACACCGCCGGTTTTCTTCATCTTTTCAATGAATTGCAGCAAAGCAGGGCGCTCTCGATAGCTGCCATCCTCGATCGCAAGATCAATCTGCCCCAGATCCATCGCCACGACACGCCCCGCGCCAATATTGGTGTGACCCACTTCGGAGTTGCCCATCTGCCCCGTGGGCAGGCCCACATCGGGCCCGTAGGTGATCAGCGTGGCGTTCGGACAGGTCGCCATAAGCCTGTCAAAACAAGGGGTTGCGGCGAGATACGGGGCGTTTCCCGGCCCATCTGGCGCCAGACCCCAACCATCGAGAATGCACAGGACGACAGGTTTGGGCACGGCCATGAGAGACCCCTTTTTCACAACACTCCCCCGCGTTCTAGGCCCGCCGGGAGGTACACGCAATCCCTACAGGGTGGGTTCGGAATGCGCCCCGAAAGAGGGGGGTGCCCCCCGTACACCCCCCGTACACCCCCTGTACACCGGGCGTGCAGACGCAAAGGGGCGGTTGAGACGTCGATACGAACCAGAAATCGGTGAGAACGACTGGCCCGAGCCCCGATGTCACTCCACCCTTCGGCAGAAACCGTCTGTTCCGACCAGAAACACCTTCGCAGGTGCCCTGATTGAGAGGGTGTGATCACTCGCGCTGTTCCACCGCGCTTTGACCAGTGAACGTTGATCGAGGAGCTGGAACGCTCTGCACCAAGGGATCATCTGACGGGACTCCTGTCGGTGACCCCTGGAGTCCCTCATCAAGCAAAAAGGCCCCGGCATTCTCGCGCGGGGCCTTTTCTGTTTGGTGTAGTCCCCCGGCGGACCGGACTGGGTGGGGGCAAGAAAACCGATCCGCCGGGGGCGAGACAATGCTCGTCACTACAAGGTTATGTTTGGCGTCGTGGCAGGGCGAATTGAGGGAGGACGCGAGAAAATCCAGCGGCTCTTTCGTGGCAATTGCAGGGCAGGTCTTGATAAGTCGCGACATGAGGGCCAAGCTCGCATCATGGACATGCAAATTCAGCCCAGGGGTCCGGTCCCCCCGCAGCCGGAACAGGTGGCGTTTCACCGGACGGAGCTTGGCGTTATCCTGGGCCTTTACGGGCGCATGGTGGCTGCCGGGGAATGGCGCGATTACGGGATATCCTGCCTGAGGGAGGTGGCGGTCTTTTCCGTCTTCCGGCGCACAGCGGAACATCCCATCTACCGGATCGAAAAGCGCCCGAAGCTGCGCGACCGGCAGGGGCAGTATTCCGTCATCGGCATGGACGGGCGCATTCTGAAACGCGGACACGACCTGAAAACCGTGCTGCGGGTGCTGGAACGCAAGCTGATCCGGGTGGTCGAATAGCGCCTCAGCCGCCGGGTTTCAGAAACCTGCGCCGCGCCGTGATCGGGCCTTCGCCCTTGTCTTCGATTCTTGCGGCCGCATCTTTCAGCGGCTCATAGGCCACGGCCATGTGGGTGGCATTGGCGTGCAGCAACATGCGCTCATTCGCCATGAAGCCCACATGCCCCTGCCAGAACACCAGATCGCCTCGCACGAAGGGTTCGCCGTGGTGCAGCTCTCGTCCCAACACCATCTGCTGATCGCTGTCGCGCGGGCAGTCGACGCCGCAGGCCAGCAGGGCCATCTGCACGAGGCCCGAACAGTCGATGCCCCACCGGCTGGGCCCGCCCCACAGGTAAGGCGACCCCAGGAACAGGTCCGCCACCCCGACCGGATCGCCAAAACGGGCGCGGATCGGTTGCAGATGCGGGCGCGGGATGAAATGGCCGGTGTGGATGCGGACATAGTCGTCGCGTTCCCCCACCACCTTGACCTGAGAGCCGAAGAAAATGGCGACCTCGGGCGGGGCCTTGAGATCGGGCTTGGGGTAGAGATGCGTGGCGGGGGCCGTGATCCAGTGGGTCGGCTGCTCGGGCGAGGCCAGCGCGCCGGACAGCATGTAGCCCACCTGCCCGTCCCGTTCGGACTGCCCGAAGGCGAAGCCGTCATCGGTTTCGAGAACGTGAAAGACCTCGCCGAACAGCAACTGGCTGACCCGCTTGCCGCGCGGTTCGTCGGTGATGTTGGCCATGGGCTGCATCACCATCATGCGTCTGCCTTGCACGAATTTCTCGGCCTCGACCTGCCCTTCAAGGCTGACATGCGCCACGCGGCCATTGGTGGGAGTGATGCGCGGATCAGTCATTGCTCAGAACCTCGGGCAGGGCGGCAAGGATCGCCCGCGCAGCCTGCCCGACGCCGCCCTTGGGCCGGGCGGGCGCGTCAGAGGGCTGCCAACCATAGATATCGAAATGACAGAAGCGCGGCACGTCCCCGGCGAAGCGCCGCAGGAACAGCGCGGCGGTGATTGACCCTGCAAAGCCCCCCTTCGGCGCATTGTCCAGATCGGCTATGCCGGGTTCGATCATCGCCTCGTAAGGCATGTGGAAGGGCATCCGCCAGACCGGGTCCGCAACGCGAGTTGCAGAGTCGGCCAGCGCCCCGGCAAACGCGTCATCGTCGGTATAGAACGGCGCGATGTCCGGGCCCACGGCAACCCGAGCAGCGCCGGTCAGGGTGGCCATGCAGATCAGCAGATCGGGGGGTGTTTCGCTGGCCAGCGCCAGCGCATCGGCCAGCACAAGCCGCCCCTCGGCATCGGTGTTGTTGATCTCGACCGTCAGGCCGTTGCGCGCGGTCAGGATGTCACCGGGGCGGAAGGCATTGCCCGCCACCGCGTTTTCCACCGCCGGAATCAGGACGCGCAGGCGCAGTGCCATGCCCGCCCCCATGATCATCCGCGCGAGGCCAAGGACCGTGGCCGATCCGCCCATGTCCTTCTTCATCAGGCCCATGGAGGCGCCGGGTTTGAGGTTCAGGCCACCGGTGTCGAAACAGACACCCTTGCCGACCAGCGTGACAAGCGGGCCGGTGCTGCCCCAGGTCATCTCGATCAGGCGCGGGTCCTGTGCGGCGGCGCGGCCAACGGCGTGGATCATCGGGAAATTGGCGGTCAGCAGGTCTTCGCCCCTGGTGACAGAGATCGACGCGCCGAATCCGTCCGCCAGCGCCCGCACCGCATCTTCCAGCTGATCCGGGCCCATATCGCTGGCCGGGGTGTTGATCAGGTCGCGGGTCAGTGCCTCGCCCGCTGCGATGTTTTCCAGTGCAGGGGCGTCCAGCCCCGCTGGCGCGACAAGCCGCGCCTTTGGCACGGGGGCGTTCTTGTAGCGGCCAAAGCGGTAGCCCGAGAGCAGCCAACCAAGCGCGGCCTCTTCCTGTTCCCCCTCGGACAACCCATCCGGCATCTGGTAGGTTCCCTCAGGCAACGCGGCCAGCGCCGCCCCGAGTGCAAAGCGCTTGCGGGCCCGTGCATCGGCGGTGCCGCGTCCAAGCAGCACATGGGCGATACCGCCATCCGCATCCGGTAGCAGACAGGTTTCCCCAAGACCTGCGGCAAAGCCGGTCGACCGCGCCCAGGCGGAGTGTGCGGCGGGCAGTCCCGCAAGCGAGTCATCCAGCGCATCGGGGTCGATACAGGTCACCGGGATCGCGCCGGGATCGGCGGGGGAAAAACGTCTGTCCATGGTCATCCGTCACAAAAAAGGCTGGCGACAACCTAACGTGACGGGCTGTGTCTGCAAGGTTGATCAGCCGGTTACATCCTCCAGATCCCAGATTGCATGGATGGATCTTTCGCCGACCCGCAGCAAACGGGCATGGGTGGCGGCCAGGGCCACCGGATCGCCGCTGCCGATACAGGCCAGCACATCGCGGGCCACCCGTGCCAGTGTTGCCATGCCGATCCGGTCCGAGGCTGCGGCCAGATTGCGGACCGGGCGCAGCAAATCGGCCCCGACCGGATGCAGGCACCGGATATTCTGAAGATGCAGATTGATCGCCTGCAACGCGCTGGCAACTTCATGCTCTGCGCGGATTTCCCCGATTTCGTCACAAAGGAGTTCCAGCCGTTCGGGATTGAACCGCGCGGGTTCTTCCGGCCGCAGCCTGCTTACATCCTGCTCCATCACTCACTCCACTTCCGCCCCCACGGATAGGGGGACTGTGCCCCGGCTTGCTGAAGAAACCGTTAGGCCCGCGACCAAAAAAACCTCGAACTTTCGGGGAATGCAGCCTATCAGGGTCGACGCGACGACAGAGGACGCTAGATGAAATACGTTTCCCCCCTGCCGACATACCTGACACGGCGCTACCACAGCTGGAAAGCAACCGAATTTTCCGAGAACCAGGCCTGGTTTCGCCGCCTTGCAGAGGAAGGCCAGCGCCCCCGCGCCATGGTGATCTCCTGCTGCGACAGCCGGGTTCATGTCACCTCGATCTTCGGGGCTGAATCGGGCGAGTTCTTCATTCACCGCAACATCGCCAACCTGGTGCCGCCCTATGCGCCCGACGGCGATCACCACGGCACATCGGCGGCGGTGGAATATGCGGTCACGGCGCTGAAGGTCGCCAACATCATGGTTCTGGGCCATTCCAATTGCGGCGGCGTGAATGGCTGCATCCAGATGGTATCGGGCAACGCGCCCGAGCTTGAGCAGCCCACCAGTTTCGTGGGCCGCTGGATGGATATCCTGCGTCCGGCTTGTGAAGAGACCGCTGACATCACCGATGAACAGGAACGGCAAAAGGTGCTGGAACAGCGCTCGGTGCTGGTGTCTCTGGCCAACCTGATGACCTTTCCCTTCGTGTCGGAGGCCGTCGAGGACGGGCGGCTCAGCCTGCACGGGTTGTGGAATGAAATCGCGTCCGGGGCCTTGGAAATGTACGATCCCGGCACTAATTCCTTCGTAAAAGTGTAGGGAATTTCGGAACCGTTCTGCGGCCTCTGAACAGCCCGTCGGAATGTGGGGACGACATGGACCAGATACTTTCGCTGGCGGCAGAGAACCTGCTGTCGCCCATCATCCTCTTTTTCGTGCTTGGATTCGCTGCCGCCTATGCGAAATCCGATCTGACGGTGCCAGAGGCCGTGGCCAAGGCCATGTCGCTCTATCTGCTGTTCGCCATCGGCTTCAAGGGCGGGGCCAGTGTGGCGTCGCACGGGGTGGACACGGCGCTGATCCTGTCTTTGGTGGCGGGCGTGGTGTTGTCCTTCGTTTTGCCGTTGGTCGCCTTCGCCTTGCTGCGCGTCATGTCGGGGCTGGACGTCACCAACGCCGCCGCCGTCGCTGCGCATTACGGCTCGATCTCTATCGTGACCTTCGTGGCAGGCACCTCGGTGCTCGATTCTGCGGGGCTGGCGGGCGAGGGCTTCATGGTCGCCGTTGCCGCCGCGATGGAGGCGCCCGCCATCCTTGCCGCGCTGTGGCTGATCGCGCGCTACGGGGACAAATCGAACAGCGAAGAGATGGATGGCGAGCTGCTGCGGGAAATCCTGCTCAATGGCTCCATCGTGCTGCTGATCGGGTCGTTCCTGATCGGCGCGATCACCGGGGCGGACGGGCTGGCCCGGATCGAGAGCTTCATCGTTGCGCCCTTCCAAGGTGTGCTCTGCCTTTTCCTTCTTGATATGGGGCTGGTTGCGGGGCGCGGTCTGCGTAGTGCGGCGGGGGTTCTGCGGCCCGGCCTGCTGGCCTTCGGGATCGTCATGCCGCTGGTGGGCAGTCTCTTTGGCCTTGCCGCAGGGATGCTGATCGGCCTGTCGGCGGGGGGCGTGGCGCTGTTCATGGTGCTGTCGGCCTCGGCCTCTTACATCGCGGTGCCGGCGGCCATGCGCGTGGCTCTGCCAGAGGCGAATCCGTCGATCTACCTGACGCTGTCGCTTGGCGTCACCTTCCCCTTCAACCTGACCCTGGGCATTCCGATCTACCTGGCCATTGCCCGCACCGTGACCGGAGGCTGACCCATGCAGACCCACAAGGCAAAACGTGTCGAGATCATCATCGAATCGATGATGGAACGCCGCCTGACCGAGGCGCTGCGCAAGGCGGATGTGACGGGTTACACCATCCTGCCCGTCAAGGGCGGGTCGGGCCGGTCAGGGGAGTGGAGCCGCGCGGGCCAAGTCAGCCGGGCGGGCGGGATGCTGGCCGTTGTCTGCATCATCAAACCAGACCGGCTTGACGCGCTGCTGGAAGCGGCCTTTGCCGTGGTGGAGCGTCATATCGGCGTGGTCAGCGTCACCGACTGCGAGGTGCTGCGGGCCGAGCGGTTCTGACACCCGGCCCCGTCCCTCACGGACGCCAGTAAAGGTCGTAGCCCTCGGGCCAGGACATATCAGCCTCCATCCGGATGGTGCGGGTTTCGCCCGCACCGACGGTCAGATCCCAGGCATGGATACCGCGCCGACCGTCGAGGTTTTCGACGCTTGGCGCAATCGACAGGGTCAGGTCCAGTTCCAGATCCTCCTGTTCCGTGTATGGCACGGCGTAGAGGATGCGCACATCTTCGGGCTGGTCCGAGACATTGGTCACGCCAAATTCCACCACCTGCCGCTGCACGTTGGACCGGTTGAAAAACCCCTCGTCGCCCTCATTCCGCGACAGATCCCGCCAGAACAGTTGCAGGTGATCCACAGATCCGAAGGGCAGTTCCAGTTCGCCACCGGGGGGGACGGTGTCCAGATACAAATCCGACAGGAAAGCGGCGTCACGATAGACGGCCATGTCGCCGGGGATCAGCGGTTGGCCGGTCGTGTTCTCGGCCCGCGCGATCAGGAAGGCGGTGTCGTCATGGCGGGGATTGGCCTCGATGGTGATCTCCGGGTCGAAGCTGAGCGTATCGAAGGGCACCAGCGTGTCCTCGCCCTCGCTAAGGGTTTGGGGGGTGGCGACTGTGGCGTTGAAGGACAGGCCGAAACTGTCGAATGAGGCGCTGTCCTCTGACACGACCACGGGTTCCATCACCGGCGCGACAAAGGCCCCGCCTGCGATCCGATCCTGGAAGATCTCTGGCGGGCGTTCTTCTTCGATCCGCGCAGGCGAGGGCCAGACGCCCGTCATGTCCAGCACCTGCCCCCATTCCTCGCCTGACAGGGTCAGGGCGACCCCTTCCCACCGGTCTGGCAGGACGCTTTCCAACCGTGCAGTTCGGTCTAGCGACAATGTGTTTTCAACCGTCGACAGGCGCGCGGTGTAGCTCATGTTCCAGCCGAAGCCGCTTAACGTATGGGTGAGGACAACAGGCAGTTCTGCATCGGCCGAAACCGCAACCGGAATGGCAAGCGCAATGCTGTCTGCACCAAGCGGGTAAAGCGCGCGCAGCTCTGCCTCTGCTTCACTCAACTCAAACTGAAGATCGGCGATCACCATGATCTGTTCATCCTGCTGGCGTTCGCCTTCGAACAGCTCCGTGACCAGCCCCTCCATCTGCTGGCCAAGCTCGCTCATCACCGCGCCGATTTCATCCGGGGCCGTCACCTCGCCCGAGGCGCTGGAGGCGTAGCTTTCCAGATAGCGACGTTGCAGGGCAATCGTGCCAAGACCCGCTTCGATATGGGCAAGCTGATCCTCTGCCTCTTCGATCTCGGCCTCCAGCGCCTCGATCCGGGCGCGCAGGGCGGCCTGTGCAGGCGTGTCGAACTGGCCGTCCTCGAAACCGGGGGCCAATTCCAGACGCACCGGGCCAAGCGGGGTGCCGTCCGACAGCGCGGCGCTGACGACACCGGCATCCTGCATATAGGACGGGACCGGCACCAGCAGCCGATGTGCGCCTGCGGGGACGGTCACCGTTGCTTGACGCGTCACCTCGGCCGCGCCGCCATAGATCGTGGCGTGGGTCACGTCGGCGCGCAGGGGGATGTCGTCGGCATGGGCCATGCCCGCCGTCAGAACGCTAATCGCAAATACATGAAATTTCATTGAAAAACCCTCCAAGCAGGTTGTGCGAGGAGGGTTTATCTTCTTTGTCGAGTCGTCAAGCGGCCTTTCGGCTCAGCCCTTTTTCAGCACCCGATTGCCGAGCGTTTCGGCGATCTGCACCGCATTTAGCGCCGCGCCCTTGCGCAGGTTGTCGGACACGCACCACAGGTTGATGCCGTTTTCTATGGTGCTGTCCTGACGGATGCGGCTGATGAAAGTGGCGTAATCGCCCACGCATTCCACCGGCGTCACGTAGCCACCGGCCTCGCGCTTGTCGACCACCAGGATACCCGGCGCCTCGCGCAGGATATCGCGGACCTCGTCTTCGTCGATGAACTCTTCGAACTCGATGTTGATCGCTTCGGAATGGCCCACGAAAACCGGCACCCGCACGCAGGTTGCCGTGACCTTGATCGAGGGGTCCACGATCTTCTTGGTTTCGGCCACCATCTTCCATTCTTCCTTGGTCGAACCGTCTTCCATGAAGACGTCGATATGGGGAATCACGTTGAAGGCGATCTGCTTGGGGTAGACCTTGGGGGCCACTTCCTGACCCGGAACATACATGCCCTTGGTCTGGTCCCACAGCTCGTCGATCGCGTCCTTGCCGGTGCCGGAAACCGACTGGTAGGTGCTGACCACCACCCGCTTGATCCGCGCACGGTCATGCAGCGGCTTCAGCGCCACCACCATCTGCGCGGTCGAGCAGTTGGGATTCGCGATGATGTTCTTCTTTGCATAGCCATCAACGGCCTCGGGGTTCACCTCGGGCACGACCAGCGGAATATCCGGGTCGTAGCGGTAGAGCGAGCTGTTATCGATGACGATGCAACCCGCCTTGGCGGCCTTGGGGGCATATTGCTTGGTCGCGTCCGAGCCAATGGCGAAGAGCGCAATGTCCCACCCGGTGAAATCGAATGTATCCAGATCCTGGGTTTTCAGTGTGGTGTCACCGAAGCTGCACTCGGTCCCAAGCGAACGGCGCGATGCCAGTGCGGCGATCTCATCCACCGGGAACTGGCGCTCGGCCAGGATGTTCAGCATTTCGCGGCCCACGTTACCCGTGGCGCCGACAACGGCAACTTTGTAGCCCATGATTTTGTCCTCTTGGTTGGGAACAGCGCGCCACATACCGCAAGCCCGAGGGAATCAAAAGGGGCAACAGGCTTGACTTATGCTGCAATTGCGAACATGTGACACCCGTGCCCTTTGGCCGCGTGAGCCGAACGCCCCATTGCGACCCTGTCGCACCTCGCGTTCACGGCACGAAAGAATTCCCAGTCCCCATCACGCAGGGTCTGACGGTCAGGCCGGTTTCCCGGGATACGCCCGGGGGTCAGAGCGCCCGACCGCACCCTACGCCGCCCCCGGCTTCCGGGGGTATGACCTATTTTGACCCCGCGCGCGACGAAACGCGCCGGAGGAAAGGAAACACGTGTTCGATTTCGATATGCTCGGCCTCTCGCCGACCCTGCTGGCCGCGGTGAAATCCGCAGGCTACGACACTCCGACACCCATCCAGAACCAGGCGATCCCGCTGGCGCTGGCCGGGCACGACATCATGGGCCTTGCCCAGACCGGAACAGGCAAGACTGCGGCCTTCGGCCTGCCGCTGGTGGAACACCTGCTGACCCATCAGGGCAAGCGTGAACCCAAATCCGTCAAGGCGCTGGTCCTTGCGCCGACGCGCGAACTGACCAACCAGATTGCCGAGAACCTGCGGGCTTATGTGAAGGGCTCTCACCTGCGCGTTGGCACCGTTGTCGGCGGGCAGTCGATCAACGTCCAGATGCGCTTCCTCGAACGCGGCACCGATATTCTGGTGGCCACCCCCGGTCGCCTGATCGACCTGATGGACCGCCGCGCGGTGCGGCTGGACCTGGCCCAGTTCCTGGTGCTGGACGAGGCCGACCAGATGCTGGACCTCGGCTTTATCCATGCGCTGCGCCGGATTGCGCCCGCATTGGGCACGCCGCGTCAGACCATGCTGTTTTCGGCCACCATGCCCAAGCAGATGGAGGAGCTGTCGCGCACCTACCTGACGAACCCGCGCAAAGTGCAGGTCTCGCCGCCGGGTAAAGCTGCCGACAAGGTGACGCAGTGCATCCATTTCATCGCCAAAAGCGAAAAGCCCGCCCTGCTGCGCGAGCTTCTGCGCCGCCACCCCGATACGCTGAGCCTCGTCTTCTCCCGCACCAAACATGGCGCGGAGAAGCTGATGAAGGGGCTGGTTGCCGACGGGTTCGACGCCGCATCCATTCATGGCAACAAGAGCCAGGGTCAGCGCGACCGCGCCATCAAGGCGTTCAAGGACGGGCAGGTGAAGATCCTCGTGGCGACCGACGTGGCCGCCCGTGGCATCGACATTCCCGATGTGCGTACCGTCTACAACTACGACCTGCCCGACGTGCCCGACAACTACGTTCACCGCATCGGGCGCACCGCCCGTGCCGGCAAGGATGGCGAGGCAATTGCCTTCTGCTGTGCCGAAGAGGTCGATCAGCTGAAGGATATCGAGAAGGTCATGAAGATCTCGATCCCTGTTGCAAGTGGCCGGCGCCCGGAACCGGTGAAGGAAGACAAGCCCAAGCGCGGAGGGGGCGGGGGGCAACGCCGTCGCCGGTCTGGTGGTGGTGGCCACGGGCAAAGCCAGGGTCAGGCCCCGGCCAAGCCGCGTCAGGCACGCCGCAACAAACAACGCCGCAAGCCGGCCGCATAATGAAAAAGGGCCGCACTTCGCGGCCCTTTCTTTTATCTGGAGTCGAGTCAGCTCAGATCGCTGCCTTGCGCATTTCCTCAAGATAGATCTCGCGGATGCGCGGGGCGATGTCGCCGACCTTGCCGGTGCCCACGGGTTGACCGTCGATCTCCACAACCGGCATCACGAAGGCGGAGGCGGAGGTCACGAAAGCCTCTGCCGCGTTCTGCGCTTCCTCGATTGTGAAGGGACGCTCTTCCACCTTCATCTGCGCCTCGCGGGCAAAGCGAAGCACGGCGGCGCGGGTGATCCCGTGCAGGATGTCGTTCGACAGCTGCCGGGTCACGATGGTGCCGTCCTTTGTGACGATATAGGCGTTGTTCGAGGTGCCCTCGGTCACGAAGCCATCCTCGACCATCCACGCGTCATCGCAGCCCGCCTTTTTCGCGGCCATCTTGCCAAGCGAGGGGTAGAGCAGCTGAACCGTCTTGATATCACGGCGGCCCCACCGGAGGTCTTCGACCGAAATCACCTTCATGCCGGTCTTGGCCTGCGGGGCATCCGCCAAACCGGGCTTGTTCTGGGTGAACAGAACGATGGTCGGCGCGGTGTCTGCGGGCGGGAAGGCGAAATCGCGGTCATCGGGCGCGCCACGGGTGATTTGCAGGTAGATCAGGCCATCGGTGATGCCGTTCCGTTCAACCAACTGACGGTGAACCTCCAGCAAGTCCTCGGTGCTGATCGGGTTTGCCATATCCAGCTCATTCAGCGAGCGTTCCAGCCGCTTGGCGTGACCGGCGAAGTCAATCAGCTTGCCGCCGAGCACGCTGGTCACCTCGTAGACGCCATCGGCAAAGAGAAACCCCCGATCGAAGATGGACACCTTCGCTTCATTTTCCGGCAGGTAGTCGCCATTCACATAGACAGTGCGGGTCATTCTTGTTTCCTTCTCAGACTTGGCGAACGGCGCCCTTGGCGGCGCTGGTGGTGAGGGCGGCATAAGCTTTGAGCGCGGTCGAAACCTTGCGGGCGCGCGGCTTGGCGGGCTTCCACCCGGCGGCCTCTTGCGCGGCGCGGCGCGCGGCCAATTCCTCGTCCGACACGGCGAGGTTGATGGTGCGGTTGGGGATGTCGATCTCGATCCTGTCGCCGTTCTGCACGAGGCCAATCGCCCCGCCTTCCGCTGCCTCGGGCGAGACATGGCCGATCGACAGACCCGACGTGCCGCCGGAAAAACGCCCGTCCGTCAGCAGCGCGCAGGCTTTGCCCAGGCCTTTGGATTTCAGGTAGGACGTCGGATAGAGCATTTCCTGCATCCCCGGCCCGCCGCGCGGCCCTTCGTAGCGGATCACCACCACGTCGCCCTCTTTCACCTTGCCGGTCAGGATGTTGCTGACGGCCTCATCCTGGCTTTCGCAGACATGGGCAGTACCGGTGAATTGCAGGATCGACGCATCCACGCCTGCGGTTTTCACGATGCACCCATCCAGCGCGATATTGCCGAACAGAACCGCAAGGCCCCCGTCCTGGCTGAAGGCATTTTCCTTGTCGCGGATCACGCCGTTGGTACGGTCGGTGTCCAGTTCCTTGTAGCGGTTCGACTGGCTGAAGGCCTGGGTCGTGCGCACACCGCCGGGGGCTGCCTTGAACAGGCTTTCCGCCTCGGGGTTATTCGCCACCGCGATATCCCACTTGGCAATCGCCTCACCCATTGTGCTGGAATGCACGGTGTGACACTCATTGTGCAGCAGGCCCGCGCGGCTGAGTTCGCCCAAGATCGAGAAGATGCCGCCGGCCCGGTGCACGTCCTCCATATGGACGTTCGCGGTGTTGGGCGCGACCTTGCAGAGACATGGCACCTTGCGGCTGAGCCTGTCCATGTCGGTCATGGTGAAATCCACCTCGCCCTCATGCGCGATGGCCAGCAGGTGCAGCACGGTGTTGGTGGACCCGCCCATGGCAATGTCGAGGCTCATCGCGTTCTCGAACGCTTCAAAAGTGGCGATCTCGCGCGGCAGCAGGCCCTTTTCCTCGCCCTCATAGTGGCGCTTGGCGATCTCGACGATCTTGCGACCGGCCTCCAGAAACAGGCCCTTGCGGTCGGAATGGGTGGCGAGCGTCGAGCCGTTGCCCGGCAGAGCAAGACCCAAAGCCTCCGCCAGACAGTTCATCGAGTTCGCGGTGAACATGCCGGAACAGGACCCGCAGGTCGGGCAGGCGTTTTCCTCGATATGCTGCACCTGTTCATCGGTGAAGGCATCGTTCGCGGCGGCAACCATCGCATCCACGAGGTCGATCTTGGTCATCTCCAGATCGGCAATGTCGATCTTGCCCGCTTCCATCGGGCCACCCGAGACGAAAATCGCGGGGATATTGAGCCGCATCGCCGCCATCAGCATGCCGGGCGTGATCTTGTCGCAGTTCGAGATGCAGACCATCGCATCGGCACAATGGGCGTTGACCATGTATTCGACGCTGTCCGCGATGACCTCCCGGCTCGGCAGGCTATACAGCATCCCGTCATGGCCCATGGCGATGCCGTCATCGACCGCGATGGTGTTAAACTCCTTGGCGACCCCGCCCGCCGCCTCGACCTCGCGCGCGACCATCTGGCCGAGGTCTTTCAGATGCACATGCCCCGGCACGAACTGGGTAAAGCTGTTCACGATGGCGATGATGGGCTTGTCCCAATCGCCATCGGTCATCCCGGTGGCGCGCCAAAGGCCACGGGCGCCGGCCATGTTGCGGCCATGGGTGGTCGTGCGGGAACGGTATCTGGGCATGTCGGTCCTCCTGTCGAGCGGGATTTGCTTAGCGCAAAGATCGGGGGAGGGCCATATGGGGAAAGGGGAAATCATTGCATCGGTAGCCGCACCATTGACGACGCGCGCGGGGGCGATCCGACCTGTGATCAGTTCACTTTATCCCTGCCATACCCGGGCGACCTCAACCGTCTCGCCGACGTCACCCAAATCGCCTCCGCGTGGGGGCGCGTCGGCGATGGCGCGGCGGGCTGACGCCCTTGATTCCGCGCGGGCAATGCTCACCCCCACAGCTCCGCACTCGCCGGGTGCACCCCGGCGGCGTCGTAGACCAGCGGCGCGTCCCGGTCTTCGGCCAGCAGCAAGGGTCCATCGAGGTCCACCACCTCAGCCCCTTGCGCGACCAGAACGGCGGGGGCCATGGCGAGGGATGATCCCACCATGCAGCCGACCATGACCTGATAGCCCTCGGCGCGGGCGGCGTCGCGCAGGGCGAGCGCTTCGGTCAACCCGCCGGTCTTGTCCAGCTTGATGTTGACCATGTCGTACTTGCCCTTCAGCCCCGGCAGGCTGACGCGGTCATGGCAGCTTTCATCGGCGCAGACGGGCAAGGGGCGTTCGATTTCCCCGAGCATGTCGTCCTGACCGGCAGGCAGCGGCTGTTCCACCATCTGCACGCCAAGGCGCAGGAGGTGGGGGGCGAGGTCGGCATAGACCTCTGCCGTCCAGCCCTCATTCGCGTCGACGATGATGGGGGACTTAGGCGCGCCCTCACGAACCGCCTCCAGCCGGGCCATGTCATCGGGGGTGCCGAGCTTGATTTTCAGCAAAGGCCGATGCGCGTGTTTCGCGGCTTCAGCGCGCATGTTCTCGGGCGTATCCAGTGACAGCGTATAGGCGGTGATCATCGGGCGCGGCGCGGACAGCCCCGCCAGTTGCCACACCGGCGCACCGGTCTGTTTCGCGGCCAGATCCCACAGGGCGCAATCCACGGCATTGCGGGCGGCGCCTGCGGGCAGGGCATCCTGCAGATCCTGCCGGGAAATGCCCTCGGGCAACCCCTCGATCTGCTCAGTCACACTCTCCAGCGTTTCGCCATAACGGGCATAGGGCACGCATTCCCCCTGCCCCACAACGCCATCGGCAAAGGCGCGGACGGTCAGGACATGAGCTTCGGTCCGGCTGCCGCGGGCGATGGTGAAGACCTGCGCCAGCCGGAAGGTATCGGCGGTAACGGACAGCATCAGATCGCGTCGAGCGCATCCACAAGGCGACCCGCGCCCTGCCGGAACGGGTCGACGGCGGGCAGACCCATCCGCTTCTCGGTCGCTTCCAGATAGGATAGTGCCTCATCCTCGCCCATGTTCGAGGTGTTGACCGAAATGCCGACCACCTGGCAGGCGGGGTTGGCGATACGCGCGAGCGGCAGGGCCATGTCGCGCAGGGCCTCCAGCGAGGGCAGGTCATAACCCGGCAGGCCACGCATATGGGCGCGGGTTGGCTCATGGCTCAGGATCAGCGCGTCGGGCTGGCCGCCGTGGATCAGCGCCATGGTTACGCCGGAATAGGAGACGTGGAACAGGCTGCCCTGCCCCTCGATATGATCCCAGTGATCGTCGTCATTGTCAGGGGTCAGCCATTCGACGGAGCCTGCCATGAAATCGGCGATGACGGCATCGAGCGGTACACCGTTGCCGGTAACCAGAATACCGGTTTGCCCGGTTGCGCGGAAGCTGGACTTCATGCCGCGTTTCTTCATCTCGAGATCCATGGCCAGCGAGGTGTACATCTTGCCTACGGAACAATCGGTGCCCACGGCAAGGCAGCGCTTGCCGGATCGTTTCACGCCATTGGCAATCGGGTATTTCACATCCGGGATGCGCACGTCATGCAGCTTGCGCCCGGTGGCTTCGGCAACGGCCACCAGATCGGGCTCATCCCTCAGCAGGTTGTGCAGGCCGGAGGCGAGGTCGAACCCTTCCTCCAGCGCCATCACCAGCACCTTCTTCCATTCCTGGCTGATCACGCCACCCCGGTTGGCGACACCAACGACCAGCGTCTTGGCCCCGGCCTCCTTCGCGGCGGCAAGGTCCATGTCGGGCAGTTTGACATCGGCACCGCAGCCCTCCATCCGGAACTGGCCCACGGCATTGTCAGGCCGCCAGTCGCGGATGCCCTGCGCCACTTTTGCGGCGAGTTGATCGGGCGCGTCGCCCAGGAACAACAGGTAAGGAGTCTGGATCATCGGGAACCTCGGCAAGCAGAATTGGAGAGCGCAAAACGGCGCGTTTCAGATCGCTTACAGCGGGACAGCCATCCGATGCAAAGGCCAAATTCAGGGTTTCGACCAGTCCAGCAGCGCGATAGGTGCGTCCTGTTCCTGATAGAAGTCGCGCGGTGCATGATCGGAAGCAACCGTATTGCGCTTGAATTCATAGCGCATCAGGTCGCCCTTGATTTCCGATGCCACGATCAGGGCCTGATACAGGTGCTTCGGCCCCTCGTAGATATCGACCAATCCCCGTAGATGTGGGGCGTATTCGGCATCCAGCGCGAAGCCTTCTTCCGCGAATTGCAGGATCGGATAGACGTCATCACCCACATGCACGGAGCGGCGGCTGCGCTTGCGCTCGGCCTTCTTCTGGGCGGCGCGCAGGCCATCCATCACTTCCTTGGGCAGAAAATCTGACATCGCACGGATCCTTGGGGCTTCCTTCGGTCAATTTGGACCTCGGACAGATTCGGACAAGGCCACAGCCCCGCCGCATCGCAGCACGTCGCATTCGGGCCACACTATCCGAAATCGGGTGCAAGTTCCCTTAAGGGTGGCATGTAACAACCAGACGAACCGGCCTTCGCCCAAGCGGTATGATCGCCAAAGCGCCTGTCCGCTCCTGCCTGTCCCGTCTCGGCCGGACGCTCAAACCGGAGTTTGGCGCTGGCATGATCGAGCTTCGCTACACCCGTGGCGACTTGCCTTCTCGTCCCATGAAGACCGGTTTTCCGGGAATCGGCGGCGCGCCGCAGGCGGACCCCGGCGCGGCGATCCGGTGCTTTACTTGCCGCACACCCTACGGCACCATATGCACACCGAAAGAAAGAAAAGACCATTCCGAGGCGGTGCAGTACAAATGACCAAGGCGATTTCACGCTCTGAACCGGGCGCGGGCCACCCGTTCCTGACCTTCTTGAATACCGTTGCCGATGACGGAAAGACGCGGCGGATCGACAGTTTTCAGAACGCCACCGTGCTGGTGCGCCTGCTGAAAGAAGAGGGCTTTGCGGCCCCGTCAGAACCTGTCACGCCGATGCAGCTTCGCAAGATCCTGACGCTCAGGGAAACGGCCTACGCCGCCTTTTCCGCCATCGCGGCAGGTCGCGCGCCGGGTCGGGAAGACGGGCTGTATCTGACCGAGGCGCTGAAGGCCGTCTATCAGGATGCTGAAATCGGCATTGGCGATACCGGCCTGACAGTCGCCGCAAGCCCGCTTGGGCGTGTCTATGAACAGCTGGTGCTGTCGATGGACGAGCTGCTGCGATCCGACCAGTTCGGGCGGCTGCGCGAATGCCGCCGCTGCACGCATCTGTTCATCGACAAGGGCCGTGGTGTTGGGCGACGCTGGTGTTCCATGTCGCGTTGCGGCAACCGCGCCAAGGCCGAAAGCTTCCGCGCGCGTCAACGGCACGCCGCTTGATTCAACTGATTTCGCCGCCTTCGGCGTCGACCCGTGCGAGGGGCGCTGCCCCTCGCGCTCCCCGGGGTATTTGCACAAGGAAAAGGCAGGATCTGTGCACTGGGGCAGGCAGGCCCTGCGCTGTTGAAGGTGGCCTGCGCTGCCGTGGCGACTAGGTTGCAGACAAGCAATCGGAAGGAGCGCAGGAATGGGTATGTTGGTCGACGGACATTGGGTGGATAAATGGTACGACACCAAATCCACGGACGGCGCGTTCAAACGCAGCGAGGCGCAGTTTCGCAACTGGGTGACCGCTGATGGCGCGCCCGGCCCCACCGGCGAAGGCGGCTTCAAGGCCGAAAGCGGCCGCTATCATCTCTATGTCAGCCATGCCTGCCCCTGGGCCAATCGCACGATGATTTTCCGCAGTCTGAAGGGGCTGACCGATCATATCGACGTGTCTGTCGTGCATCCCGACATGCTGTCGGACGGCTGGACCTTTTCCGATGATTTTCCCGGTGCGACGGGTGACCGGCTGTTCGGCTCGGACTTCGCCCGCGACATCTACCTCCGCGCCAAGCCCGACATGACGGGTCGCGTGACCGTGCCGATCCTGTGGGACAAGGGCCGCGATACCATCGTGTCGAACGAAAGCTCGGAAATCATCCGCATGTTCAATACGGCCTTTAACGGAATCACCGGGGATACACGGGATTTCTACCCGGACAGGTTGCAGGATCGGATCGACGCGCTGAATGCGCGGATCTATGACGCGGTGAATAACGGGGTTTACAAGGCGGGCTTCGCCACGTCGCAGCAGGCCTATGACAGCGCCGTTCACACGCTTTTCGAGGCGCTGGACTGGATCGAGGATATCCTGTCACGGAACCGCTATCTGGCGGGCGACAGTATCACCGAGGCCGATTGGCGGCTTTTCCCCACCATTGCCCGGTTCGACGCGGTCTATCACCAGCATTTCAAGTGCAACCGGGCGCGGATCATCGACTATCCGAACCTGTGGGGATGGGCGCGGGAGCTTTACCAATGGCCCGGTATCCGGGACGTGGTGCAGTTCGACCATTTCATCCGCCATTACCATTACAGCCACGACAGCATCAATCCGCATCGGATCATTCCAATCGGGCCCCAGATCGACTGGGAGACCCCGCATGGGCGAGAGGCATTGCGGGCGGCCTGAAAATCGGGTTGAACCGTTCCCGGCGAAAAGGGGACGGCGATGACCGGGATCGAAGGCAAACGCGATCATGGCGGCGGTGTGGACGGCGCGGTTGCCCGCTATGGCGGCGCGCGGGCGGATTGGATCGACCTCTCGACCGGGATCAACCCCCTGCCCTACCCGGTGCCGGACTTTCCCGCCGATGCCTGGACGGCGCTGCCAGATAGGGCGGCGTTCGATGCGCTTTATGCGGCGGCGCGGGCGTTTTGGGGCGTTCCTGAGGGTGCAGCTATTCTTGCAGCGCCCGGTGCCTCGGCGCTGATTGCGCGCATTCCGGCGCTTGTGCCCACTGGCCGGGTCCACATCCCCGCCCCCACCTATAACGAACACTGGGCCGCCTTCCGCGCCCATGGCTGGAAGGCGGGAGAGGGCGGCGCGCGTGTCGTGGTGCATCCCAACAACCCAGATGGCCGGGTCTGGAGCGCGGCAGAGTTGGAGGGGGATAGACCCCTGACGGTGATCGACGAAAGCTTTGGCGACGTGATGCCGGGGCAGAGCCTCGTCCATATGGCGGAGCGTCCGGGGGTGATCGTGCTGAAGAGCTTTGGCAAGTTCTGGGGGCTGGCGGGGTTGCGGTTGGGCTTTGCCATTGCGCGGCCCGAAACGATTGACCGTCTGGCCGAGATGATCGGGCCATGGGCGGTGTCCGGTCCGGGGTTGGCAACCGGCGCTGCTGCGCTGCGCGATCGGGACTGGGCTGAGACGACCCGCGCGCGGCTGGCGCGCGATGCGGACCGGCTGGACGGGATGATGACAGGCGCGGGGTCTACGGTTGTGGGCGGCACGACGCTCTTCCGCCTTTACGATGTTGGTGACGCGGCGGCCTGGCAGGACCGGCTGGCACAGTACCATATCTGGAGCCGGATTTTCCCCTATTCGGACCGTTGGCTGAGACTTGGCCTGCCGGGACCGGACGCCCATTGGGCACGGCTGGAGGAGGCTCTGTCATGACCGCCTGGCTGCTGCTTGGGGCCATGGCGCTCGATGCCGTGATGGGAGAGCCGCGCTGGCTCTGGTCGCGGGTGCCGCATCCTGCTGTGCTGATGGGGCGCGTGATCGGCTGGTGTGATGCGGAATTCAATCGCGCCCCCCGGCGGGACAACGGCATTCTGGTGGTGATGGCGCTGGTCGCGGGCGCGGGGCTGCTTGGTGTGATCATCGAGGCCTTACCCCTTGGCTGGCTTTGGTCCCTGATCGGGGCGGCGATCCTGCTGGCACAGAAAAGCCTTGTGCAGCACGTGCAGGCGGTGGCCGACGGGCTGCGCTATGGCGCGGGCGAAGGGCGGCGTGCGGTCGCGATGATCGTGGGCCGGGACACCAGTGGCATGGATGAGCCCGCCGTGGCGCGGGCCGCGATTGAAAGTGCCGCCGAGAACTTCTCGGACGGGGTCATCGCGCCCGCCTTCTGGTACCTCATTGGCGGGTTGCCGGGCATCCTGATCTACAAGGCGGTGAACACCGCCGATTCCATGATCGGCTATCGCACGCCGCGGCATGAGGAGTTCGGATGGGCGGCCGCGCGGCTTGATGATGTGCTGAACTGGATTCCCGCACGCATCACCGCGGGGCTGATTGCGCTGGCCTTCTGGTCGGATCGCGCCGTCGACGTGATCCGTCAGGACGCGCGCCTTCACCGGTCACCCAATGCGGGATGGCCAGAGGCCGCGATGGCGGGGGTGCTGGACGTGGCCCTGTCCGGCCCGCGCAGCTATCACGGGGAAACGCGGGACTTTCCTTGGGTCAATGGCAGCGGTGCGCGGGAGATCGGGGTGGCGGAGGTCGATGCCTCCATATCCGTGCTCTGGCGGGTCTGGGCGGCGTTTGGCGCGGTCACACTGGTGCTTGCCCTGTTCTGAGCGCCTGTTAATCTCTCGCCCAACAACAGCCACAGGATTTTCCCATGCGACTGATTTCAGCGACCCTTCTGACCCTTGTCCTTTCCACCGCCGCCCATGCGCAACAATGCGGCGGCAGTTTTTCGGCCTTTGTTGACGGGCTGCGGCAGGAGGCCCTGCGCAACGGCCACTCCGCGCAAAGCGTCAACGCGTTCTTCAACGGCGTGAGCCAGGATCAGGCCACGCTGAATGCCGACCGGCGGCAAGGGATCTTTGCCACCCCGTTCGTCGAATTCTCGCGCCGCCTGATCAGCCAGAACCGGATCAACAATGGTCGTACCAACGCCGAGCGCTATCGCAGCGTCTTCGACCGGATGGAGCGGGAACTGGGTGTGAGCCGTGGCGTGCTGCTGGCCTTCTGGGCCTTCGAGACCGATTTCGGGGCCTTCCAGGGCGACTACAACACGGTGAACTCGCTGGTGACGCTGGCCCATGACTGCCGCAGGCCAGAACTGTTCCGCCCGCAGGTCTTTGCGGCGCTCGACCTGTTCGAATCCGGCGATCTGGACCCGCGCAACACCACCGGGGCCTGGGCCGGTGAGATCGGGATGGTGCAGATGCTGCCCGAAGACATCCGTGACCGGGGCATCGATGGCGACGGTGACGGGCATGTGGATTTGCAGAACTCCGCCCCCGATGCGCTGATGTCCGGCGCCAATATGTTGCGCAGCCTTGGCTGGCAGGCGAACCAGCCCTGGCTGGTGGAGATCGAGGTGCCATCGAATTTCGACTGGTCCCTCTCTGGGCTGGAAACCACGCGCCGCGTGTCGCAATGGCAGCAGATGGGCATTCGGGGGCGCAATGGATCGCTGACGAATACGGGGCTTCAGGCATCCATCGTGGCACCGCAGGGGCGGAACGGTCCCCTCTTCATGGCCTATCCGAATTATTCCGTGCTGTTCGAGTGGAACCAGAGCTTTGTCTACGTGACCACGGCCGCCTATTTCGCCACGCGGCTGGAAGGCGCGCCGGTCTATAACGCGGGCAATCCCGACCCGGGCCTCGACCAGACCCAGATGCGGCAATTGCAGCAGCGGCTGACCGCCTTGGGTCATGACGTGGGCGGAATCGACGGGATCTTGGGTGCACGCACCCGAGCGGCGGTGCAGGCGGAACAGCAACGTCTTGGGATGCCCGCCGATGCCTGGCCCACGACGGAACTGCTGCGCAGGCTGTAATCCGGTTTCGCCGCGCATCGCGCGTCGACCCGGGAGCGGCCCTCCTCAACCCCCGGCTGACGCCGGAGGCCTCGTCGGTCCGCGTTGCCACGGAAGAATGCCAGGTCCGGTCATCAGATCTGACTGCGGTGAAGGCGGTTGGTGCGGGATGCCTCCGGCGGAG
>NZ_MNBL01000116.1 GCF_001879695.1 Nioella sediminis
GCCGATGCCTGGCCCACGACGGAACTGCTGCGCAGGCTGTAATCCGGTTTCGCCGCGCATCGCGCGTCGACCCGGGAGCGGCCCTCCTCAACCCCCGGCTGACGCCGGAGGCCTCGTCGGTCCGCGTTGCCACGGAAGAATGCCAGGTCCGGTCATCAGATCTGACTGCGGTGAAGGCGGTTGGTGCGGGATGCCTCCGGCGGAGGTATTTGGCCCAAGATGAAAGGGCGTTCAGTATAAGGGGGATAGCCTGCTCAGGCGCTTTTAGCCTGCCATCAGGCGACCATCTGCTCGGCCTTCTTGAGATCCACCGACACGAGCTGGCTGACGCCCTGTTCGGCCATGGTCACCCCGAAGAGACGGTCCATCCGGCTCATCGTTACCGCGTGGTGGGTGATGATCAGGAAGCGGGTGTCGGTCTGGCGGGTCATCTCGTCCAGCAGGTCGCAGAAGCGGGTGACATTAGCGTCATCGAGCGGCGCGTCGACCTCGTCGAGCACGCAGATCGGCGCGGGGTTGGCCAGGAAGACGGCAAAGATCAGCGCCAGCGCCGTCAGGGTCTGTTCCCCGCCTGACAGAAGGGAGAGCGTCGACAGCTTCTTGCCCGGCGGCTGGCAGAGGATCTCCAGCCCGGCTTCCAGCGGGTCGTCGCTTTCAACGAGCACCAGCTTGGCCTCGCCACCGCCGAAGAGGTGGGTGAAGAGCATGGCGAAATTGCTGTTCACCTCTTCGAACGCGGCCAGAAGGCGTTCACGGCCTTCGCGGTTGAGGCTGGAAATACCGCCACGCAGCTTGCGGATGGCTTCCTCCAGATCGACCTTCTCGGCGGCCAGCGTGTCGCGTTCCTCGGTTACCTCGCGGGCGTCTTCCTCGGCCCGCAGATTGACCGCCCCGAGCGCGTCGCGCTGACGGCGCAGGCGCATCACATCGGCCTCGATGCTGTCGACTGAGGGCATGCGGTCGGGGTCGGCGCCAAGCTGCTCCAGCAGTTTCGCGGGCCCCACCTCCATCTCTTCCTCGATCCGGTCGGCGGCGGTCTCCAGCACCTCGGCGGCACTGTCGCGGCGGGCCTCGGCGCGGGCGCGGGATTCGCGGGCGTCAGAGGCTGCGCGCTCGGACTCGCGTTCCGCCTGCACCGCCTCTCGCAGCCGGGTTTCACCAAGCGCCAGCGCGTCGGTGGCGGCCTTTCGGCGGGTCTCTGCGGTGTCTATCGTGTCGGCCAGCTGATCCTTGCGGGCGATGATCTGATCCGGGGCCTTCTGCGCCGCTTCAAGCTCCACCTCGGCGTAGCCCTTGCGGTTTTCCAGCTCCTTGATGCGGGTCGCGGCGTTGTCGAGCCGTTTTTGCCAGGTCGAGACCTCTTCCGAAATCCGGGTCAGGCGGCTGTCGCGTGCCTCGCCCGCGCGTTTCAGTTCGCCATGGGCGGATCGGGCGGCCAACAGGACGGAACGGGCGGTTTCCACCCCGGCGCGGGCGTCTTCCACGCGGGAGCGGGCGGTGTCCAGATCGTCCAGCTCTGACCGGGCGCGGGTGGCATCGGCAAGGGTCTGGCGGGCGGCTTCGGCCTCTTCGCCATGTCGGGCGGCGGCCTGGCGCAGGGTTTCGAGGCGGCCTTCCAGAATGTTGCGGTCGGCCTCGGTCCGCGAATAGGCGCGGCTGGCATCGGCCATCTGCTGATCGGCGGCGCGGCGGGCGGCGCGGGCCTGTTTGTCGGCCTCGGTCAGGGCGGCCAACCGGTCGGCATTGGCCCGGTGGCTGGTGCGGGCGCGATCCACGGCAATGGCGGCGCGTTCCAGTTCCGCTGACATGTCGTTCAGTTTGTTGACCTGCTCCAGCCGCCGCGCGGCGGAGGAGGAGCTGTCGGCGGCGGCGAGCGCGAAGCCATCCCACCTGAACAGATCGCCGGCACGGGTGACCAGCCGCTGACCGGGCAACAACTGCGGTTGCAGGCGCGGACCTTCGCCGTTCTGCAACACACCCACCTGGCGCAGACGACGGGCCAGAACCGGCGGCGCGTCCACATATTCGGCCAGCGACACGACACCGGCAGGCAGGGGCTGCGGCGCATCATATTGCGGCAGGGTGGTCCAGCCGGTGCCCTCCTCCGCCTCGGGGGCTTTCAGGTCATCGGCCAGCGCTGCGCCAACGGCGGCCTCGTATCCCGGGGCCACGCGCACCCGGTCAAGCAACTGGTTGCGCCCGCCGCGTTCGCGTTCCAGCAGTTTCGACATCGCCCGCACTTCCGCGTCGAGCGTGTTCCACTCGCCCTCGGACTCGGCCAGAACCGACCGTGCCTCGGCCTCGTGCGTTTGCGCGTCGGACCTTGCGGCTTCGGCCTCGGACAGGGTTTCTTCGGCGCGGGCGGACAGATCGGTGGCGCGGGCAAGGGCGGCTTCGGCCTCCTCGTGTTCCTGCGCCAGGGTTGCCAGCCGTGCCTCGGCCTGATCGGCTTCGGCGCGGGCTTTCTCGGCCTCGGTCCCGTGGCGGTCGGCGGCGCGGGCGCTGTCATCGACCAGCCGTTGCGCAGACTGGTGACGGGCGGCAAGGCGGGCGGCCTCTTCGGTCAGGCTGGAATGGACGGTTTCCTGTTCTGCCAGCGCCGTGGTCGCGGCGTCGACCGCCTCCAGAGCGGCGCTCAGGGCGTCCTCGTGACCGTCACCTGCGGCGCGCAGATCCTCGGCCTCGCGTTCCAGCGTCTCGATGGTGCTGCCCGCATCGGCGTTCAGACTGCCCTCTCGCGCCAGGTCCTTCGCCAGCTGTGCGATGCGGTTGGTCAGGGTCTCAATCGCGCGCCGCGCGCGGGCCTCTTCCTCGCTCAGGGCGTTGCGTTCGACAGTCACCCGTTGCAACAGCGCGGCGGCAATCGCCTCTTCCTCGCGCAGGGGCGGGACGGCCTCTTCTGCCGTTTCGCGGGCCTTTGCGGCCTCACGTGCGGCGGTTTCGGCGCGGGCGGCGGCGGTGATCGCGTCGCGCAGGGCGGCCTCGGCTTCGGCCCGTGCATCATCGGCCTCTT
Source organism: Nioella sediminis (assembly GCF_001879695.1). Lineage (GTDB taxonomy): Bacteria > Pseudomonadota > Alphaproteobacteria > Rhodobacterales > Rhodobacteraceae > Nioella > Nioella sediminis. Next base: position 3,014 of record NZ_MNBL01000116.1, read on the forward strand.
TCCAGCGGCGATAGAGCAACAGCCCCTCGGCCTGCCGCAACTCCCCGCCAATCTCGCGGTAGCGCGCGGCCTGTTTGGCCTGCCGGGCCAGTGCCCCCAACTGGCCGTTCAACTGATCGAGTACGTCCTCGACCCGCGCCAGGTTGGTTTCCGCGCCTTTCAGCTTCAGCTCGGCCTCGTGCCGCCGCTGGTAAAGCCCGGAAATCCCAGCCGCCTCTTCCAAAATGCGCCGCCTTGCCTTGGGTTTGGCGTTGATCAGTTCCGAAATCTGCCCCTGCCGCACCAGCGCGGGCGAATGCGCCCCGGTGGAGGCATCGGCAAACAGCATCTGCACATCGCGGGCGCGGACATCCTTGCCATTGGTCTTGAAGGCAGACCCGGCATCACGAGTGATCCGGCGGATGATTTCCAGATTGTCGGTATCGTTGAAACTGGCGGGC
>NZ_MNBL01000117.1 GCF_001879695.1 Nioella sediminis
TGGTCAGCGCCACCTCGGCAAAATTCCGGGCGGGGCGTGTCGAGGCGCCTGCGAAGATCACATCTTCCATGCCAGAGCCACGCATCGCCGTGGGGCGGTTTTCGCCCATGACCCACCGAAGCGCTTCCAGCAGGTTGGATTTGCCGCAGCCGTTTGGGCCCACAACGCCGGTCAGCCCATCCGCGATGATCAGATCGGTCGGATCGACAAAGCTTTTGAAACCGTTGAGCCTGAGCCGCGAAAACCGCACGTGCCTGCCTGTTCTTGTTGATTCCCGTTTGGGCAAGTGTCCGGCAGTCAACGCGCTTGAGTCAACGTTCAGCCCCACGATATGGCGGTTTTCGGCGCATTATCCACAAGATATATGCGTTTTGCCGCCTAGCCACAGTCCAGATCGGCGCGCATTACGGCCACGTCCCCCCGCAGGCTGTCCTCGATCACGCGGCAACCGCTCACCTCTTCCATGGCTTGCACCGCCCTTGGATAGACGGAGCCGATTGAGGGGTTGGGCATCATGTTGGTGCGGATCGCTTCGACCCTACTGCCCCTGACCCGAACGGTGAAATCGACCCCTTCGACGGTCATCCTGGTGGCATCGGCCCCCATCATCGCCGGGGCGGGGCTGTCGCAGGCAGCGAGCAGAGCAAGCAGGGGAAAGGTCGTCATCTTCATGCGCTCAGTCTTGGGTCAGGGTGGTTAACAGGGGGTAAACGGGGTGCGACACCTTGGTAGTTAACAAAGTCAACTTTAATGTTGCGACTCGCCTCCTGGCTGCGTATTTAGTTGCCAGTGTCAATTAAAGGAGTGCCGGAGATGACCGTCGCCGCAAACCGCTATTCGCCGCTTTATTTCCTCGCCTCGCTTGGCGCGGGCGGCCTCACCGTTACGTTCTTCATGTGGCTGATGTTCTGGGTTCCGCATACCGGCCGTCCGGTTCCGATCTTTGAAGATGCCTGGCCGCTGCTGACCGGCGGCACCCTGATTCAACAGGCAATGATCCTAGGTGCCTGGGCCGGGATTGCCATTTTCGGTTTCCTCAACCTCAAGCTTCTGGCCTTCAACCTGCGCCGCTTCACCGAATTCCGCCGCTCGGACGCCTATGAAACCTTCGCACGGTCCAACGCGGGCAGCCAAGTCTTGGCGATGCCTCTGGCGCTGGCGATGTCCGTAAACGCCATGTTCATCCTGGGCCTGACCTTCGTGCCCGGCCTTTGGAACATCGTCGAATACCTGTTCCCCGCTGCGCTTGCGGCCTTCCTCGCCATCGGCTGGATCGCCTTCAAGGAACTGGGTCACTTCATCAAGGAACGCCTGCATTCCGGTGGCTTCGACTGTTCCGCCAACAATAGCTTCGCCCAGATGCTGCCCGCCTTTGCCCTGGCGATGATCGGCGTGGGCCTTGCCGCCCCGGCCGCCATGTCGACCGCGACCCTGACCGTGGGGATCAGCCTCGTGCTGTCCACCTTCTTCATTATCGCCGCCATCATCCTTGCGCTGATCGTGCTGGTCATGAGCGTGCGTCCGATGCTGGAACACGGCGTCAATGTCGAGGCTGCGCCGACCCTGATGGTGGTGATCCCGCTGATGACTGTGATCGGCATCGCCCTGCTGCGTCAGAACCACGGGCTGCACACCACCTTCGAGGCCCACGGCACCGCCGCCGATACGCTGATGCTGCTGACCCGGCTGATCTCGATCGAAGTGATCTTCGCCCTCTTCGGTCTCGCCGTGCTGTCCCGCGTGGGTTACGTCGCCCGCTTCGTGACCGGGTCCGAAACCTCCGCCGGATCCTACGCGCTGGTCTGCCCCGGTGTCGCCCTTTCGGTGATGACCCACTTCTGGCTGAACAAGGGTCTGGTCGCCGCTGGCATCGTCGCCAAGTTCTCGGTCGCCTACTGGGCCATCTCGGGCATCGCCGTGGCGCTGCAACTGGGTATGATCGTCCTTGTCTGGATGCTGGCCCGCAAGCACTTCGCCCCCGCCCCGAAAGGCGCCGTTCCCGCCTGATCCCTTCGTCAGGCCCATCTGGAAAACCCCGGTCTTAAGCAGCCGGGGTTTTTCGTTTTCCGCATGCTTCTTGACCGATTGGCCACAATAATCGGTTTGAATCCGCTTGCGAATCAGTCCGCTGGTTGAGACAGCCCCGCTCGAATGCTATCTTGGCCATATCCCGGCGCCGGGGATCTTCGGCGTATTGTGAAGGAGGACCACGTCCTGACTGGACCTGTTCAAGCAGCCACCACCGGGGCTGCACCGGTGGCGCAGATGACGCGCCCGACCAAAGACCTGACGAGCGACACCCTGCTTGCCGAGGTTCTTGCATCCCTTGACGACGACAAAGCGGAAGAGATCGTCCAGATCGACCTGCGCGGAAAGACCCAGATGGCCGATCACATGGTCATCGCCTCCGGTCGCTCTTCGCGCCAGGTGGCGGCAATCTCCGAGAAACTTGTCGCGCGGCTGAAGGAAACCTTCGGGTTGACCGCCCGGATGGAAGGCAAGGATACCGGCGATTGGGTGTTGATCGACACGGGCGATGTGATCGTCCATGTCTTCCGCCCCGAAGTGCGGGAGTTCTACCAGCTTGAAAAGATGTGGCTGCCCGCCGGCAGCGTCTGATCTTTCATGCGGGTTTCCTTATGCGTTGTGGGCCGGCTTCGGGCCGGGCCAGAGGCTGATCTCGTCTCCGACTACCTGACACGGTTCGACCGCACGGGCCGCGCGCTTGGCCTTGGGCCTGCCCGCGTGGTGGAGGTTGAGGACAAGAAGGGCGGCGGCAAACCGGCAGAGGCCGAGCTGCTGCGCAAGGCGATCCCCACGGGCGCGGTTGTCTGCGCATTGGACGAACGCGGGCGGGTAATGTCTTCGCCCGATTTCGCTGGCGCGCTGGCAAAACGCCGAGATCAGGGTGCGCAGGACATGGCCTTCCTGATCGGCGGCGCCGACGGGCTGGACCCCACGCTGGTGGATCAGGCCGACATGGTGCTGAGCTTCGGCCAGATGGTCTGGCCCCACATGCTCGCCCGCGTGATGCTAAGCGAACAACTCTACCGCGCCGCGTCGATCCTGGCGGGCAGCCCTTATCATCGGGTGTAAGCCGCTCGTTCGGCAGCGCGTGATGCCAGCCGCACCCACAAAGAATACTGGTCGAAACACCAAGCCCATCCAAAGCGCATTGCCCAGAGCACGGCGCGGGCGATAACGCGTGCAATGTGGTCTGATCGCATAGAAACCGGGGCGCATGACTCATACGCCCCGGCTTTTGTCACCCGACGCCCGGTCTCAGCGCAGGAGGATTTCCACGCGCCGGTTCTCCGCCGCATTGGGCGATGAGGGGTTGATCAGGCGGGTTTCGCCGTAGCCCACGGGCGTCAGCAAGGCGCGGTTGATGCCGTGGGCATTGACCAGTTCCTCGATCACCGCCTGCGCCCGCCGGTTCGACAGGTCCAGATTGTAGCTCGCGGCCCCCGACGCATCGGTATGGCCCTGCACCTCGAAGGCCCGTCCAGAGAGCCCGGCGTCGAAGATCGCCTGCGCGAGTCGTGCTACGAGGGCGCGGGCCTGCGGCGTGAGCGTTGCCGAGTCAAACTCGAAGTTGATCGGCAGGTTGGTCATGCCAGCGGTTTCCAGCTGCCCCTGAATCACCTCGGCTGTCGCGTCTATATCGACCTGCTGCACCAGTTCCGCGGGGATGGCCCGCCAGTACTGGCCGCTCACATCCTGACACATGTCCATGAAGGCAGCCCCGTTCAGGGTCGCGCCGTTGGCCTGGTTGCCCTCAAGGCACTCGCCCGCGTTTTCACGGAACATCGTGGTCAGGCGGAAATAGCCGTCGCCCGCCGGAACGGCCCGCCAGAGCTGGCCGCTCACATCCTGACAGCTGTCCATGAAGGCGGCGCCGTTCATGGCTGCCCCATTGATCTGGTTGCCCTCCAGGCATTCATTGGCCCCCTCGCGGAAGGCGGTGGTCAGGCGGTAATAGCCGCCATCAACGGGCATGGCACGCCAGAGCTGGCCGGTGACGTTCTGACACCGGTCCATGAAGGCCGGTCCGCTCGCGGCCTGATTTCCTTCAAGACATTCCGAGAAGCCTTCCCGGAACATCGTGGTCAGTCGGAAATACCCATCGGGCAGGGCCATGGAGGGCGGTGCGGGCGGCGCCACATTGACCGGCTCCCAGGTTTCCAGTTCCAGCACGCCAAGGCAGGTCGCGCCGTCATAGGTGCCAACCCAGACGTCCAGCCGGCCATTGAGGGCGTCAGAGGAAGCGAGGTTCAGAAGCGGCTGCAGGTTCCCGCGGCTGTCATCGTCGAAATACCACTGGGTGGTGGGGGTGTTGACCAGCAATGTCGTATCGCACTGGCCTTCAACCTCGATTTCCAGCCGCTGGTAGCCTTCCATGCCGGAGAGGTAGAAGGAATAGTGCGGCACCGCGTAGGCATAGCCCAGCCCCCCGGACGGACAGGTGGCCAGGGGCGTCGGGCCGCCCGCATTCACATTGTATCGCTGCGGCGTATAGAGTTGCTGGCCGGTCAGCGAGACCTCCTGCCCCGTATAGGCAAAGCTCGGGCAATTCGCCTGCGGCTGAGGTTGGGGTTGCGGCTGTGGCTGCGGAGCAGGGGCTTGCGCCAGCCAGGTCTCCATGTTCAGCGTCGCGTTGCAATAGGACCCGTCATAGGTGCCGACCCAGACATCCACCCGACCGTTGAGATTGGCAGCCCCCCGGATCTCGATCCGCGGGTCGAGGTTGCCGTTGGAATCATCGTCGAACAGCCAGCTCGCATTGGCGGTGTTGACCAACAGAACCGCGTCGCACTGGCTGACCACATCGGCCACCAGATAGTACTGATCCATCCCCGAGAGGTAGAATGAGAAATCCGGCGCGGTCGTCACATAGCCGAAATTGCTGAAGCCGCAGTTCTGCAGCGGGTTCTGTCCGCCGGCAACGACAGAGTAACTCTGCGGGCTATAAAGCTGCTGACCGGTCAGCGTATGGCTCGCCCCGGTCTGGTTGAATGTCGGACAGGCCATGGCTGCCGCCGACATCGCAAATAGGCCGAACAGGGCCGTGGCTAAGAATTTCAAGGTAATTCCTCCAATCATTCTCATTGTGCGGCTTGCCGCTTGGTCAAGACTTGCCGGTAAAGGCTTCCGGATCAAGCATTCTTCAGGTTCGAAGCTGCAATCTGTTGCCTAAGTGGCCAAAACCGGAATGAGACGGCCGGTCCTGCAGACCTTCGTCAGACAAGGAGTCAACCGACGTCCCGTCCGGAACCAGGGCGCGCAGGACATGGCGATTTCAGATGCGGGCGGGGACGGTCTCTTGTCATGAAGAGCGAGCGAAACGATGCCGTCAACGACCCCCTTGCGCCCTTCGCGATTTCCTCGGTGCTGAGCGACTTGATTCAAACCGAGGCTGCACGCTTTGGATACGAAAAAACCGCGCCGGAAGAAGGGGCGCGGTTTATCTGCGATACTGCCTTATAAGGCCAAAAGACGGCTAACCTACTCCCGCACCAGCTTCTCATAGCCTTCAGCGATCTCGCGGGCGATGGCGCCGACTTCAAAGTTGTAGTCGCCGATCTGGCCAACGGGGGTGACCTCTGCTGCCGTACCGGTCAGCCAGCATTGCTGGAAGCCCTCCAGTTCCTCGGGCATGATGTGGCGTTCATGCACCTTGATCTGGCGGTCCTTCAGCATGCCCACCACGGTCTGGCGGGTCAAGCCATTCAGGAAGCAGTCGGGCAGGGGTGTGTGCACTTCGCCATCCTTGACGAAGAAGATGTTGGCGCCGGTCGCCTCGGCGATATAGCCGCGATAGTCGAACATCATCGCGTCGGAACAGCCCTTTGCCTCTGCCGCGTGCTTGGACAGGGTGCAGATCATGTATAGACCGGCGGCCTTGGCGTGGCTGGGGATGGTCTCGGGCGAGGGGCGCTTCCACTTGGAAATGTCGAGCTTGGCACCCTTCATCTTCGCGTCGCCGTAATAGGCCCCCCATTCCCAAGCGGCGATGGCCAGCCGGACGGGGTTCTTGGCAGACGCGACGCCCATATCCTCACCCGCGCCGCGCCACGCAACAGCACGCACATAGGCATCTGTCAGGCCATTGGCGGTCAGAACTTCCTGTTTGGCGGCTTCGATTTCATCCACCGTGTAGGGGATCTGGAAGTCGAGCTGCCCGGCAGAGAAGTGCAGACGTTCCGAATGCAGGCGGCTTTTGAAGATCTTGCCGTTATAGGCGCGCTCGCCCTCGAACACGGACGAGGCATAGTGCATCGCGTGCGTCAGAATATGCACATTCGCATCCCGCCAGGGGATGAGTTTGCCATCCATCCAGATGGTTCCGTCGCGATCGTCGTAAGCAGCGCCCATTGTGTTCACCTTCGGCAGGGGTCTTGGCATTTTCGGTTTGTTGCGCAAAATACGTCCGAACCGGACATAAAGTTACGCAAAACCGGGCATTCGGTAACAATTGATTCTTGGAAAGTCAACAAGGCTGACATAAAGTCGGGCGAAAGGCGACAAGACCCCGGGGGGAACGCATTTCATGGCCGAACGCGGCGCGGCACAGTCTTCTGCAAGCAGCGGGGAAAGCCTGCTTTTTCTGACCGACGAACAGCTTCGGCGCGGGATCGAGGCGATGTTCTTCGCTTATCGCGGATTTACCGCCGACCCGGACCGCATTCTTGAAAACCACGCATATGGGCGCGCCCATCACCGGGCGATCCACTTCATCAACCGCAGCCCCGGCACCACGGTAAACAATCTGCTGGCCATTCTGGGCGTCACCAAGCAATCGCTGAACCGGGTGTTGCGCACGCTGGTCGAGGACGGCCTTGTCGAAAGCCGCGTCGGCACCCGCGACAAACGCGAACGTCACCTGTACCTGACCGATCAGGGCATTTCGCTGGAACGTGAACTGTCCGAGGCACAACGCACCCGGATGCGGGCTGCCTATCGTGCTGCCGGACCCGACGCAGTGGCGGGTTTCCGCACGGTGCTGGAACAGATGATGGACCCGGAACTTCGCCATCATTACTTTTCCAACACCGAGGGAGGCGCATGACAGATCCGGCAGCCCATCTTCTGATCGTCGACGATGATGAGCGCATTCGCGGTCTTCTCCAGAAATTCCTGATTCGCAACGGCTTCATCGTCAGTGCCGCCCGTGATGCGGCCCATGCGCGCCGACTGCTGGAAGGCTTGGAATTCGACCTGATCGTTCTGGATGTGATGATGCCCGGTGAAGACGGGATCAGCCTGACCAAGGCTTTGCGCGAAAAGCTGACGACCCCGATCATGCTGCTGACGGCAAGGGGCGAGGCCAGCGACCGGATAACCGGGCTGGAAGCCGGGGCCGATGACTATCTGCCGAAACCGTTCGAGCCGCGCGAATTGCTGCTGCGGATCAACGCCATCCTGCGGCGCGTTCCAAGCGTGTCCGAGGCACAATCGGCCCCCAAGATGCTGCATCTGGGGCCGATCCGATACGACCTTGAACGGGGTGAAATGTGGCAGGGGCAAACCCCCATTCGCCTGACCGCAACCGAATCGGCGTTGATGCGCATCTTCTCTGCCTGTCCGAACGAACCCGTCAGCCGCACACAGCTGGTCGAGGATCTGGGCCGCGACAAGGGCGTGGGCAGCAGCACCAGCCAGGAACGCGCCGTCGATGTGCAGATCACCCGCCTGCGCCGCAAGATAGAGGCCGACCCGAAACAGCCCCGCTACCTGCAAACGGTGCGCGGCGCGGGCTACATGCTGGCCCCCGACTGAGGATATCCATGACCCTGCTATTCACGAATGACGCGGGCCTGCGCCACCAGATGCCGCTTGGCCACCCAGAACAGATCGCCCGGCTGGAACACGTGATCCGCGCGCTTTCCGCGCCCGAATTCGCCGCGCTCGACCGGCGAGAGGCCCCCATGGCAGCGGAGGCAGACCTGTTGCTGGCCCATCCCGAAAGCCACGTGGCTGCCATCCGAGAGGCTGCACCGCAGGACGGGCTGATCGCGCTCGACCCCGACACCTCCATGTCCCCCGGCACATGGGAGGCCGCCCTGCGCGGTGTCGGCGGCTGCCTTGCGGCGGTCGATGCGGTGCTTGCAGGCGAAGCGAAGAACGCCTTTGTCGCCACGCGCCCCCCCGGCCATCACGCCGAAAAGACCCGCGCCATGGGATTTTGCATGTTCGGCAATGTCGCCATCGCCGCGAAACACGCGCTGGACCGTCATGGGCTGTCCCGCGTCGCCATCGTCGATTTCGACGTGCACCACGGCAACGGCACGCAGGATCTTTTGTGGGATGAGTCCCGCGTTCTCTTCATCTCGTCGCACCAGATGCCGCTCTATCCCGGCACGGGTGCCGCCCATGAACGCGGCGCGCACGGCAATATCCTGAACGTGCCGCTTTCGCCGGGGTCCGACGGGGAAACCATGCGCTCCATCTACGGCTCGCGGCTTTTCCAGCGGCTGCGCGACTACCAGCCGGAGCTGATCATCCTGTCTGCCGGGTTCGATGCCCATGCCGACGACCCGCTGGCCAACCTCAACTGGACGACCGAGGATTTTGCCTGGCTCACGCGCGAACTTTGCAAGGTCGCCGAAGATGTCTGCGGCGGGCGGCTCGTGTCGTCGATGGAAGGCGGCTACAACCTCGACGCGCTGGCCGAGGCCGTCGCCGCACATGTCACCGAACTGATGGGGGCATAGGTGGCCACCGGGCTTGTCACGCACCCCGATTGCCTTGCGCATGTGACGCCCGCCCATGTCCATGAACAGCCCGCCCGGCTGGCGCTTGTTTTGCAAGCGCTCGAAGGGCTGCCAGTTTTCCGGTACGCCGCCCCGTTGGCCAGTGATGACAGCATCCTGACGCTGCACACGCCCGCCTATCTCGACCATATCCGCGCCAGTGTTCCCGCTGAAGGCTTCACCATGCTGGACCCGGACACGGACGAGGAAACCTTCCTGTCCCCATCCTCCCTGCCCGCGCTTTTCCGCACTGTGGGCGGCGTTCAGAAGGCCATCGACCTCGTGCTGTCCGGCGAACTGACCAACGCCTTCGCGGCGGTGCGCCCGCCCGGCCACCATGCCGAACGGGAACTGCCCATGGGGTTCTGTTTCTTCGGCAACGTGGCGCTTGGCGCGAAATACGCGCTGGGTCATCACGGGCTTGCCCGCGTGGCCATCGTCGATTTCGACGTGCATCACGGCAATGGCACGCAAGCGCTATTGTGGGATGAACCCCGCGCCCTGGTGATCACCTCGCAACAAATGCCGCTCTGGCCCGATACCGGCGACGTGTCAGAGACCGGCGCGCATGACAACGTGGTCAACGTGCCGCTCGCGCCCGGCACCGGCGGCAAGGCCATGCGCGATGCCTATGAGGCGCGGGTATTCCCACGGCTTGACGCGTTCCGGCCCGAACTGTTGCTCGTCTCCGCCGGGTTCGACTGCCATGCCGCCGATCCCTTGTCCGATCTCGCCTGGGTCGAAGAGGATTACGAGTGGCTCACGCACCGGCTTTGCGATATCGCTGACAGGCATTGCGGCGGCCGCATGGTCTCGACTCTCGAAGGCGGCTATGATCTGGACGCCCTCGCGGCCTCGGCCGCCACCCATGTGCGCGTTTTGACGGAGAGAAGCGGATGAGCGACCAAAAAAAGATCGAGGAAATGAGCTTCGAGGAAGCGATCCGGGAACTGGAAACGGTGGTGGGTCAGCTCGACCGGGGCGACGTGGCGCTGGAAGATTCCATCAAGCTTTACGAACGCGGTGCGCAGTTGAAGGCACGGTGCGAGGCGAAGCTGAAAGAGGCCGAAGAAAAGGTCGCGCAGATCACGCTGGACGCCAATGGGCAGCCCACGGGGGCGAAGCCGGTCGAGGGGCTCTGACCCTTGTTCACGCAGCAGTTGAAAGACGCGCAGGACGCGATTGCGCGCGCCCTTTCGGACCGCATGGCGCGGCTCGGGTCAGACCGCGTGGCCGAGGGGATGCGCTACACCACAGCGGGCGGCAAACGGCTGCGCGGCTTCCTCGTGCTGGAAACGGCGCGGCTGACCGGGGGCGATGCAGAGGCCGCGATGCAGGCGGCCTGCGCCGTCGAATGCATCCACGCCTATAGCCTCGTTCATGACGACCTGCCCTGCATGGATGACGACGACCTTCGCCGGGGCCTGCCGACCGTGCACCGCAAATGGGACGAGGCGACGGCGGTGCTGGTGGGTGATGCGCTGCAAAGCTTTGCGTTCGAGTTGCTGGCCGACCCCGCAACCGGGGATGCCGATCAGCGCGCAGAGCTGGTCCTGACCCTCGCCTGGGCCTCTGGCCCTCAGGGCATGGTTCTGGGGCAGGCGCAGGACATTGCCGCCGAAACTGCTGATACCCCCCTGACGCTTGACCAGATCACCGAATTGCAGGCCAACAAAACCGGTGCGCTGCTGGAGTGGCCGGTGGTTGCGGGCGCGATCCTGGGCCGCGCCGATCCGGCCCCCCTGCGGCGCTATGCACGCAGCCTTGGCCTTGCCTTTCAGATCGCTGACGACATCTTGGATGTAGAGGGCGATGCCGAGAAAGCCGGCAAGGCGCTGCGCAAGGATGCCGATGCGGGTAAGGCGACCTTTGTCTCGCTGCTTGGGCTGGAGGGCGCGAAGGCCCGCGCGCAAGGGTTGATTGATGAGGCCGAGGCGGCGTTGGCCCCCTATGGCTCCGACGCGGAAACCTTGCGGGAACTGGCCCGCTTCGTTATCGCCCGTGACCAGTAACCGAATTCGGAGAGCCACATGAGCGACCGCCCCGACACGCCGCATCTGGACCGGATCCATTCCCCGGCCGATCTGCGCGGGCTGCCGGTGTCTGATCTGCGCCGCGTGGCCGACGACCTGCGCACCGAAACCATTGCCGCCGTCAGCAAGACTGGCGGGCATCTGGGGGCAGGGCTTGGCGTGGTGGAACTGACCGTGGCGCTGCATGCGGTCTTCGACACGCCGCGCGACAAGGTGATCTGGGATGTCAGCCACCAGTGCTACCCCCACAAGATCCTGACCGGTCGGCGCGAGGCGATGCCGACCCTGCGCAAGAAGGGGGGCCTGTCGGGCTTCACCAAGCGCAGCGAGTCACCCTATGACCCGTTCGGCGCGGCCCACAGTTCCACGTCGATCTCGGCGGCATTGGGGTTTGCGATGGCGCGTGAGCTTGGCGGCGTGATCGAGACCGGGCTTGGCGATGCGATTGCCGTGATCGGGGACGGCGCGCTGACTGGCGGCATGGCCTTCGAGGCGCTGAACAACGCGGGTCATCTGGGCAAGCGGCTGATCGTGATCCTGAATGACAACGAGATGAGCATCGCACCGCCAACCGGCGCGCTTTCCTCTTACCTGTCGCGGCTCTACGCCGGGGCCCCGTTCCAGGAGCTGAAATCGGCCGCCAAGGGCGCGGTGTCGCTGCTGCCCGAGCCTTTCCAGGAAGGGGCGCGGCGGGCGAAAGAGCTGCTGAAAGCGGCCACCGTGGGCGGGACGCTGTTCGAGGAACTGGGCTTTTCCTATGTCGGCCCCATCGACGGGCATGACATGGATCAGCTGGTCTCGGTGCTGCGGACGGTGAAGGCGCGGGCCGATGGGCCGATCCTGATCCATGCGATCACGAAGAAGGGCAAGGGCTTTCGCCATGCGGAGGGGCATGCCGACAGGGGCCACGCCCGCGCACCTTTTGACATGGCGACCGGCGAGCAGCGCAAGGCGCCCTCGAATGCGCCGAGTTACACCAAGGTCTTCGCCCAAAGCCTGATCCGCGAGGCGGAGCTGGACGACAAGATCGTCGCTGTCACCGCCGCGATGCCGGACGGGACGGGGCTGGACCTGTTCGGAGAGCGATTTCCGAAGCGGGTGTTTGACGTCGGTATCGCCGAACAGCATGCCGTGACCTTCTGTGCAGGCATGGCGGCGGGGGGGATGAAACCCTTCTGCACGATCTATTCGACCTTCCTGCAACGGGGCTATGACCAGGTCGTTCACGATGTGGCCATCCAGCGCCTGCCCGTCAGATTTGCTATTGACCGCGCGGGGTTAGTGGGCGCCGACGGGGCGACGCATGCGGGGTCTTTCGACGTGGCGTATCTGTCGAATTTGCCCGGTTTCGTGGTGATGGCAGCGGCGGATGAGGCGGAGTTGGTGCATATGGTGGCAACCGCCGTGGCGCATGACAGCGGGCCGATCGCCTTCCGCTATCCGCGGGGCGAAGGCGTGGGCGTGGATATGCCGGAGCGCGGCGAGCCGCTGGAGATCGGCAAGGGGCGGATGATCCAGGACGGCGCGCGGGTCGCGATCCTGTCTTTCGGAACCCGTCTGAGCGAGGTTCAAAAAGCCGCCGAGGCGCTGGCCGCGCGCGGGATTACGCCGACGATTGCCGACGCGCGATTTGCCAAGCCATTGGATTCAGAGCTTATTCTGAAGCTTGCTGCCGACCACGAAGCGTTGATCACCATCGAGGAAGGCGCGGTTGGCGGCTTTGGCAGCCATGTGGCGCAGCTTCTGGCCGAAGAGGGCGTTTTCGACCGTGGGCTGAAGTTCCGGTCGATGGTTCTGCCCGATATTTTCATCGACCAGGCGAGCCCTGAAGATATGTACGCCACGGCAGCGATGAATGCCGACCATATCGAGGCGAAGGTGCTCGATGTGCTCGGCGTGGCGCGGTTGAGCCGGCAGGCGTGAGGGCCTGAAAAGGGGGGGGTGCCACCCTTACACCCCCTGTACACCGGGCGTGCATACGGAAAGCGGTTTCGCCGCGCTGGGGCGCGTCGACCGGGGGGCGGCCCTCGTCAGGCTCCTTCGGAGCCCTCCTCGGGCCGCGTTGCCACGGAAAATCGGATGGGGCAGTGCGCCGATCTGACCGGGTGCCGACCGGAAGGTCAGGACGCCTCCGGCGGAGGTA
>NZ_MNBL01000118.1 GCF_001879695.1 Nioella sediminis
TACGGAAAGCGGTTTCGCCGCGCTGGGGCGCGTCGACCGGGGGGCGGCCCTCGTCAGGCTCCTTCGGAGCCCTCCTCGGGCCGCGTTGCCACGGAAAATCGGATGGGGCAGTGCGCCGATCTGACCGGGTGCCGACCGGAAGGTCAGGACGCCTCCGGCGGAGGTATTTTGGCCAAGATGAAGGGGCCGTATTGCGCGATGCGCGAGGGTAACGCAGAATTCCGGCGAGCCGATTTTGGGGGGTAGCGTGCAAAGACGGGACGTATTGGCAGCGGTTGCGGCGGGCGTCGCCGGGACGTTTCTGCCGATGGATCGGGGGATGGCCAGCGGAGCGCGGCTGACCGGCTATCTGCGGACGAACTGGAGCCGCGATCCGTTCTGCTTCGGGTCTTACTCCTACACACCGCGCGGGCTGTTTCGCGCCGCGCATCGCAGGCTGGCGGAACCGGTGGCGGGACGGATATTTTTTGCCGGGGAGGCCGCAAACCCGGATTACGGCAGCACCGTTCACGCGGCCTATGAATCGGCGGGCCATGCGGTCGAGGCCATCGAGGAGGAAGATCACGGGGATATTGCCGTGATCGGGGCGGGCATTGCCGGGCTGCGCACGGCGCAGATGCTTGCCGATCTGGACTATGACGTGACGATCTACGAGGCGCGCGACCGGATTGGCGGGCGGCTATGGACGGACCGCAGCCTCGGGGTGCCGCTGGACCTTGGGGCGAGCTGGATTCACGGGATGGAGAACAATCCGCTTGTCGGTCTGGCGGAGGATGCTGGCGCGACATTGGTCGAGACCGATGAAGAGATTGTCTTTCGGCTGAGCGGCGGGGCGTTGCTGGACGCGGAGGAGGTGCCGGACTGGCTGGAGGAGGTCATCTCGATCCAGCACAATGCCGGGGCAAGGCGGGACCAGATCAACCTTGCCGCGTTTCGCGCCCCGACCGATTATGGCGGCGCAGAGGCGGTCATCGCCGAGGGATATGACCGGCTGGTGCCGGAACTGGCCGGGGACTACACGCTGCTGACCGGCCATGTGGTGCAGCGGGTGACGCTGGGCGGGGGCATCCGGCTGGGGTTTGCCGATGGCACAGAGGCGCGGCACGATGCGGTTGTTGTCACCGTGCCCCTGGGTGTCTTGCAGGCAGGTCGGATTGTCTTTGACCCGGCCTTGCCGGACACCAAGCAAGAGGCCATTGCATCGCTTGGCATGGGGGTGCTGGACAAGCTCTACCTGCAATTCGACGCACCGTTCTGGGAGGGCGATCCGACCTGGATCGTGACCGCTGATACCGGGCTGCCGCGCGGGCAGTTCAACCAGTGGCTCAACCTGTTGCCGGTTCTGGGCGAGCCGATTCTGCTGGGGTTCAACGGGGCCGATGCGGCGCGGGAGCTGGCGGGGCAGGATGATGACGCGTTGGTTGGTGCGGCGCTGGCGGTTCTGGAGCGGGCTTATGGGCTTTAGCGGCCATATGAGCCTTGGATTCCGGGGCTGCTCGCGCTAACCGGGGGCGAGGAAACGGAGCGCCCCCATGTCCATGAACAGCTTTGGCCATCTTTTTCGAGTCACCACCTGGGGCGAAAGCCACGGGCCCGCGCTGGGCGCGACGGTGGATGGCTGCCCGCCGGGGGTGCCGGTGGAGGCCGAGGCGTTGCAGCACTGGCTGGACAAGCGCAAGCCCGGGCAGAACAAGTTCACCACGCAGCGACGCGAACCCGATCAGGTGGAGATTCTGTCAGGCGTCTTCGAGGGTGTCAGCACCGGCACGCCCATCCAGCTGATGATCCGCAACACCGATCAGCGGTCGAAGGATTACGGCGATATTGCCGAGAAGTTCCGGCCCGGACATGCGGATATCACCTATTGGCAGAAATACGGCATCCGCGATTATCGCGGCGGCGGGCGATCTTCGGCGCGGGAAACGGCGGCGCGGGTGGCGGCGGGCGGCGTGGCGCGCGAGGCGCTGAAGCAGCTTGTGCCGGGGTTGTCGATTACCGGCTACATGGTGCAGATGGGGCCGCATGGGATCGACCGGGATCGGTTCGACTGGGATGAGATCGAGCGCAACCCGTTCTGGACGCCTGATGCCGGGGCCGCAGCGGATTGGGCCGCGTATCTCGATGGGCTGCGCAAGACCGGCGACAGTGTCGGCGCGGTGATCGAGGTGACGGTGCGGGGGATGCCCGCGGGCCTTGGCGCGCCGATCTATGGCAAGCTCGACACCGACCTGGCGGCCGCGATGATGTCGATCAATGCCGTGAAGGGCGTCGAGATCGGCGAGGGCATGAACGCGGCCTGCCTGACCGGCAGCGAGAATGCGGATGAGATTCGCATGGGGCCAGAAGGG
The DNA here is from genome assembly GCF_001879695.1 of Nioella sediminis. Taxonomy (GTDB): domain Bacteria; phylum Pseudomonadota; class Alphaproteobacteria; order Rhodobacterales; family Rhodobacteraceae; genus Nioella; species Nioella sediminis. Next base: position 2,349 of record NZ_MNBL01000118.1, read on the forward strand.
CCGGTCTATGGCTCGAACCATGCAGGGGGCATTCTGGGCGGAATTTCCACCGGGCAGGATGTGGTGGTGCGGTTTTCGGTCAAGCCGACCTCGTCGATTCTGACGACGCGCAAGACCATCACCAAGTCGGGCGAAGAGACTGAAATCATTACAAAAGGTCGCCATGACCCTTGCGTTGGCATTCGGGCGGTTCCGGTGGCCGAGGCGATGGCGGCTTGCGTCTTGCTGGATCACGTGTTGCTGCATCGTGGCCAGAATGGGGCAAACCGGGGGCAGATCGGCTAAATTTGCCCCTAATTTCTCCATTCTCCGTTGATAGCCGTGGGGTTCACGTGACTGCCAGCGGAGAGTTCAGCGTATGCTGAAGGAGTTTTTCAGATCTGAATCGGGCGCAGTGACCACGGATTACGTGGTGCTGAGCGCGGGCGTCGTGGGCGTCGGCATTGCGGTGCTGAATTCCACGTCGGCGGGCATCGAGAACCTGGCTGGTGACATCGACGCGACCCTTCGTGGACAGATCGTGAATTCCAGCTTTGCGCGGCAGAGTTATTTCGACGATTTCGAGGACGGAGCAGGGTTCTGGTTCGGCGGCGTGACCGATGGCTCGGACGCGGCCTATGGCGGGCTTCTGGGCCCCTATGGCGGCAGCGGCGGGGCCGAGATCGTGACCCGGACCTATGACCTGATGTCGGGCTATGATGCTGCGGTGATCGAATTCGACCTGCATGCCATCGACAGCTGGGACAATGAAGAATTCATCATGTTCGTGGATGGCAACCCGATCAGTTCCCACAACTTCAATTGGCAGTCGGACGGGGTGACAGGCAGCTGGACAACCTCGGATGGCAACTACAACGTCACGGTCGAGCCGTCCGGCGACCGTGGGCATATCGGCTATAGTTCCAGTTGGTCCGATCAGAGCTTTACCGTCCGGGTGGAAGTGACCGACCCCGGCCCGTCGATGAGTGTCGGCTTCGGGTCTACCCTGAACCAGAGTGTCCATGACGAAAGCTGGGCCGTGGACAATGTCGCCGTGACATCGACCAACGACCCCTCTGACGTCTGAGACGGGTCAGCTGAGCCCCAGATCCATCAGTGACTGAATCTCCGAGCGGCTGGTGCCCGCAACGATGCGGCCCAGTTCGGCGTCGCCACGTAGCACGACCAGGGTCGACCGGCGCGGGATATCGAGGCTTTGGGCCAGTTCGCCTCGCCCATAGGTATCCCAATCCACGCGAATGAAGCTCATTGCCGCGTCATAGGCGGGGTTCTCGGCGCGGATCGCCTCGACATGGCGTTCCTGGGTGCGGCAGGTCCCGCACCAGGGCGCGAAGAAATCGACGAACAGCGTTTCGCCGGCGGCAAGGCGCTGCTGCACAAGGCCGGGCGTATAGTCGATATTGCTGGCCCCGGCACGGCCCGCCAGTAACAGCGTGGCTCCGGACATGATCAATAGCTCGCGTCGGTTCATCAGGTTTCTCCCTTACAGGGCTACCGAGAGATCCTGCAGCCAGTAGGGCAGGATATCGAGCAGCCAGATTTCGATTGCATGGTGCCAGCGCAGCAGGATCGCGGTGCCGACGAGGATGAAAATGCCGCCAAGCAGCGGGCGGGATCGTTCGGCGATGGCCTGCATCAGCGCTCGGCGACGCTGGAAAAAGGACCGCGCGCCATAGCCAAGGGCGAGGATGATGGTGGATACGCCAAGGGCAAAGAACACCATGATCGCCGCTGCGCGACCGATTTGTTCACCGGCACTGGCCAGCGCGATGGCGCCACCGAGGGTTGGGCCAACGCAAGGCGACCAGACCGCGCCAAGCAGCGCACCGCCAATGGCCTGCCCCTGCCAGCCGTCGCGGCCATTCAAGCTGGACATCTGGCTGTCCGCTCCGGCGGACACGCCTGCAGTTGCGGTGGCGAAGGCGGCGGAAAAGCGCGGGATCAGCAGGACAAGGCCAAAGGCGATCATCAGAACCGCGCCCGCCTGCCCTATGGCTTGTTCATCAATGCCAACGGCTCTTCCGGCCAATGCGACAGTCAGGCCGAGCGCCACGAAAGACAGGCTCATGCCCCCCGCCAGCGCCAGCGGGCCGAACCGGCTGGCCTGCAAGGAGCCCGCCAGCACGATGGGCAGCACCGGCAGAACGCAGGGGTTGATGAGGGTCAGAAGACCCGCGCCATAGGCAAAGACAAGTTCCAACATGCGCCTGTTCTGGCGCGGACGCGCTGTAATGTCATCTGACGCCTGCGTGAGCGGGCATCACAGTGACGTCAGCGGGCGGCGCGGGCCAGTTGCACCGCCAGAATGCCCGCCGCGATGATCGTGACGCCGAGGATATCGGCCCAACCCAGGCGCTCGCCCAGGATCACAGCTGCGATTGCCACCCCGAAGAACGGGTTGAGGAAATGGAAGGTCGCGCCGCGCGTGGCCCCGATGCGTTGCACCAGCAGAAACCAGATCCAGGTGGCCAGCAGGCCGGGGGCGAAACAGGTGTAGATGAAGGCAACGATCAGCTGCCAGGACCAGTCCACCACCCAGCTTTCCAGGGCCAGCGCGAAGGGCACCAGCGCCGCGCCGCCCACCAGCATCTGAAGACCCACGATCATCAGCACGCTGGCCCCGCTGCTCTTGCCAGAGGATGCGCCGGTCACGGTCAGCGTGGCGACGGCCAGTGCGATGGCGCCGACGATGCACAGCGCGACGCCAAGCGGATCGACCCCACCGGTCAGCCGCTGCGCCATGATCAGTGCGACACCGCCAAAGCCCGCCATGAGCCCAAGCACACCCATGACCGGCAGCTTTTCACGGAAGATGGCCCAGTTCGCTGCGGCCACGATCAGCGGCATGGACGAGGCAATGATGGCGGCCAGAGAGGCCTCGATCCACTGCATGGCCACGAAATTAAGGCCAAGATAGAGCGCGTTCTGGCAGATGCCGAAGATGATGACCGAGCGCCACTGGGCGCGGTTCAGTTGCCAGTTCTGACCCAGCGCGCGGGCGATCAGGACGCCGATTGCACCGGAGATGGCAAAGCGGATCGCCAGCGCCGTCAGTGGCGGGGCGGCGGCCACGATGATACGCGCCGAGGAGAAGGCCGAAGACCAGATCAGGGCGAAAGCCAGCCCCATGCCGATTGCGCGCAGATCCATGCCGTGTCTCCGTTTCTTGCCCTGTTAACTGCCTTATCCCGCGACGCGGGAAAGGTCAGCCCCCATTCCGCAGTTGGTCCACATAGTCACGCAGCAGGCGCACCCGGTGCGGGCGGAAGGAGTCGTCTGTTTCTGTCAGGCTTTCGATCTGTTCGGGGTCGAACTTTCGAAAGCCCTGACGCAGGCAACACCATGCAAGGACGAACTGGCGCGGTTCGAGGAAGATGATGGAAAGGGGCCAGATACGGCGGTGCGTTCTGGCGCCCAACCGATCGCAGTAGGTGATGTCGACTGCACGCTCGGCCCACGATGCCTGACGCAGCGGTTCCAGCAGTTCCGACGCGCGGGCGGACGGTCGGAAACGATAGACCATGCTGACCGCGTGGGCGGCCTGCTGCGCGACCCGTTCCGGCAAGCGCGCGGTGATCTTGGCCAGCGCCCGGTCTGCGGCGTCCGCCAGGGCGGTGTCGCCGAATGCACTGACCTCCGCCAGTCCCAGGACAAGCGCCTCGACCTCGTGCCGGTCGAACATCTGCGGCGGCACGGCGGGGTCTTCGGTGAGACGGTAGCCATAGCCGGCCTCGCCGTCGATCAACGCACCTGCCGCGCGCAGGCTGTCGATGTCACGGTAGAGCGTGCGCTCGGACACGCCGGTTTCCTCGGCCAGCCGTGCTGCGGTGACGGGCGGGGGCAGGCTGCGCAACAGGTGCAGCAGGCGAAACAGGCGGTCGGTGCGGGGCATGACGCTCCTGACGGAAACTGACAGGATGGGGGGAGCATATACGGGTCATTCAACAACTCAAGACAAAGGATCTCTTCCTTGCTGACGCTTTACCACGCCCCTTTCAGCCGCTCGACGCGGATCGTTGCGCTGATCCATGACCTTGGCCTTCAGGACCGGGTTCAGATTGAACCGGTGACCGTTTCCCGCACGGATGGCAGCGGCGGGCGTGACCCGAAGAACCCGCACCCAGAGGGCAAGGTGCCGCTGCTGGTGCATGACGGCGCGGTGATCCGGGAATCGTTGGCCATCGCGCTGTACCTGTCAGAGCTGGCCCCGGAGGCCGGGCTGGCCCGCCCCATCGGCGCAGCGGATCGCGGCCCGTTCCTGAGCTGGCTGTCATGGTATAGCGGCGTTCTGGAACCGGTGATCGTACTGACCCTATGCGAGCTGGAGCACCCGGTGCTGACCACCACGTTCCGGGGTCTGCCCGAGGCCACGGAACGGCTGGCCGACGCGCTGAAGGGGAACAGCTATCTGATGGGCGATGACTTCACGATTGCCGACCTGATCATCGCTTCCACGTTCAGCACCCTGCCGCAACTGATGCCCGACAGTCCGGACATTCAGGGTTGGGTTGCGCGCTGCGCCAATCGCCCGGCCATGCAGGCGGCATTGGCCTATGACGCGGAACTGATGGCGGCGACCGCCTGAAACGAAAAAGGGCCGCCCGAAAAGGCGGCCCAATTCTGTTGGAACGGTCCGGCGATTAGCCGTTGACGCTGTCCTTCAGAGCCTTCGCAATGGTCACCTTGACCACCTTGTCGGCCTCTTTCTTGATCTGCTCACCCGTGGCAGGGTTGCGCACCATACGCTCGGGGCGTTCGCGGCAATACACTTTGCCGATACCGGGAAGGGTCACGGCGCCGCCAGCGGCGACTTCTTTGGACACGACGGCGGTCACTGCGTCGAGCGCTGCGGAAGCAGCTTTCTTGTCGCTGCCCATCTCTTCGGCAAGGGCTGCAACAAGCTGGGTCTTGGTCATGGGCTTTTGTGCCATGTTCTGTTCTCCTTAACTGCCCGAACCCATGGGGCTCGTTGCGGGAAAGCTACCCGAATATTGTAGGGGCACACAATGACTAGTGTGCCATTTCCTCAAAAAACAAGCATTTTGGGGCAAATTCCCCAGCGTCACAGGAAGGCCGTCTCCTCGAAACTGCGCAATTTCCGGCTGTGGAGCCGTTCCAGCGGCATTTCCCGCAGCGTTTCCATGGCGCGGATTCCGATCAGAAGATGCCGCGACACCTGCGTTTTATAGAAGGCGCTGGCCATGCCGGGCAGCTTCAACTCGCCATGCAGGGGCTTGTCCGATACGCAAAGGAGCGTTCCATAGGGCACCCGGAAGCGGAACCCGTTGGCGGCGATGGTGGCGCTTTCCATATCCAGCGCGATGGCGCGGGACTGGCTGAGGCGCTGCACAGGGCCGGACTGGTCGCGCAACTCCCAGTTGCGGTTGTCGATGGTGGCGACGGTGCCGGTGCGCATGATCTTCTTCAGCTCGAACCCGGACACTTCGGCGACATCCGCCACCGCGCCTTCCAGCGCGATCTGGACCTCGGCCAGTGCCGGGATCGGCACCCAGACCGGAAGGTCATCGTCCAACACGTGATCTTCGCGCAGATAGGCATGGGCGAGCACGAAATCCCCTAGGCTTTGGCTGTTCCGCAGCCCTGCGCAATGGCCCACCATCAGCCAGACATGCGGGCGCAGCACGGCGATATGGTCGGTCGCGGTTTTGGCGTTGGACGGCCCCACCCCGATATTGACCAGGGTGATGCCGCCGCCGCCTTTGCGCTTGAGGTGATAGGTGGGCATCTGCGGCAGCTTCGCGGGCGTGTTCAGCTGATGGTCGGGTTCGGTGATCACGTCATTTCCTGGACCCACCAGGGCCGTGTAACCGCTGTCTGCATCCGCCAGCATCTGCCGCCCATAGGCCACGAATTCCTCGACATAGAACTGGTAGTTGGTGAACAGGACATGGTTCTGAAAATGCTCCGGCCCCGTGGCGGTGTAATGCGACAGCCGTGCCAGCGAGTAATCCACCCGCTGCGCGGTGAAGGGGGCCAGCGCGCCCGATCCGTCCTCGTTCTTGAAGCCATAGCCATTGACGATGTCGTCATTGGTCGTGCCCAGATCAGGCACGTCGAACACATCGCGCAAAGGGAAGGACATGGCCCCGTCATGGGGGATTTGGATGTCGGCGTCGTTCAGCACCGCGAAATGCACCGGGATCGGCGTTTGAGAGGCGCAGATACAGACCGGAACACCGTGATTGTCGATCAGCAGTTTGATCTGTTGGGTCAGGTAGTGCTGGAACAGGTCGGGCCGCGTGACCGTGGTGGCATAGGTGCCGGGTTCAGCGACGTGCCCAAAGGACAGGCGGCTATCGACATGACCGTAGCTGGTCGTTGTGATCCTGATCTCGGGATAGAAGGCGCGATAGCGGCGGTCGGGCATGCCGGACTCGACCACTTCGGAAAACCGGGCCTGAAGGAAGCTTGTCGCATCCGCATAGAGCTTTTGCAGATGGTCCACCGCCTCGCCCGGATCGGAGAAATAGCGCGGTTCGGCCTCTTGCGGGGTTTCAAGGGGAAGCTGTTGGGAAACGGGGGTCATTGGTCGCCCTCCACGAAAAGAGAGGTCAGCTCGAACGTGGTCACGTCCACCAACCCGAGATCGGAAATCCTGAGGCTGGGAATGACCACGAGCGCCAGCAGCGAATGCTGCATATAGGCGTTGTTTAGCGTACATCCACACTCGGCCATGGCCGCCACGATGCCCTGTGCCTTGTCGGCCACGCGAGAGGCGAGATCGTCGCTCATCAGCCCGGCAATGGGCAATTCGACCAGGGCGATTTCTTCCCCGTCCTTGAAGACGGTGACGCCGCCGCCGACCTCGGCCAGCCGCATCGCGGCCTTGGCCATGTTGTCCCGGTCGGTGCCCACCACGATGATGTGGTGGCTGTCATGGGCCACGGTGGAGGCCATGGCCATCGGGCCCTTGTAGCCAAAGCCGGAGACGAACGCATTGACCACGCCGCCGGTGGCCTGATGCCGTTCGACAAGGGCGATCTGGCAGACATCGCCTTCGCCCTCGACCAACCCATCGACGACCGGCAATTCAGCGGTCAGCGCCTCGGTCGGGGCCTGGTTTTCGACGACGCCGATGACTTTGACATGGGCGGAATTGGCACCCTTGGGCGCTTCGATTTCGAAATCCTGCGCGGTCAGGTCCTTGCCCAGATGCACGGTGTTGCGCGCCTTAGCGGGCCAGTCGAGATGCGGGCAATCGACAAGGATTTCGCCGTTCTCGGCCAGCTTCACGCCCCGGCCATAGACGACCTCGATCGGCAGCGCCTTCAGGTCGCTCGTAAGGATCATGTCTGCCCGGCGGCCCGGCGCGATGGAGCCCAGTTCCCGCTCCAGCCCGAAATGCGTTGCCGTGTTCACGGTGCACATTTGCAGCGCCACCAGCGGATCGCAGCCGCAGGCGATGGCGTGGCGCAAGACGCGGTTCATGTGCCCGTCATGGACCAGCGTGCCGGAATGGCAATCGTCGGTGCACAGGATGAAGTTGCGCGGGTCGAGCCCCTTTTCCGTGACCGCCGTGATCTGGCTTTCCACGTCATACCAGGCAGAACCGAGCCGCAGCATCGACCGCATCCCTTGCCGAACGCGATCAATCGCGTCGCTTTCGCGGGTGCCTTCGTGATCGTCCGCAGGCCCGCCCGCCGCGTAGGCGTGGAAGGCGGGGCCACGGTCGGGGCTGGCATAGTGGCCGCCCACGGTCTTGCCTGCGTTCATCGTCGCGGCCATCTCCGCCAGCATCTGCGGATCACCATTCACCACGCCGGGGAAATTCATCATCTCGCCCAGCCCGATGATGCCGGGCCATGTCATCGCCTCGGCCACATCCTCTGGCCCGATTTCATAGCCCGTCGTCTCCAGCCCCGGCGCTGACGGCGCGCAGGAGGGCATCTGGGTGTAGATGTTGACGGGCTGCATCAGCGCCTCGTCATGCATCAGCCGCACGCCTTCCAGCCCCATCACGTTGGCGATCTCGTGCGGATCGGTGAACATGGTGGTGGTGCCATGGGGGATGACCGCGCGGGCGAATTCGGCGGGCGTCAGCATGCCCGATTCGATATGCATATGCCCGTCACAAAGGCCGGGAATCAGGTAGCGCCCGCCGCCATCGACCACTTCTGTGCCCGCGCCGATGCAATGGCTGGCATCCGGGCCGACATAGGCGAAACGGCCATCGGCCACCGCCACTTGCCAGCCGTCCAGCACCTCTCGGCTTTGAACATTGACGAGTTTCAGATTGCGCAGAACCAGATCGGCTGGTTCACGCCCAGCCGCGATGGCCACGAGTCGGGCCGCAGATTCGGCCCATGATTTGAATGAAGATTGTTTTTCCATGCTCCAATCTGGCACCGGTTTTTTCCGGCTTCAAGCCACATTTTCATGACAGGTTTTCAATCGGTTGCTTCCGGCCTACGGTGCGCGGGACCGAACTGGAGGCCGAAGATGCGTGTCACGATCTACTACAACCCAAGGTGTAGCAAGTCGCGCCAGACGCTGGAGCTGATCCGCGCCGCCGGGGTGGAGCCCGAGATTGTGGAATACCTGAAAACCGGCTGGACCGAGGCGGTTCTGAGCGACCTGTTTACCAAGGCCGGTATCGCGCCACGCGACGCGCTGCGCCTGAAACAGGACCCGGCGCCAGAGCTCGGGCTGGCCAAGGCGGATGACGCCACGATTATGGCCGCTATGATCACCCATCCGGTCCTTGTGGAACGGCCCATTGTCGTGGTGGGGGATCAGGCGGCAATCTGCCGTCCGCCGGAACGGGTGCATGAGGTGCTGGACAAGGTCTGACTGCGTCCTGCTTTTGTCGGGGCGCTGGCGGATGGCGCGGACGCCTCCGGCGGGAGTATTTGGACCAAGAAGAAGGCAGGAGACGCGATTGACCCGAACACCACGCAAGGCAAAACGGCGACCATTGCTTCGGTTCTTGCTGCGCTGGCTGTTTCGGGGGGCGCTGCTGGTTGCCGTTCTGGCGACGGCGTGGATCGCGCTTTATGCCGTCGTGGCTCCGCCCACCACGCCTTATATGCTGAGCGAACGGGCGCGGCTGGGCGAGGTGTTGCAGGTCTGGCGACCAATCGAGGACATCTCACCGCATCTGGCGCGGGCCGTGGTGGCCGCCGAGGATGCGAATTTCTGCCTGCATGCGGGGTTCGATATGGACGCGATCCGCGCCGCGATTGCCGAAGGCATGTCGCGCGGCGGGTCCACGATCAGCCAGCAGGTGGTGAAGAACGCCTTTCTGTGGCAGGGCCGGTCCTGGGCGCGCAAGGCGCTGGAAGGGGTAATGACACCGGTGATGGAGCTGATCTGGACAAAGCGCCGGGTGTTGGAGGTCTACCTGAACATCGTCGAGTTCGACGAGGGCATCTTTGGGGCCGAGGCCGCCGCGCAGCACTATTTCGGCATCTCCGCCGCCGATCTGAACCCGACGCAGGCCGCGCGACTGGCCGCCGTTCTGCCAAACCCGCGCGAACGCTCGGCCTCCTCCCCTTCGGCGGCTTTGCGCGAACGGGCAGCCCGGATCGCCGACGGGGCGGCAACGATACGCGCGGATGGCCGTGACGCCTGTTTTGCGCGTTGAAATTGGCCTCGCCCCAAGGCAAAGAGAGGGGATAAGCCAAAAAAGAGCAGATCATGACCCGCCTCTACCACTTCGCCCTCTCCCCCTTCTGCCGCAAGGTCCGGCTGGTTCTGGCCGAGAAGAAGATCGATGTGGAGCTGATCGACGAACGGTACTGGGAACCCTCGGGCGAGTTTCTGCGCCGCAACCCGGCGGCCAAGGTGCCGATCCTGAAGATCGACGGGATGCTGCTGACCGAAAGTCAGGCGATCTGCGAGTATATCGAGGAAACCAACCCCGAGCCCGCCTTGATGCCCCGCGATCCGGCGGCACGGGCCGAGGTGCGCCGGCTATGTTTCTGGTTCGACGACAAGTTCCACCACGAGGTGACGGCGAACCTTGTCTATGAGCGCGTGAACAAGAAGGTGATGCGCGGGGGCTATCCGGACGGCAAAGCCGTGAAGACCGGGGCGCAGAAGATCAAGTTTCACCTCGATTACATGACATGGCTGCTGGATCACCGGCGGTGGCTGGCGGGCGACAGCCTGACGCTGGCCGATTTCACCGCTGCGGCGCATCTGTCCTGTCTCGACTATATCTCGGACGTGGATTGGAACCGGTCCGCCGTGGTCAAGGATTGGTACGCCAAGATCAAGTCGCGCCCGGCCTTCCGGTCGATCCTGGCCGACCAGATCCCCGGTTTCATCCAGCCGCCCCATTACGCGAACCTGGACTTTTGACCGGGCTGAAACCGGCGCTGGAGGCGAAGGCCCTGGAAGAGGGCTTTGCAAAGATGCGTGTGTGTCGTCCGGATGCGATCCCGGAGGCCGCCGGGCGGTTGGCTGCGTTTGTGGATGCGGGTCGTCATGGCCAGATGGGCTGGATGGCCGAGCGGATGCACTGGCGCGGAAACCCTGCCGAACTGTGGCCCGAGGCGCGGTCGGTCATCATGCTGGCCGAACCCTATACGCCCGAGGCGGACCCGCTGAAGGCGTTGGAACAGCGCGATTGTGCCACGATCAGCGTCTATGCGCAGAACCGCGATTATCATGATCTGGTCAAGAAGCGCCTGAAGCGGGTGGGTCGCTGGCTGCTGGATCAGGCGCCGGGTGAGGCGATCAAGGTCTTTGTCGATACTGCCCCGGTGATGGAAAAGCCGCTTGGGCAGGCGTCGGGCCTTGGCTGGCAGGGCAAGCATACGAACCTGTTGGCGCGCGATCTGGGGAACTGGTTTTTCCTGGGCTCGATATTTACGACTGTGGAGCTGGAACCCGATGCACCCGAGCGCGATCATTGCGGTAATTGCACCGCCTGCCTCGATATCTGCCCGACCGGGGCCTTCCCCGCGCCCTTTCAGTTGGACGCGCGCCGCTGCATTTCCTACCTGACCATTGAACATCACGGCCCGGTGGAGCTGGAACTACGCCCGCTGATGGGCAACCGCATCTATGGCTGTGACGATTGTCTTGCCGTGTGCCCGTGGAACAAATTCGCCGTGGCCGCGACCGAGATGCGCTATGCCGGGCGGCCAGAGCTGCAAAGCCCGAAACTCGCCGATCTCGCGGGGCTTGATGACACCGCGTTTCGCGCCATGTTCAGCGGGTCGCCGATCAAGCGGATCGGACGCGGGCGGTTCGTGCGCAATGTGCTTTATGCGATTGGGAACAGTGGCGACGCGAGGATGAGGGCGGCAGCGCAGGCCCTTACGGAAGATGAGGACCCGACGGTTGCCGATGCGGCCCGGTGGGCGGTGGAGAGGTTGCGATGAAACTGGTGATTTTCGGCATGGGCTACTCGGCGGCCACGCTGGTGCGGGAAATGCGGCCCTATCCGGCGGGCAGCGTCATTGGCACCACACGATCCCCGCAGAAGGCGGAGATTCTGGGCAAAACCTCGATCTATCCGCGTGTTTTCCCCGGCACCGATATGCGCCCCGATTTGGAAAAGGCGACTCATGTCCTGATCACGGCGGGACCGGAGGACGGGGCCGATCCGGTTCTGAAGCACCTGCGCCCGGTGTTCGAGGACTTGGCGAACAGCTTTCAATGGGTCGGATACCTGTCCACCACGGGCGTCTACGGTGACCATCAGGGCGGATGGGTGGATGAAACCGCACCGCTGACCCCGGCCACAAAGCGAGGGCGCGCGCGGGTGCAGACCGAGATGGAATGGAACGAGCTATACCGGCTGAAGGGCCTTCCGCTGCATATCTTCCGCCTGCCGGGCATCTACGGGCCGGGGCGCGGGCCGTTCGCCAAGGTCAGGAACGGCACGGCGCGGCGGATCATCAAGGAGGGGCAGGTGTTCAGCCGCATCCATGTGGAGGATATCGCGCAGGCGCTGATGGCCTCGATGAAACGGCCGCGTCCCGGTGCGATCTACAATATCTGCGATGACGACCCCGCACCTCCGCAGGACGTGCTGACCTATGCGGCGGAATTGCTTGACGTCGATCTGCCCCCTGCCGTGCCGTTTGAAGAGGCGGATCTGACGCCCATGGCCCGCAGCTTTTACGCGGAATCGAAGCGCGTCGATAACAGCCTGATGAAGCGAGAGCTTGGGGTGAAGCTACGTTACCCGACCTATCGCGCGGGGCTCGATGCGCTCTTTGCCGCCGAGCAGGCGAAAGGCTGATTCCGGGGGCGCGCGGCATCTGCTAGGGTGCCGCAAATCAGGTTTGAGGCGAGACCCATGCGCAGTCTTTTGGCGATTCTCTTGCTGGCGGTTTTCGCCGTCACCGGGTGCAGCCGGTTCCCCACATATGACGGGCCGGAGGTGACGCGGATCATCGTCAACAAAAGCGCCCGCCAACTGATCCTGATGCATCACGGTGAAGTGCTGCGCGAATATGAGATGGAGCTTGGCTTTGCCCCCGTAGGGGACAAGCAGGTGGAAGGCGACGGGCGCACACCCGAAGGCAGCTACATCATCGACCGGCGTAATCCGAACAGCGAGTTCTACCTGTCGATCGGCATTTCCTACCCGAACGAAGAGGATATCGCCGAGGCAGAGGCGCTGGGTGAAAGCCCCGGCGGCGATATCTTCATCCACGGCACGCCGAACCCGTTCCGCCGGGGCGATGACTGGACCGCCGGTTGTATCGCCATTTCCAATCGAGAGATGCGTGAGGTCTATTCGATGGTGCGGTTGGGCACGCCCATCGACATCTATCCGTAAATGCCGCTTAACTGCTGCGATTCGCAGGCAGGCCCTGACCGGTCGTGCCGCCATCGCCGGTGACCATGGTCCACCAGATCTTGCCCGCCTCTTCCTGGTAGAAGGCAAAGCCCAGATGACGCGCATCGGGGTCGGTGATCACGTCGCGGGTATCAGCCTGCTGCATCCAGGCGGCAACGGTTTCCAGCTCTGATTCGTAGGTTTCCGAGATGTTTTCGCCCAGAAGCCGCCCCTGATAGCCCGCCCGCTGTGCCCGGTCGATGGGAGAGGATCCGTCCGACCCGAAATGCCAGGGACGGTTCTGCAGGCTCATATCCCGTGAATGGGTAGCAGCGGCGGCGTTCAGTTCCGCGTTCAGCGTCAGATCAGGGGCACCTGCCGCGCGGCGCAGGGCGTTGACGCTGTCCAGCACCCGAAACTGGATTTCGGCCTCGTCTCGCGGGTTGATTCGATAGACCGTCGGCAACGGGCGCCCATCCGCCCCAAGCCGGGGGCTGGTGGTGCCCATGCAAGCCGAAAGCGAGCCGAGGGCCGTCGTCATCAGAAAAGTGCGTCGCAGCATGGGTGGGTTCGCGCCTGTTCATCTTTGGTTGTCCAGATCAATAGCGTCCCGGCCCCCTCCGATCAAACACAACAGGCGCAAATCTGCGCATTGTGATCCGCCCATCAATGGACGCAGCGGGCCAGAGCCGCTATTTTACACACCAGAGGCAGTTCCCTACGGAGGTCGGACAATGAGCGACCCGAAAAACCCAGATCTGAACCGTCGCCTGTTTCTTGGCGCGGCGGCCGCAACGCTGGCAACTCCGGCGCTGGCGCAGGACAGCACCTATGAAGGCAGCACCGAGCTGGAGCGCGATGTCAGCCAGACAGTGCGGCACAATATCTCCAGCTTTCGTACGCTGGAATGGCAGGACTATTTCGACAACCTGAACAACGGCGCGATTCTGGTCGATATCACCTCGCGCGCTCTGCATTACTGGAACGAGGAAGAGACGGTCTATCGCTTGTACCCCACGTCTGTTCCCGCGACCGAGGATCTGACGCGGCGCGGCCGTACCCGCGTGGTACGCAAGGTGGAAGGCCCGGACTGGCGCCCGACGCCCGCCATGCGGGAACGCAACCCGGAATGGCCGGAATACGTGGCCCCCGGCCCGGACAACCCGCTTGGCACCCATGCGTTGTATCTCAGCTGGACCTATTATCGCATCCACGGCACCCATGACACGCGCAAGATCGGGCGGCGCAGTTCGAACGGATGTATCGGCCTGTACAATGAACATATCGCAGATCTGTTCGAACTGGCCCGTGTTGGCACCCAAGTGTTGCTAATTTGACCACAAATCGGCGATCTTGGGGTTCGGGACGATTTCCCGGCATTGCAATCCCAAGGCATTGCTGCTTAAACCTAGTTACGAGGTACAGTCTTGGGTGCCCCGCTATGCGTAATACCGCGCGAAAAATTTTGGGGCGTATCTTGGAGGATACTATGAAAAAACTCGCACTCGCAGCCGCTCTGTCCGTTGCCGCCACCTCCGCTTTTGCTGGCGGCTACGTTGAGCCCGTTCTGGAACCCGTCGTGATCGTGGAAGACACCTCGTCCTCCGCTGGCGGCGTCCTGGTTCCCCTGCTGGCTATCATCCTGATCGCAGCTGCAATCGCTGACTAATAAGTCATCGACTTCTAGAATAGAGAAAGGCGGCCTTCGCGGGCCGCCTTTTTCATGTTCCGTCGCTGAAGATATCAAGAATTATTCGGCAATTCCGGCCTCGGCGGCGATCTGGGCGCGGCTCTTGCGGGCACGCTCAGTTGCCGATTTCAGCTGACCGCAAGCGGCCATGATATCCTCGCCCCGAGGGGTGCGGATTGGGCTGGCGTAACCTGCCTTGTAGATGATGTCGGCAAAGCGCTCGATCCGCTCCCAGTCCGACCGCTCATAGGGTGCGCCGGGCCACTCGTTGAACGGGATCAGGTTGATCTTGGCCGGGATGCCCTTGATCAGCTTCACCAGCCTGCGGGCGTCCTCATCCGTGTCGTTCACATCCTTAAGCATCACATATTCGAAGGTGATTCGTTCAGAGTTCGACAGTTTCGGATAGGCACGCAACGCATCCAGCAGGTCGGCGATCGGCCAGCGCTTGTTGATCGGCACCAGTTTGTCACGGGTCTCATCGGTGGTGGCGTGGAAGGACACCGCCAGCATGCAACCGATTTCCTCGGCGGTCTTGGCAATCTCGGGCACCACGCCAGAGGTCGACAGGGTGATCCGGCGGCGTGACAGGGAAATCCCTTCACCATCCATCGCGATCTTCATCGCGTCGCGGACATTGTCGAAATTATAGAGCGGCTCGCCCATGCCCATCAGCACGATGTTCGACAGCAGGCGCGGGCCGTTCTCGCCAGTGCCTTCGCCCGGTTCCGGCCATTCGCCCAGATCGTCGCGCGCCACCATGATCTGGCCGACAATCTCACCGGCTGTCAGGTTGCGCACCAGTTTCTGCGTGCCCGTGTGGCAAAATGAGCAGGTCAGCGTACACCCCACCTGAGACGAGATGCACAGAGTCCCACGATCGGTTTCGGGGATATAGACGATCTCGACCTCATGGCCGCCGGCGATCCGAACCAGATATTTGCGGGTGCCATCGGCAGAGACATTGCGCGTCACCACCTCGGGCACTTCGATCACGAAACGCTCCGCCAGTTGCGCGCGATAGGCCTTGGCGAGGTTCGTCATCTCGTCGAAGCTGCGCACGCCCCAGTGGTAAACCCATTGCCAGATCTGGTTGACCCGCATCTTGGCCTGCTTTTCCGGCGTCCCCGCCGCGATCAGCGCCTCGCGCAGCTGGTCCCGCGTCAGGCCGACGATATTGGTCGGGCCTTCGGGCAGTTTGCGCGGAATGGTCAGGACATCCTGCGTGATGGGGGCGCTGGCGGACATGTCAAAGCTCCGAGAAGGGAATGCGGACACATATAGGCATCCGCCCCTCAAGGCAAACCTTGTCTTGGCAGAAAATCAGCCGCCGCAGCGGGTTTCCGCATCCTCGACCGCGGCGGTGAAGCCCAACAGAGAGAAGGTATCGACCGTTTGCGTGCCCCGCGCCGACCGGGCGGTCAGCACCGCTTCGGCCCCGCGCTTCATCGCGGTGATGATCCGCTGATCTTCCTGTTCGGACGCGGCCCAGGCCATTTCACCATCGGTGAACAACTCGAAGGTCGAGTTGCCGATTTCCATCGTCACCGTGGAATCATCCGCAAAGGGATAGCCACCGGTAAAGGAAACCTCGCCCATCCGGCTTTCGGACGGCCAATAGCTGACGAACAGCAGGATCTCCGACCGGCGCACGGCCACCACGCGACCATCGCGGGTGTTCACCGTTTCGCGCGGCGCGGACACGACCCAGCATTGCGTCGGGTCATCCTCGACGAACACGCTCCAATCCGTTTCCGCGTTGACGCGGTTCTCGGATTCCTCGGTGTCCTGGGCAAACGACGGCGCCGAAAACGCCAGTGCGATCACCAATCCAGCAACCCAGTTCTTCATCTTGATCCAGCCTCCAGCCGTCTCTGCCTCTGGTTTGGGGTTCGGCCTGTTTTCAGGTCTTGCGCTCAAACCCCGCCCACTTCTAACTGCGAGCGGAGATTAACCCGAAAATCCTTTTGGGGAAAAGCCCCGGTAGCGGAAAATTGCCGGAACCCCTGACCAGAAGAAGGAAAACAGCATGGCTGAGGCGGAAACACTGGTCGAGGTCTGGCGAGGGCCGTTCCGCGAAAGCGTTCATCGCGGTCATGCGGTCGTGTGGGACGCCGATGGCGGCATCGTGGCCAGCTGGGGCGACCCCGATGCGGTGATCCTGCCCCGGTCGTCCTGCAAGATGATCCAGGCGCTGCCCCTGATCGAAAGCGGCGCCGCCGAAGCGTTCGGTTTGTCAGAGGCGCAGCTGGCCCTGTCCTGCGCGTCCCATAACGGGGCGGCGGTCCACACGGAAATGGTGCGTGCGTGGCTGGGCGGGCTGGGGATCGACCCCGAAGAGGCCCTGCGCTGCGGGCCGCAGATGCCGGGTGACCCTGACGCGCGCAACGCCCTGATCAAGGCCGACAGCTCGCCCTGCCAGATCCACAACAATTGTTCCGGCAAACATTCCGGCTTTCTGACCCTGGCAAAACATCTGGGGGCCGGGCCGGACTATGTGGATCCCGACCACCCGGTACAGGTGGCGGTAAAATCCGCGTTCGAGGAGGTGACCGGGGAAACCAGCCCCGGCCATGGCATCGACGGATGTTCCGCGCCCAACTTCGCCTGCACCGTCACCGGGCTGGCCCGCGCCATGGGCCATTTCGCCGCCGCAACCGGTGCGGGCAATGCGCGCGACCGCGCCATGCACCGGCTGACCCGCGCCATGGCGGCCCATCCGGTTCTGGTGGCGGGCGAAGGAAGATCCTGCACGGCGCTGATGCGTGCAATGTCAGGCCGCGCATCGGTCAAGACCGGGGCCGAGGCGGTGTTCATCGCCATCGTGCCTGAAAGGCGCATGGGCGTCGCCCTTAAGATCGAGGACGGCGCGACGCGAGGATCGGAAGCGGTCATCACCCGCATTCTGTGCGGCCTGGGTGTGCTGGACGCACGCCATCCAGCCGCCCTCACCTATACAAACGGCCCGATCCGTAACCGCCGCGATATCGTGACCGGAGAATATCGCTTGTCAGGGTCGCTTTCCGACTGGAAACCATAGTCAAGAGCCACGGGCTACAGTCGGACAGCCCCCCCTCGGCTCTTTCATCTTGGCAAAAATACCTCCGCCGGAGGCGTCCTGCCCTCTCTGCCTAGCCCTTCATCACGGCCAGTGAACCGCGCTTTCCACGCATCCGTGGCAACGCGGCATGACGAGGCCTCCGGCGCATGCCGGAGGTTGAGGAGGGCCGCTCACGGGTCGACGCCGACAGGCGGCGAAACCGGTTGGTGCCTATTCCTGCATCAGCGGCAATACGCCCTCCGGTTTCAATGCTTCCAACTTCCCGATGATCTCGGCCTTCTTCAGTGGTTTTGTCAGGTAGTGATCCACCCCCGCCGCCACGATCTCCGCTTCGTGATCCTCCATCGCATGGGCAGTCATCGCGACAATCGGCAATCGCGGCAGACCCTTCGCCTCCTCATCCGCACGGATCCGGCGGGTCAGTTCCAGCCCGTCCATTTCGGGCATGGAGATATCGGTGAACAGCAGGTCGGGCCGTTCCGCCTGGTAGGCCTCCCATGCCTCCTGACCATTATTTGCAAGCTCCAGCTCAAGGTCGAGCGCCTTGATCATCTTGCGAAAGATCATCTGGTTGGTCTTGTTATCCTCCGCCGCCAGCAGGCGCAGCTTTCCTGGAGCGTCCGCAGGCGGGGCATCCTGCGGAGGCACTGTTCGCGTGACACGCGCCACCTTTTCCATCAAGCCTTGCCGGAAATCGCGCAAGGGGGCTTCCAGCGTGATTTCGGGAATCGGGGCCGCGGGGTTGGCCCGACGATCCGATAGGCATCGCAGGACGGGGAAGGCAGGGGTTTCCAGCGGCTCTTCCCCGGCCTCTTCCGTCAGAACCACGAGGTCGGGCCTGCCTCCGATCGCTGCCACCTCGTCCACCGCCCGCACATCCGCCTTGAGCTTCAGGAACTGGCGTTCCACCAGCCGCCGCGCGCCAGTATCCGGGCCGACCAGCACAACCTTGGTCAGCTCTGCGGGCAATGGCTGCACCGGGCAGGGCACTTCGCCGTCCGCCACAGGCAGGGTCAGTCGGAACGCGAAGGTTGCACCCTTCCCAAGCTCCGAATCGATCCAGATATCGCCGCCCATCATCCGCACCAGCCGGTGCGTAATCGCCAGACCAAGCCCGGTGCCTTCGTATTTCCGGTTTGCCTGATCCTCGACCTGGTTGAACTCGCCAAAGACATGCGCCTGTTTGTCGGCCGCGATGCCGATGCCGGTATCTTCCACCGCGATCACCAGCGTGACCTGACCGTTTTCCACCGGTTCGCCCATGACGCGCACAAGGACATGGCCCCGGTCGGTAAACTTGACGGCATTCCCGATCAGGTTGGTCAGCACTTGCCGCACCCGGCCCCGGTCGCCCACAAGCGATTGAGGCAGGAAGATATCGTAATCCAGCAGCAATTGCAGATCTCGGCCCTGAATGGACGGGCGCAGCAGGCGGAAGATCTCGCGGATCAGGTCCTCCAGATCGAAGGCCTCGGCATGCAGCACCAGCTTGTCGGCCTCGATCTTGGAAAAATCGAGCACATCGTTGATGATCTCCAGCAGCGCCTCGCCGGAATTGCGGATCGTGTCGGCGCATTGGCGCTGATCCTCGTCGAGATCGGTTTCCCGCAGCAGGTCTGCCATGGCCACCACGCCGTTCATCGGCGTCCTGATCTCGTGGCTCATATTGGCAAGGAAGGCCGACTTGGCCCGGTTCGCGGCCTCGGCCTGATCGCGGGCATCGCGCAGATCCCGTTCCCGCCGGATCGTTTCGGTGATGTTCAGCATCAGGCTGACCATGTCGCCATCGGGCGCGCGCTTGTCCACCAGTTTGACGAAGCCACCATTCCAGAGTTTGACCGTTCGCTGCGGGATCGGGTGCTGTTCCCACCGGGCGGTCATGTCATCGACCCAATCGTCGGGATGCACGCCTTCCAGATCGACCAGCCCTTCGTCCACGGCGATCCGCAGGATGGAATCGTAGCTGGCCCCCGGCCCAACCTCGACCATGCCCTCAAAGATGTTGAGAAAGGCGCTGTTGGCCGCGACCAGCCGGCCCGAGCGGTCATAGATCGCAAAGCCATCCTCGATGATATCGAGAGAATCCCACAGTCGCCGTTCGGCACGTTCGGCCTTTTCTGTCGCCACTTCCAGATCGGCCCGCGCGCGGGTTGTTTCGCCGACCAGTTCGGCGTTTTCCTCCCGCTGCTCGATCACCTGATCCGACAGACGGTCCGCCTGTTGGGCCAGCTTGCGGTTTGCGGCGAACAGTTCCTCCTGCTTCTGGACCAGCAGCCGTTCAGCCGCCAGCCGCGCCCGGCGTTCGCGCGCCAAACGATCGTCGAAGCCGGTGCCATCCATGCCCTGTCTCACCCGAATCCATTCTCCGACCGGCAGAATGACGCCGGTTTCCTTTCCATCTGCTTAAGACGGGCGCCGCGGCATGGACTCCAAGGGGCCGGTCATGGCAGCATATGAGAAAGTCTTTTTTTGATACGATTTCTGATCCGGAGGTTCCCATGCGCGCGTTGATCGTGGCTGGTTTGATGTCCTTGCTGCCCCTGATGGCCACCGCCCAGGACGGGCCCGTGGCCGAGCGGTTCTATGCAATCACCCAGGATACGGATTTTCCCGGTGCGGACCTGACACCGATCTATGACACCTCGCTGATCGGGTGCATTCGGGCTTGCCTGGCAGATTCGGATTGTGCCGCCTTCACCTTCAACGAACGCAATGGCAGCTGTTTTCCCAAAACCGATGTCCTTGCGATGGAGTCCTATGACGGGGCCATGTCCGCCACGGTGCGCGACACCGATCCGGCGGTTCTGGCGCGGCTGGAGGACCGTCTGGAGCAACTGGATTTCCTGAGTGAGACTGATCTGTCCAGGGCGCGCATCGAGGCCGAAGGGCTGCCCCGCCGCCACTATGCCGGGACCTGGACGGCAGAACGTATTCTCGCCGCCGCCGAAGCGCGGCTGGAAGAGGGAGAGTTCCAGCAGGCCATGCGGCTCTATGGTTCTGCCATCACCGTGACAGACGACCCTGCCCATTGGATGGAATTTGCGCGTCTGGCGCTGGAAATCGAGGTGTCCAGCCGGACCGAACAGCGCAACCTGAATCGCACCGCCCTGACGGCGGCCACCAATGCCACCTTGCGGGCCGCACCCGGACAACAACTGTCTGACGCCGCCGCCCTGCTGGCCCGTGCATTGGAAGAAAACAGCCGGGGCCGCAGCATGATCTTCGCGCTGCGACTTGCGATTGCCGAGGCCCCATCAGAGGCGCTGGAAGCAGAGCTTGAACGTGCAATCGGGCTCTACGGCTTCCGCGTGACCACGACCCGCGTGGAAAACGACGCCGCCGAACCGCGCATCTGCGCCATCTTCTCGGAAGATATCGCAGGCGGTGTCACCCATGCGGATTTCCTGCAAACCACGGTGAGCGGCCTGTCGGTCGAGGCTGAGAACCGACAGTTCTGCATCTCGGGCGTCCAGCATGGGCAGCGCTATGAATTCACCCTGCGCGCGGGCCTGCCTGCCGCCTCGGGCGAAACCCTGCACAACCCGGCCACCCTGCGGCTCTATGTGCGCGACCGATCCCCCACATTGCGGTTTCCGGGCCGCGCCTATGTTCTGCCGCGTCTTGCGGGCGGCGCGCTGCCCATTGTGACGGTGAATACCGACGAGGTGGCATTGCGGCTCTATTCCGTGACCGACCGCAATATCGTGCGCAGCCTGCAGGACGACTATTTCGGGCGCCCCCTGAACCAGTGGGAAGTGAACCGGTTCTCGACCGAACTGGCCGAAACCGTCTGGGAAGGGGTGGGAGAGGTCTCTAACCGGCTGAATCAGGACGTCACCACCAGCCTGCCCATGGGCGAGGTTCTGGCCACGCTCGACCCCGGTCTTTATGCGCTTGAGGCCCGGATCGACAGCCCCGAGGGGCGCGACCTGCCCCCTGCGACGCAGTGGTTTTTCGTCTCTGACCTTGGGCTTTCTGCCGTTTCTGGGGTGGATGGTGTCCATGTGATCGTGCGGTCTCTGGCCGATACCTCCGGCATCGAGGGGGCCACCGTGCGCCTGGTGTCTGAATCGAACCGGGTTCTGGCCGAACTGGAAAGCGACCGGCAGGGCCGGGTGCATTTTCCCGCCGATCTGACCGCAGGCCGGGCCGGGGCATCGCCCGCCATGATCACCGTGGAACAGGAGGGCGATTTCGCCTTCCTGTCGCTGCGCGAGGCGGAGTTCGACCTCTCTGACCGGGGGGTCGAGGGCCGCCCCGCCGCGCCGCCGATTGACCTGTTCCTGACCACAGAACGCGGCGCTTATCGGGCGGGTGAAACCATCCACGCCACCGCCCTGGCCCGCGACGGGCAATCCCGCGCCCTGCCGGGCCTTCCGCTGACGGCCATTCTGACACGCGCCGATGGCGTCGAATACAGCCGCATGGTGCTGGAGGAAACCGGTGCGGGCGGCTTCGTCTGGCAGATGCCCCTGGGCGCGAATGTGCCGCGCGGCACCTGGCGTCTGGCTGTCCATGCCGACCCCGACGCGCAGCCCTTGGCCAGCCGAACCCTGCTGGTCGAGGATTTCCTGCCGGAACGCATCGACGTGGAGCTGTCCTTGCCCGAAGGCTCGCAACCCCTCGACCGGCCCGCCGTGCTGGACCTTCAGGCCGACTACCTCTTTGGGGCCCCCGCAGGTGAATTGCCGATCGAAGGCGAATGGGTTCTGCGCCCAGTCGCAACGCTGGAGGCCTTCCCCGGTTACCGCTTTGGCCGATATGACGACCACCCCGACCGAATTCGCTACAGCCTGCCGGATGGTCAAGGAACAGATGCCACCGGCGCGGCCCGGATTGAGCTGTCTCTGCCAGAGATCGACGGCCTGCCACATCCCTGGACGATGAGCGTCACCGCCCGCGTCACCGAAGGATCTGGCCGCCCGGTGGAGCGGCAGATCAGACGGCCCCTCGACCCTTCGGGCACGCTCATTGGCATTCGCCCGCTCTTTGACGGCACCCTGCCCGAAGGCACGGATGCCCAGTTTCACCTGATCGCCGTCGGAGCCGAGGCGCAGCCGGTGCGCTGGACCCTGAACCGGGTCGAACGGCGCTATCAGTGGTACACGCAGAACGGGCGCTGGAACTGGGAACCGGTGACAACCCGTACCCGCATTGTCAATGGCGAGGCCGTGCTTGGCGCTGACCCTGTGGCAATCTCCGCTCCCGCCGATTGGGGGCGCTATGAACTGCGCGTGGAAAGCACCGAGGGCCGCTACACGGCCAGCTCTGTCAGCTTCCGCGCCGGGTGGTATGGCGGGGGCGATGACGTGGGCACGCCCGATCTGCTGGAGGTCTCGCTCGATGCCGAAAGCTATGACGTGGGCGACGAAGCGCGGTTGCGCGTGGTGCCCCGGTCCGGCGGACTGGTCCTGATCCGGGTCATGTCGAACCGGCTGATCCATCAGGAACTGGTGACCATCGGCGATGCCCCCGACACTTTCCCGCTGGCGGTGACAGAGGAATGGGGCAATGGCGCTTACGTGACCGCAACGCTCCTGCGTCCGTTGGAGGGGTTGCCAGCGCAGATGCCTGCGCGCTCGCTTGGGCTGGTGCATGCCACCGTCAATCCCGGCCCCCGCGCGCTGGATGTGGTGATGGAAGCCCCGATCACCTCCGCCCCCCGTGGCCC
This sequence comes from Nioella sediminis, assembly GCF_001879695.1. Classification (GTDB taxonomy): domain Bacteria; phylum Pseudomonadota; class Alphaproteobacteria; order Rhodobacterales; family Rhodobacteraceae; genus Nioella; species Nioella sediminis. The sequence continues at coordinate 25,531 of NZ_MNBL01000118.1, forward strand.
GCTGGAGGTTGTCCTGCGCGTTGGCAATGCCGAACCGGGCGACACAATCTACGCCAGCATTGCCGCCGTCGATCTGGGCATCCTGAACCTGACCGGCTTCCAGTCGCCCGACCCGATGGGGCATTTCTTCGGTCAGCGGCGTCTTGGCGTTGGTATCCGCGACCTCTATGGGCGGCTGATTTCCGGCGGGGGTGACCCCGGCGCGATCCGGCAAGGGGGCGATGCCAGTGCCGGTGCCCGCATGCAGGCCCCACCCCCGACCGAGGCGCTGGTGGCCTTCCATTCCGGCCCTGTCACAGTGGATGCGGACGGGCTGGCGCGTGTCAGTTTCGACATTCCCAGCTTCAACGGCACCGTGCGCGTGATGGCCATGGCCTGGAACGAGACCGGCATCGGGCAGGCCGAGGCCGATGTTCTGGTGCGTGATCCGGTGGTTGTCACCGCCTCCATGCCGCGTTTCATGGCGCCGGGCGACAGCGCAAGGCTGCTGCTGGAAGTGACCCATGCGGAGGGCCCCACCGGGCTGATGCCGATTGAGATTGAGACCTCTGCGGGGCTGAACATCGGGTCCATCCTCTCTGCCGTAACGTTGGAGGAAGGCGAGACCGAACGCCTGCGCGTGCCGCTTTTTGCGTTGGAGCAGCTTGGCGAGCAACAGGTGGACGTCACCCTGATCACGCCCGACGGGCAGCGGCTGTCGCGGACATTGCGGCTGGTGGTGCAGTCGAACGATCCCGTCACCGCCGTGACCTCTCGGTTTACCCTCGCCCCCGGCGACAGCCTCGACTTTGACGCAACCGTGCTGGCGGGCCTGCGCCCCGGCACGGGCCGGGCGACCCTGTCCGCCGGTCCCCTTGCCCGGTTCGACGCGCCGGGGCTGTTACAGATGCTCGACCGCTACCCCTATGGCTGCACCGAACAGGTTACCAGCCAGGCGATGCCGCTGCTCTACATGGCCGATGTGGCCGAGGCGCTGGACCTTGCCCATGCCGATGACCTTGCGCTCCGCATCCAGCAGGCCATTGACGCGGTGCTGGTGAACCAGGCCGCCAATGGCGGCTTTGGCCTATGGGGGGCCTATTCCGGCGATCCGTGGCTTGATGCCTATGTCACCGACTTCCTGTCGCGCGCGAGGGCGGAGGGCTATGCGGTGCCCGACCTCGCCTTCCAATCGGCGCTGGACGCGCTGCGCAACCATGTCGCCACCGCCTCCGATTTCGAGGAAGGGGGCGAATCCATCGCCTATTCGCTGATGGTTCTGGCCCGCGAGGGCGCGGCAGCGATTGGTGACCTGCGCTACTATGCCGATGTGAAGGCCGATGCCTTTGCCACTCCGCTGGCGCTTGGCCAGTTGGGCGCGGCGCTGGCGATGTATGGGGATCAGCCACGCGCCGATGCGATGTTCCGGCAGGGCTATCAGTTGCTGCTGAGACAGAGCCTTGCGTCTGAAACCACCGGCTGGCGGGCTGATTTCGGCACAAGACGCCGCGACGCCACCGCGCTGCTGACACTGGCCGCCGGGGCCGGGTCGCAGGCCATTCCGCTTGATGCGCTCGCTGCCGCCCTGCCCGCGCCCAGTGCCAATGTCTCTACCCAGGAAGCGGTGTGGAGCCTTCTGGCCGCAGATGCGCTGATCGACATGGACGGGCTGTCGTCGCTGACGTTGAACGGGGCGGATGTCACCGGCCCGCTGATCGAAGTTCTGGAAGCGGGCGATCCGACCACCCGGACCCTCACCAATACCGGCGACCGGCCAGAAACCCTGACGCTGACCCGCTACGGTCAGGCAGAGGGCGCGACGGAAGAGGGCGGCAACGGCTATCGCATCACGCGCAGCTACATGACGCTGGATGGCGTTCCTGCCGACCCGTCCGAGGTCACCGTCGGCACACGGCTGGTCGTGGTGCTGAACGTGGTTGGCTTCACCGACCGCACCGCGCGGCTGATGGTGAACGACCCGCTGCCCGCGGGCTTCGAAATCGACAATCCCAACCTGCTGCGCGCGGGCGATATCGGCACGCTCAGCGATCTGGATGTGACCGACTTCACCGATCATACGGAGTTCCGGCAAGAAAGGTTCCTTGCCGCCGTCACACACCGGCGCGGTGACCTGATGCGGCTGGCCTATATCGTGCGTGCCGTGACACCCGGCAGCTTCCACCACCCGGCGGCCTCGGTCGAGGACATGTACCGCCCCGCCTTCCGCGCTCAGACGGCCTCGGGCCATGTGGTGATCACCGAGTGATCAGGGCGAGGCTTTTCCTCTGGCTGGCGGCGCTGCTGCTGGCGGTCGGGCTGGCGCGGGACCTGTTCGATGCGTGGATCGACGCGACGGTCATCCCGCCGCTGGTGCCCATCACATCGGTCGAAGTGCTGGACCGCGACGGAACGCTCCTGCGCGCCTATACGGTCGAGGACGGTCGCTGGCGATTGCCTGTGACTTTGGCCGAGGTGGACCCCGAATTCATCGAACTGCTGCTCAATTTCGAGGACCGGCGGTTCTACGACCACGCCGGCGTCGACTGGCGGGCCATGGCGCGGGCCGGGTGGCAGGCGATCACCAATGGGCGGATCGTCTCGGGCGCCTCCACCATCACCATGCAGGTTGCCCGCCTGCTGGAGGACAGCGGCACAGGTTCCTGGCGCGGCAAGCTCAGGCAGATGCGGCTGGCACTGGCGCTGGAACGGCAGTTGACCAAGCAGGAGATTCTGACGCTTTACCTGCATCTCGCACCCTATGGCGGGAATATCGAGGGCATCCGCGCCGCGACCTTCACCTGGTTCGGGCAGGAACCTCGTCAGCTAACGACGGCTGAGGCCGCCCTGCTGGTCGCCATTCCCCAGGCCCCCAACAGCCGACGCCCCGACCGCAACCCGGAAAACGCCCATATCGCCCGCGACCGCGTACTGGCCCGCGCCGTGACCTTCGGCGTTCTGTCCGAGGAAGAGGCGACCTCGGCCATGGCCGAACCTCTGCCCACCGAGCGCCGCGACTTCCCGCTGCTGGCCCCGCACCTGTCCGACAGGATGCTGGCCGAAGACCCCACAGGGCAGCACAGGCTGACCATCGACGCGACCTTGCAGGCTCAGATGGAGGCGCTGGCGCGAGAGGCGGTGCGCGGGCAGGGCACCCGGCTGAATGCCGCGATCATGGTGATGGATCACCAGACGGGCGAGGTTCTGGCCTCGGTCGGATCTGCCGAGTATTCCGACAACCCGCTGCAGGGCTTCGTTGACATGACGCAGGCATTGCGTTCGCCCGGCTCCACTCTCAAGCCGCTGGTCTACGGTCTGGCCTTCGAGGCCGGGTTGATCCACCCCGAAAGCCTGATCGAGGATCGCCCGACCCGGTTCGGCAGTTACGCACCCCAGAATTTCGACCGCGTCTTCCGGGGCGAGCTGTCTGTCCGTCGCGCTCTGCAAGCCTCTCTCAACATCCCCGTGGTGTCGCTGCTGGAGGAACTTGGCCCCGCAGAGCTGATGAACCGCATGCGCCGTGCGGGGATGGAGCCGGAACTGCCCGCCGGTCAGCCGGGCTTGGCCGTGGCGCTTGGCGGTGTCGGCGTGACGATGGAAGACCTGATGCGCCTATATGGGTCGCTGGCCTCAGGCGGGGAATACGTGCCGCTGCATTACCGGCAGGGCGACCGCGCGGGCGATCCGGTGCAAATACTGTCCCCCGTGGCCAGTTGGTATGTGGGTGACATCCTGTCCGACATGATCCCGCCCGCCAATGCGCCGCGCAACGGGCTGGCCTACAAGACCGGCACCAGCTACGGCCACCGCGATGCCTGGGCCTTTGGTTATGACGGGCGGCATGTGGTGGGCGTGTGGCTGGGCCGTGCCGATGGCGCTTCGGTGCCCGGCGCCTTCGGGGCCGATGTGGCCGCGCCGCTGCTGTTCGAGGCCTTTGCCCGCGTCTCCCCACGCCTGACACCGCTGCCAGCCCCACCCCCCGGTGCGTTGACGGTCAGCCATTCCGACCTGCCCGAACCGCTGCAACGATTTGCCAGCCGCTCTGCACCCACCACAGACCCAAATGCCCCCGAGATCGCCTTTCCCCCAGATGGCGCCGTGCTTGCCAGCCAGCCGGGCCTGCCCCTGATGGCGCGGGTGGACAGGGGCAGGCCACCCTTCACCTGGCTCTGGAATGGCACACCGGTAAGCACTGCCAACCGGGATCGTCAGATGACGCTTGACCTTACTGGGCCCGGGTTCGGGGAGCTGACGGTTATAGATTCAATGGGCCGGGCCGCCCGCATCACGGTCGAAGTCGCGGCCCCCTGAGTCGTCGAACACCCGATGCCGGGGATTCGCCGGCCACAGGCATCCGCAAGCGTCGCACAGCATTTCCCAGAAGAACCAACGCGCTGAATGGCCGATAAGTTTCACGAGATCACACAGCCGTCACCAACAGTGACGCTCTGGGCTATGCCGCAGATGGGCATGTGCACATGCGCACCAACCTCACGCAATTATCCCGCTTTCGTTGGATGAAACACCAAACTCAAGCCCCTAAGTTGAGTGTCATCGGAGGCACAACGCCTTCAAACGCAAACGCACTGCAAAAGACACTCGAAAGGAAAGACCCATGAAAACCATCGCACTCACCACCGCCCTTGTGACCGCCCTTGCCGCCCCCGCTGCATTCGCGTCCGACAACCTTGCCGCGTCACTGGGTGTTGAACCCGGCACCTACTCCACGTCCGAACTGGTCCGCCTGAGCCAGGCCATGTCCGACAACGACCATGCGGAAGTGGCCTTCATTCTGAACGGCGGCGCAGGTCCGGTTGACGCTTCGGTTGCATTCGACGCCCGTGTTCGTCAGGTCCAGGAAGACGATGATCACGCCATCGCAGCCTACCTCACCAATAGCGGCACCGAAGTGATTTCGACCCAGAGCTTTGGCCACAACGAAGTCGCGGCCCGCATTTTCGCCCAGCTGGCTGAAGAATCGCGCTTCGAAGACTGATGCCCATCACTCACGGGCCGGAACCGGCAGGGTGCCCCTCTCCCCATCCCGCCGGTTCCAACAAAAAAAACCCCCGATGCCGATATGGCACCGGGGGTTTTCATTTTCGTGTCGCTCAGATCAGATGCGTTCGATGGCAATCGCGATGCCTTGACCGCCGCCGATGCACATGGTGATCAGCGCCTTGCTGCCGCCGGTGCGTTCCAGCTCGTGCAGGGCCTTCACGGTGATGATCGCGCCGGTCGCGCCCACCGGGTGGCCCAGCGCAATCGCGCCGCCATTGGGGTTCACCTTGGCGGGGTCAAGCCCCAGACCCTTATTCACCGCCAGCGCCTGTGCGGCGAAGGCCTCGTTCGATTCGATCACGTCGAAATCGGTAACCGACAGGCCGGTGCGCGCCAGCAGGTTCTGGACCGCAGGCACCGGGCCGATGCCCATCACCTCGGGCCGCACACCTGCATGGGCATAGCCGATGATCCGCGCGCGGGGTTTCAGGCCAGCGGCCTCTGCCGCATCCGCCCGCGCCAGAACCAGCGCGCCCGCGCCGTCATTGATGCCCGAGGCATTGCCCGCCGTGACCCGCCCGTCTTTCTTGAACACCGTCCGCAGCCCGGCCAGCGTTTCCATGGTGGACGCCTTGGGATGTTCGTCGGTGTCGAAGGGCACCATATCGCGCTTGACCTTCACCTCGACCGGGGCGATCTGATCCTTGAAATAGCCAGCCTCGATGGCGGCGATGGCCCGCTTCTGGCTTTCCACGGCAAAGGCATCCATCTGCTCGCGCGTGATGTCATGCTCTTCTGCGACATTTTCCGCCGTCACACCCATATGGCCAGTGCCGAACGGGCAGTTCAACGCGCCGACCATCATGTCCGTGCCGCCCATATCACCCATCTTCTGACCCCAACGAATGGCCGGCACGATGTAGGGTCCGCGGCTCATGCTTTCGGCACCACCGGCAAGGCCGAACTCCGCATCGCCAAGCATCAGGTTCTGCATCACCGACACGATGGCCTGAAGCCCAGACCCGCACAGGCGGTTCACGTTCATCGCGGGCGTGGTGTCGGGAATGCCCGCCTGCATGGCGGCGACGCGGGACAGGTACATGTCACGCGGTTCGGTGTTGATCACATGGCCAAAAGCCACATGCCCCACCTGCTTGCCATCCACACCCGCACGCTCCAGCGCGGCCTTGGCGGCAACGGTGCCAAGCTCGATCGGGGGTGTCGCGGCCAAAGATCCGCCAAAGGTGCCGATGGCCGTCCGGGCACCGGACAGGATCACGATATCGGTCATTTATAGTCCTCCAAAGACTCCAACCCGCCAGCAGGCGGGCAATATGCCAAATTCCCCTGAACGCTGTTTACCCGCGTTGCGCGGGTTCCGCCATGAGCCGTTTCAGCGCGCTTTGAAACCCCTCCGCATCCGGCGCGAGCGATTTCAGCACCTCGGTCTGATATCTCTCGGCAATCGGTGTCAGCGCATTGATGATACCCCTGCCGCTTTCCGTCAGCGCCAATACGACGAGACGCCGGTCAGCAGGTGAGGTCGTCTTGCTGATATAGCCCATCTCTTCCAACCGCGACACGGCCCGGCTGACCTTGGACTTGTCGAGCACAGCCTGAGCCGAGATTTCGCGAACCGAAACGGCCGATTGCTGACTCAGATGCGCCAGAACCCGCCATTCGGACCGGGACAGGCCGAACATCTCTTTGTAGTGGCGCGCGAACTGGCCGCTGACCCGCTCGGCCACCACGGCCAGCTGGTAGGGTAGGAAATCATCCAGGACGAAAGGCGGGTTGGTGCTCATGTGTGAAGGATGGAGTGAAACAGGCCCAAACCGCAAGCCTGAACGAAAAAGCCCCGGCCAGAGACCGGGGCTTTGACGGGCTGACACGTCAGTTTCAGGCGGCGTCGAACTGCATCGGCGCGACCTGCTGGAACATGCCTGTGGCGCGCAGTTTCTCCAGCACGTCCGCCGGGGGCTGCGCGTCGAGATACAGAAGCGCGATGGCATCCTTGCCCGCACCGGACCGGCCAAGGGTAAAGTTGGCGATGTTCACGCCGTTTTCGCCCATGGTCTGGCCGAGCGTCCCGATGATGCCCGGCACGTCCTCGTTGGTGGTGTAGAGCATATGTTCGCCAATCTCGGCGTCGATATTGATGCCCTTGATCTGGATGAAGCGCGGTTTACCGTCAGAGAACACAGTGCCCGCGATGGACCGGGTGCGGTGCGGGGTCACGACCTCCAGCCGGATATAACCTTCGAACGCACCGGACTTGTCCTGCGTGGTGGTCGAGATTTCGATGCCCCGTTCCCGCGCGATCACGGGGGCGGAAACCATGTTCACATCCGGGTTCACCGCCTTCATGATCCCCGCGATGACGCCGCAATTCAGCGCCTCAAGGTTCATCGTCCCCGCAACCCCGTTATAGGTGATGCGGATTTCCTCGATGGCTTCTTCGGTCAGCTGGCCCACGAAGCTGCCCAGATGCTGCGCCAGTTTCAGCCAAGGGCCCATGACCTTGGCTTCCTCTGCCGTGACCGACGGCATGTTCAGCGCGTTCTGCACGGCACCGGTCAGCAGGTAGTCGGCCATCTGTTCCGCCACCTGCAGCGCCACGTTTTCCTGCGCCTCGGTCGTTGCCGCGCCAAGATGCGGCGTGCAAACCACATTGGGCAGGTTGAACAGCGGGTTTTCCGTGGCCGGTTCCTCTGCGAACACGTCGAAAGCCGCCCCCGCGACATGGCCCGATTTCAGCAGCTCCGCCAGCGCGGTTTCATCAACCAGCCCGCCCCGCGCGCAGTTGATGATGCGCACGCCCTTCTTGGTCTTGGCGAGGTTATCCGCCGACAGGATGTTGCGGGTCTGGTCGGTCAGCGGCACGTGCAGCGTGATGAAATCGGCCCGCTTGAGCAGCTCTTCCAGTTCCACCTTTTCCACGCCCATCTTGTCGGCCTTCTCTTCCGACAGGAAGGGATCGTAGGCGATGACTTTCATCTTTAGACCACGGGCCCGGTCGCAGACGATGCCGCCGATATTGCCCGCGCCGATGACGCCAAGGGTCTTGCCGGTCAGTTCGACCCCCATGAATTTCGACTTTTCCCACTTGCCAGCATGGGTCGAGGCGCTGGCCTCGGGGATCTGCCGGGCCACGGCAAACATCATCGCAATCGCGTGTTCGGCGGTGGTGATCATGTTGCCGAAGGGGGTGTTCATGACGATCACGCCCTTCTTGGACGCGGCAGGCTTGTCGATATTGTCGGTGCCGATCCCGGCGCGGCCGATCACCTTGAGGTTTGTCGCGGCGGCAAGGATTTTTTCCGTCACCTTTGTGGCGGAGCGGATGGCAAGGCCGTCATACTCACCGATCTTGGCAAGCAGCGCGTCCTTGTCCTTGCCGAGACCGGGTTCGAAATCAACTTCGATGCCGCGATCGCGGAAGATCTGGACGGCGGTTTCGCTGAGTTTGTCGGAAACGAGAACTTTGGGGGCCATTTGGCTGTGTCCTTTGTCGAGGCGTACCGGTGGCAAACTGCCCACCCTACGCACGGGGAAACGGGAAGGTGTAGGGTGGGCAGTTTTGCCCACCACCACGTCAGGCGGCTTCGGCCTGTGCGGCGATCTCAGCCTCAAAGGCCCATTCCAGCCAGGGCAGCATCGCCTCGATATCCGAGGTCTCCACGGTCGCCCCGCACCAGATGCGAAGACCGGCCGGCGCGTCACGGTAAGCCCCGATATCGAGTGCAATCCCCTCGGCCTCCAGCCGCTTGGCCACGGCCTTGGCAAAACCCGCCCCATCGGCAATCCGTGCGTCGGTGAACTTCAGGCAGACGCTGGTGTTCGACCGGGTAGCTTCAACTTCAGCAAGGTTGGCAATCCAGTCATGCCGGTCGCAGAAGTCCCAGATCGCCTGCGCATTGGCGGTGGACCGGGCAATCAAACCTTCCAGCCCGCCAACCTCACGCGCCCAATCCAACGCAAAAAGGTAGTCCTCCACGCACAGCATCGAAGGCGTATTGATGGTTGCGCCGGTGAAGATGCCGTCAATCAGCTTGCCGCCCTTGGTCAGGCGGAAGATCTTGGGCAACGGCCAGGCCGGGGTGTAGCTTTCCAGCCGTTCGACAGCACGGGGGGACAGGATCAGCATCCCGTGGGCCGCCTCGCCGCCCATGACCTTCTGCCAACTGAATGTGGTGACATCCAGCTTGTCCCAGGGCAGGTCCATGGCAAAAGCGGCAGAGGTCGCGTCGCAGATGGTCAGGCCCCCGCGATCCGCCGGGATCACGTCGCCATTGGCCACGCGCACGCCAGACGTGGTGCCGTTCCAGGTGAACACCACGTCCGTGTCATAATCCAGCGCCGCCATATCGACGATCTGACCATACTCTGCGGTCTTCACCTCGGCGTCGATCTTCAGTTGCTTGACCACATCCGTGACCCAGCCCGCGCCGAAGCTTTCCCAGGCAACCATGGTGGCCTTGCGTGCGCCAAGCAGCGACCACAGCGCCATTTCCACGGCGCCGGTGTCGGACGCGGGCACGATGCCGATCTTGTAGTCTGCGGGGATGCCGAGGACCTCGCGCGTTCCTTCGATGGCAGCCTTCAGCTTGTCCTTACCGATAGCGGCACGGTGGCTGCGGCCCAGGGGCGCGTCCTTCAATGCATCGAGAGTCCAGGTGGGGGGTTTGGCACAGGGGCCAGAGGAAAAACGCGGGTTTGCCGGCCGCGTTGCCGGGGTAGTCGTCACCATTGCTGGTATCCTTCCAGATATGCGCCCCTCGTTGGGGAGGGGTGTCCCACCGCCGGAAATACGGCCAGCCGCGGGGGTGCACAAGTCGGAAAAATCGTCAAAACAGTCGTTTCAGGAAAAATCTACGCGTCCCGCGTTCACGATCGGAAACAAGAGCAAGACACAACCATTTCGGGTAACATCTGGACATTCGGGCATTTTTTCGTGCTAGGGTAGAAATCCGGCCTTCGAAAACCTCTGATCGGGCCGGAAGACGGGAGGACCCAATGCACAAACTGACAAAGGCGGCCCTGGCCGCAACCGTTCTGATGGCCGCGCCCGCCGTTGCCCAGAACGATGATCTTGTTGCCCGTGGAGAGTATCTCGTGACCGGACCCGCAGGCTGTGGCAACTGCCACTCGCCGATGGGGCCGACTGGTTTTATCGAAGGGCAGGAACTGGGCGGCCGGCTGGTCGAAGCCAACGACATGTTCACCGCCATCGCCCCCAACATCACCCCCGCCGGCCCCTCCGGCCAGTGGACCGACGCGGACCTCGCCCGCGCGATCCGAGAAGGCATCCGCCCCGATGGCTCGGTCATCGGCCCGCCGATGCCCTTCACCTTCTACCGGGGCCTCAGCGACACCGACCTCGCCGCCATCGTGGCCTATCTGCGCACGGTTCCGGCCGTCGACAACGACCCCGGCCGCTCCGCCTACAACATCCCCCTGCCCCCCGCTTATGGCCCGCCGGTGGACAGCGTGGCGGACATCCCTGCGGGCGTAACGGTGGAGTATGGCGAATACCTGGCCGGGCCGATTGCGCATTGCATGGAATGCCACACACCGATGGGCTCCATGGGCCCGATGGTGGACACCGATCTCGGTCGGGGCGGGTTCGAATTCCACGGGCCTTGGGGCACCTCCGTCGCTTCCAATCTCACCAGTCACGAAGACGGGTTGGCGGGCTACAGCGACGACGAGATCGCCGCGATGATCACGCAAGGGGTTCGGCCCGATGGCTCGCCCATGTTCCCGCCGATGCCCTACGGGTTTCTTGCCAACATGACCGAGGAGGACCTCGCCGCGATCATCCTCTACCTGCGCAGCCTTCCGCCGCTTCCTTACGCGGGCTGAGCCCCTTCAAATCCGGCTCCCCCCGTGGTTTATGCGTGCCAAACGCAAGCCACGGGGGGCACACCCATGTTCATCGCCACGCTTCTGACCAATCCCGCAACGCCAGGGCTGGAGGGCGCGCTGGTCGACTCGCTCCGCAACGCCTGGGGCGGGGGCGACACGCTTTGGCTCTCGCCCGATGTGGCTGCGGAATTTGCGATGCCCGCGATGCCCGCAAACCGGTGGAACGTGTGGGAGAGCCTGCAAGCCGAGGGTGTGGACCTGATCGTTCAGCCCGCAGAGGGCCGCCGCAAGAAGATGCTGCTCGCCGACATGGACAGCACCATGATCCAGCAGGAATGCATCGACGAACTGGCCGATGAGGCAGGCGTCGGGGAACGCGTGAAGGACATCACCGCGCGCGCCATGAATGGTGAGCTGGATTTCGAAGGCGCGCTCATCGAACGCGTTGGCCTGCTGAAGGGTCTGCCCGAAGAGGTCATCACCCGTGTGCTGGAAACGCGCATCACCCATATGCCCGGCGGCAAGGCGCTGCTGGCAACGATGAAAACCCACGGGGCCTATGCCGCTTTGGTCTCGGGCGGCTTCACCGCCTTTACCACGAAGGTCGCCGCCGATCTGGGCTTCGACGAAAACCGCGCCAATACGCTGCTGTCCGAGGCAGGCCAGCTGACGGGGGAGGTGGCGCGCCCGATCCTCGGGCGCGATGCCAAGGTTCAGGCGCTGCACGACATCACCACCCGCATCGGCATTACCCCCGCCGACGTGATCGCCGTGGGTGACGGCGCCAATGACCTCGGCATGCTGGGGCTCGCGGGCACTGGCGTGGCGCTACATGCGAAGCCGTCGGTGCAGGCCGAATGCGAGATCCGCGTGAACCACGGCGATCTGACGGCGCTGCTTTATCTGCAGGGCTATGCCGACAGCGATTTCGCGTGATTGCTGCGCCTTATGGCGCTTTTCAACAGTTCACTTGCAGTGATCAACCTGTAGATCGGAGTGCTCTTGATGCCGGAAAGCGGTAGAGCGCGCCCATTCCGGTGTTTTGCGAACAGATTGTAACCAGTTGGTTAACAATAGTTAATTGACTCGACATAAAGCCAATATTCATTACATTCCGCTCAAGGCCTCATCCTGTCCAGAGGCAATAGAACGGCCAGTATTTGGAGCATCTAAATGTCGACAGTCACTCTTCAGGGTTTCGCCATCAATTCCACGACCTATGTCGGCTCGGCATCCCTGACACTCACGATTTCCGAAGGGGCCACACTGTCTTATTCCGATGTCCCGGAGGGTGTCACAAATCTGTTCGGCATTACGGAGGTGGATGTCGTGAGCTCCTACGGGGCCTACACGAGCCAGTTTTCTCTTAATGGCGGCGTTCCTATTCCCGTGGCTGACGAAGACGAGACGTATATCTATCAGCTCAATCTCAGCACCGGGCCGGTAACTGTCCTGTCTCATTTCGATAGCAGCACGGATATCGACTATGTTTTCTTGCTGGCGGGCAGCGCACCAGCTCCCACCAACCAGGCGGAGTTCAACGCGCTTTTTGCGTCCATAAATCAGACCACACCGGCCCAAACCGCGCCAGCCCCATATGCGCCCGGCCAGGCGATCGACCCGACCGCCATTTCCGGGGCATCGGTGTCACAAGATGATTCCTTCGTCGGAACCTCGGATGGCGAAGCCTTCGATGGCGGCAGCGGCGCGGATGATCTTGACGGAAACGGCGGCAATGACACGCTCAATGGCGGGTCCGGAAACGACACGCTCAATGGCGGTGCGGGTGAAGATACCTTCGGTTACTCGGGTGGCGCGGATGTGATCGAGGATTTCTCCGGCGATTTCCTAAAGATCGACTCGCCAGCCCTGAGCGGAAATTTGGCCTCTGTGCTGTCATCGGCCACTGTGGTCAACGGCAATCTTGTTCTCGATTTCGGAGGTGGCAACACGCTGACGCTGAACGGCATCACCGATGTTGCAGCACTGGACGGGCGCATTCAGGGCGTGAGCCAGCATGACCCCGAAAGCGACCTGACGGGCGATGGC
>NZ_MNBL01000119.1 GCF_001879695.1 Nioella sediminis
GATCGAGGATTTCTCCGGCGATTTCCTAAAGATCGACTCGCCAGCCCTGAGCGGAAATTTGGCCTCTGTGCTGTCATCGGCCACTGTGGTCAACGGCAATCTTGTTCTCGATTTCGGAGGTGGCAACACGCTGACGCTGAACGGCATCACCGATGTTGCAGCACTGGACGGGCGCATTCAGGGCGTGAGCCAGCATGACCCCGAAAGCGACCTGACGGGCGATGGCACCTCCGACATTCTCTGGCGGAACGGCACGACGGGCCAGTACGGCATGTTCGACATGTCGGGTGGTACGCCCACGTGGAGCGTTCTGGGGGGTGAAAGCACCGCCTGGCAGATCGGTGGACTCGGTGATTTCGACGGCGATGGGACCGATGACATCCTCTGGCGCAACGATACGTCCGGCGGCATCGGCTTCTCGGCCATGGGCTCTGGCAGCCCGGTCTGGAACGCGCTCGGGACGGCCAGCGCGGCCTGGCAGATCATGGGAGTCGGCGATTTCAACGGCGAT
>NZ_MNBL01000012.1 GCF_001879695.1 Nioella sediminis
ACACTCACACCCACATAGCCCGCACCCCCTGCAGAGCCGACCGTACCACATATCCGTGGCAACGCGTCCCGTCGAGGCCTCCGGCGCAAGCCGGGGGTTGAGACGGGGCGCTCCCGGGTCGACGCCGGCAGGCGGCGAAACGGAAGGGGTTACCGGCGATCGTCGCGATGACGCTCAAGCGACTGGCGCAAACGGGTGGCAAATTCGGCCCGTGCGGCAGGTGACATCCGTTCCAGCTGTTCCATCAGCGCCCCATGTCCGCGCTCCTGCAGCCCGCGCACGTGGTCGCGCTGCTGCGCCAGCGCCGCTGCGGTGGCCTCGCGGTCGAACGGATCGGCCTCCACCGCCGTCACGAAGGCGAGCGTCGCGGCCAAAAGCGCCTCGCGCTCTGCCCGCAGCTGCGCCCGGTCCTGACCCACGCGGGCCACGATCTGGCTGCGGTCCTCCCGCTCCAGGGCCCGGCCAAGCGGCCCCAGCCCGAGCGTGCGCACAAGGTCCATCCGGTCGCGGATCGACCCGTCGGGCCGCCCGTTCAACATGGCCCCGCCAATCGCGCCCAGGATCAGCAGGTTGACCGCCAGGCTCAACCCCAGGGCAATCTTGATCCCCCGGCGCGTGCGTGGCTTGGCTTGGGTGGGTTCCGTCATCTCCTATCCCCCTTCGCCGGGCAGCAGATAGGCCAGCCCCGGCATGAGATCGTCCTGCGTCACCAGCCCCAGTTCGGACAATTGCCCGCCCAGGACAGTGTCAACGGTGTCCGGCGCGTAGAATCCGATCAGAAGTCCCGCCGTTGTGGCGGCCACCAGCCCCCCTGCGCCGAACCAGCCGCCGATCCCGGACATCAGGCCCGACATCCAGCCGCCCCCCGAGGGCGCGGCTCTCGTCGCCGCCCCGGCCTGCACGGCTGCCGCGTCGGCCAGCACCCGGGCCACCAGATCGTCGCCCGGCGCCTCGGCCTTGCGGGCCGCCGCAAAGAGATCGTCCAGCTCATGTGTCATAGCCAAGGGCCTCCTTCTGTCCGGCCAGCGCCTGAGCCAGCGCGCGTTTGCCGCGCGCGGTCAGGCTTTCGACGGCCTCGACGCTGATCTCCAGCGCGTCGGCGATTTCGGGGTTCGCAAGCCCCTCGATATGGCGCAGCACCACCGCCTGTCGCTGCCGTTCCGGCAGCCGGGCCAGCGCTGCATCCAAAGCCGCCATGCGTCCGGCCTGCACCAATTGTTCCTCGGCACCGGGCCGATCATCCTCGGGCTCGGCGCTTTCGTCCAGCCCCACGGCGCGTCCCGACCGGCGCAACCGGTCCACGGTCAGGTTCGCCACCACCTTGTAGAGCCATGTCGAGGGCTTGGCGCCCCCGGACTGCCAGTTTGCCGCCGCGCGCCAGAGCCGCAACATCGCCTCCTGCGCCACATCCTCGGCCTCGGCCCGGTCGCCCAGAACCCGGGCGGCATGGCTCAGGGCCCGGGGCAGCAGGCGGGCGGTCAGAATTCGGGCCGCTGCCGGTTCGCCATTGGCAAACAGCACCATCAGGGCATCGTCCTGAAGCTGGTCCAGATCGGCATCCAACGGCTCCATTCTCCTGTCGTAGCCCGCCTGCGCATTTGGGGAAAGTGCGACCGGGGGGAGAGGCCGCTCTTTCCCGTGTCATGATCGGTTGTGCGATCAGCCTTCGTCAGACTGACCCCACCGCCAACCGTGGCCTTCGCCACCGCCACCGTGGCGCCCCTGGCCACCCATACCGCTGCGGCGCTGCATCATGTTGGCCGCAGCGGTCTCGAATTCCTCGGCACTCACCACGCCGTCACCGTCTTCATCCATGCGACTGAACAAACGCTCCGGTCCGGGGCCGCGGGGGCGCATGTCGTCCAGTTCATTGGCGCTCAGCATGCCGTCCTCGTTGTCATCGAAGCGCTCCATCCGGCGGTCGATCGAGGCTTCCACCCGGCCCATGGCCGCGGCGATCATTTCATCCCGGCTGAGGTTGCCATCGCCATCGGTATCGGCTTCTGCGAACCGGGCCTCGCGATGCGCCAGCATTTCCTCCAGCGTCAGCTCGCCATTGCCATCGGCATCGAGCTCGGTGAAGCTCGGGCGTTCCATGTCACCGCCGCGTCCGCCCGGCCCCATGGCCGCCACAGGAAGGGCCAGCGCAAGGCCAACGGGAATGAGCACGCTCAGCATCAGGGCTTTCTTGGTCGACATCTGCAATCTCCTTTTTCATGCCTGTCTGACCTTTGAACGGGGCAGCCCAAGGTTTCCGTCGCAAAAAGTTTCACAGCCAGTTTGCCGCGCCCCGGTGGGGTTTAGATTGTTGCGCGGCAGGATTAGATATGGAACCAATCCAAGAAACCGCGCATGAGGAGGCCGCCATGGCCACGGAAACGATTACCGCCGAGTTGGAAGAGCGTCCCTTCTGGCCCGCCGTCCGCAAGGGCTGGCGCAGGCGCTGCCCGCAATGCGGCGAAGGCCGGGTGTTGCGCGGCTACCTGAAGCTCAATGACAGCTGCGACTGCTGCGGTCTGGACCTGACCAAGACCCGCGCCGATGACGGCCCCGCCTATCTGACCATCCTGATCGTGGGCCATCTGATGGTGGCGGGCATGCTGCATGTGTTCATGGCCTACCGACCCAGCCCGATGGAGATGCTGGCGATCTTCGGCATCGGCACCGTGGCCCTGTCGCTCTTCCTGCTGCCGCGCTTCAAGGGGGTGTTCGTGGGCATCCAGTGGGCGAAGAGGATGCACGGGCTGTGACCGAGACGCCGATCCGCGATGCCGCCACCATCATCATGGTGCGCGACGCCGACACGCGCCCGCGCGTATTGATGGGGCAGCGCGGACAGAGCGCGGTGTTCATGCCGTCGAAATTCGTCTTTCCCGGCGGCGCGGTGGATGCGGTGGATGCCGAGATCCCGGTCGCCAACCCGGCGGGGGCAGAGTGTCTGCGGCGGCTGGCTAATCAAAGCACGACCGCGCCCGAGGCGCTGCTGAATGCCGCCACCCGTGAGCTGTGGGAAGAAACCGGGCTGCTTCTGGGGGCCGAAGACCCTCGCGCGGGACAGATCGAGGCGCCTCGGGGCTGGCGTGGATACCTGCGAACCGGACATTTGCCCGATGGCAATGCGCTGAGCTTCGTCTTCCGCGCCATCACCCCGCCGGGCCGCCCGCGCCGGTTCGATGCACGGTTCTTCCTGGCAGAGGCCGAGAGGCTGGCCAATGACCCGGACGATTTCGGCAAGGCCGAGGATGAGCTGAGCCACCTGCAATGGGTGCCGCTGGACGAGGTGCGCAAGTTCGACATGCCGTTCATCACCGAGGTGGTGCTGGCCGAGACAAGCGCCATCCTGAACGGCACCGACCAGCCGGGTGTGCCGTTCTTCAACAATCTCGACGAGATCAGCCGGTTCGAACGGTTGTGAGGGGGGAAGCGGCTTGCAAGCCGCTTGAAACGCGGTTCGAACCGCGTTCAAAAGGGCCTTCGAAGGCCCTTCCCCGCGCCAAAGCCTACAGGAAGAGCCACTCTCCAACCGCGATCCAGATCGGCATGGCCGCAAAGCTCAGAAGCGTCTGCACGGTGATCATCGCGGCCATCAGCGGCGCATCGCCCCCCAGTTGCCGCGCCAGCGTATAGGCCGCCACACCCGTCGGCAGCGCCCCGTAGATCAGCAGGACCTGCGCCTGCAACGGCTCCACCCCGAGCGCCATGGCAATGGCCAGCACCACCGAGGGAAACACCACCAGCTTACCCACGGCCGACAGGGCAATCGGCACCGCATCTCCAGACAGCCCGCGCAGCTTCAGGTTCGCCCCCACGCAAAGCAGCATGATCGGCAGCGCCGCCGCCCCAAGCACCGCCAGCGTGTCATGCAGCACCGGCAGACCGCCGAATTCCAGCCAATTGGCCAGCAACCCTGCCAGGATCGACAGGATCAACGGGTTCGTTGCCAACCCCTTCAGGGCGGATATCACCGGCCGCGCCCCGGGTCGCGGCACGTAAAGCGCAAAGAGGCTCACCACCGTCAGGTTCACCACCGGCACCAGCGCCGCCGCCGCCAGCACCGCGATCTGCAACGCGGGCGCGCCATAAAGCGCCTCGGCCACCGCCAGCGCGATGAAGGTGTTGAACCGCCCCACCCCCTGCAAAAGCGACGTCACCACCGCCCCGTCGCGCCGGATCAGCCAGCCCACGAAAACGCCATATCCAATCGCCGCGAAGAAGGCCGCATAGAGCACGGTGGCCAGGGTCGCCAGGGTCTCACCCGACAGCTCTGCCGTGGAAATCCGCACGTAGAACAAGGCCGGCATCAGCAGAAAGTAAACAAGCCGGTCATTGAGGTTCCAGAACTCCGCCGACGGAATTCCGCCCCGGCGCAGCACGTAGCCCAGACAGATCAGCGCGAAGACCGGCGCGATGCTGAGAACGATATCCATTGGTCAGAACGCCCCCCAGATGATCAGCAGCAAGCTCAGCACGATCAGCGCCGCGCCACCCAGTTCCTTGGCCGACGACCGCTCCTTCAGCCAGAAGATCGAGAACAGGAAGGTAAACAGCAACTCCACCTGCCCAACGGCCTTCACGTAGGCCGCGCTTTGCAGGGTGAAGGCGGTGAACCAGCCAAGCGATCCCAGCATCGAGGTCAGCCCGACCAGCCCCGACACGCGCCAGCTGGACAGAACGCGCCCGATCTCTTCCCGTTCCCGCCAGAACAGCCACGCGCCAAGTGCCAGTGCCTGCACCATGGTGGCCGCCGACAGTGTAAAAGAAGCGCGCAGGAAGACGGACCCGTCAGGCAAAGCGAGGGACGCACCCCGATAGCCCACAGCCGAGACGCTGAAAAGCAGCCCGGACAGCAGGCCATAGCCCGAGGCCACGTTGAAGAGCCGCGCCCGCCAGGGCAGGGCCACGTCCCCCTTGGGCGGGTCCGACAGCAAAACCACGCCCGCAAAGCCGAACCCGATGGCCACGACGACCGGCAGGGACACAGCTTCGCCCAGAACCACCAGCCCGACCAGCGCGGTCAGGATGACCTCGGTCTTCTTCAGGGTGATGCCGACCGCGAAATTGCGCCGCGCAAACAGGGCCACCACGCACATGGTCGCCACGATCTGCGCCAAACCGCCCGACAGGATGAAGGCCCAGAAGCGCAGGTTGGTGGCGGGCAACGCCTGCCCCGTGGCGGAGGAAACCGCCAGCACGATCACCAGAACCATTGGCGCGGAATAGAGAAACCGCGCCCATGTCGCGCCCGCCGTGGACAGGCTTGTCACTTTCAGATGCCGTTGCAGCAGGAACCGCAGGTTCTGCATGAAGGCAGCAAGGATCGTGACGGGTATCCAGAGGGGCATGTCGCTTCATGCGCCCACCCCCTCGGCTTGGCAAGTCGATTCAGTCGCGCGGCCACAGTGGATGCGGCACCGGATCCTTGGCGCGCAGGAAGTGCCGACGGAAGATCTGCCCATAGCTGCGATAGCGATAGCCATCGTTCCGGCTCAGGTATTTGTCGCGGTTGGCGAAATAGAGCCCCGGCAGCCGATACCAGGGCGTGCGCGGATGCATATGGTGCACGACGTGGAAATTGTTGTTGAGGAAGAGGAAGGCCAGCAGCCCCCGATCCTCAACGATCACCGTGCGCCCGCGCACTTTTTCATGGGCCTGATGTTCCAGGAAGGTGCGGATCTTGAGCACCGCAAGCCCCGCGTAACAGGTCAGCAGATATGCCCAGACCGGCACCGGTGACATGCTGACGATCCACAGGATCAGGGCCATCATCGCCCCGTGCCCCAGCCATGACAGCAGCACCCGCCGGTTGCCCGCCCGGATCTGCCGCCAATCCGCAAACATGAAGGTCACCTGCCCGATCAGCGGCCCCAGCACCATCCGGCCGAGCAACGTGTTGTTGGCCCGCAGCAGCGCCCGCACCGGGCTTGCCAGCCGTCCCCAGACCGCAGGATCCAGATAGTTGCTTTCGGGGTCGTCATAAGGATCGGTCAGGGTGCTGTCCAAATGGTGCGACAGGTGGGTATCGCGAAAGCGGCCATAGGGAATGGCAAGGTTCAGCGAGGCATAGACCAGACCCGCCCCCCATCTGCGCCCCGGAAACGGGTGGCCATGAATGACCTCGTGCTGAAGAGAGCTTTGCAGCGCAATGGACAAGATCAGCGCCAGAACGGCCAGCGGCATCCAGATCGCAGGGAGCCAGAACAGCCCCGCCCCCCAAACCGCATAACATGCCAATATCAGCCCAAGCGTCGGCCATTCGACCCGCATCATCGTCCCCTTCACTCTTTGGTGCTTGCCTCAACCTCCTATCAGGGCTTGCTTTTTCAAGGCAGTCAGGGAATTCTCCACAATAATTCAACATTGATGATAATATCCAACAATGCGCTCAATTATCAACAAACTGGATCGCGCCGCCCTGTTCCGAACCCGCCTGGCCGAGGCGATGGAACAGACAGGCACCAGCCGCGCAGCCCTGGCAAGATCCGCGGGCGTGGACCGTTCGACCGTAACGCAATTGCTGTCGGAAGCGGATGCACGCATGCCCGGCGGCCATCTCGTGGCAGCCTGCGCCGAGACGCTCTCGGTCTCGACCGACTGGCTTCTGGGCCTGTCCGACCGCCCCGAGGCCAGCGCAGACCTGCTCACCGCCACCCTGACCGAGGCCGAACGGGCCACCTCCGCCGATGACCAGATCTTTGCCTGGCACCAGGAGGCAGCAGGCTACAAGATCCGCCATGTGCCTGCCACCCTGCCAGACATGCTCAAGACCCGCGCGGTGATGGAATGGGAATATGCCGACACGATGAACCGCAGCCCCGGTCAGGCCATCGCCGTGGCCGAGGCGCGGCTGGACTGGATGCGCGCGTCGGAAAGCGACTACGAGATTGCCCTGCCGCTGCACGAGATGCGCAGCTTTGCCGAAGGAACCGGCTATTACATGGACCTGCCCGCCGGGGTCCGCCGTGAACAGATCGACTGGATCCTCTCGGTCCATGATCAGCTCTACCCGACGCTGCGGCTGTTCCTCTACGACGCGGCAAGGGTCTATTCCGCACCGATCACCATCTTCGGCCCGAAACTCGCCGCGATCTATCTTGGCCGCTACTACGTGGCGTTCCGGGACCGCGACCGGGTGCGCGCCCTGACCCGCCATTTCGACTGGCTGGTGCGCGAGGCAAGCCATACGGCCCGCGACCTGACCCCGGTGCTGTCAGACCTCCGCGACCGCATGACCTGACATTTCATCTTGGTCAAAATACCTCGGGGGAGGCGCCTGCAAGGCGACGGGGGCA
>NZ_MNBL01000120.1 GCF_001879695.1 Nioella sediminis
GATCTTGTTCTCGCCGATCTCCGGGTCACGGCCTTCCATGGCGGCCAGAGCGGAGCCCGCGATGATCGGAATATCGTCGCCCGGGAAGTCGTATTCGGACAGCAGCTCGCGGACTTCCATTTCCACCAGCTCCAGCAGTTCCTCGTCATCGACCTGGTCGACTTTGTTGAGGAACACGACCATGGCGGGGATACCCACCTGGCGGCCCAGAAGGATGTGCTCGCGGGTCTGCGGCATCGGGCCGTCAGCGGCGTTCACCACCAGGATCGCGCCGTCCATCTGGGCGGCACCGGTGATCATGTTCTTCACGTAGTCGGCGTGGCCGGGGCAGTCCACGTGGGCGTAGTGGCGGTTGTCGGTCTCGTATTCCACGTGAGCGGTCGAGATCGTGATGCCACGGGCCTTCTCTTCCGGCGCGCCGTCGATCTGGTCATAGGCCTTGAAGTCACCGAAATACTTGGTGATCGCCGCCGTCAGCGTCGTCTTGCCGTGGTCAACGTGACCGATCGTGCCGATGTTACAATGCGGCTTGCCGCGCTCAAACTTTTCCTTTGCCATGATGGCCTCCTTAGCTGGTCGGGTGGCGGGGGAACCCCGCCCTACGGGGGGTGGGTAGGGCGGGGTTCATCCCCGCCATCCCGTTATGCGTATTTGGACTGGATCTCTTCCGAGATGTTCTGCGGAACCGGCTCGTAGTGGTCGAACTGCATCGTGAAGTTCGCACGGCCCGAGGACATCGAGCGCAGCGTGTTGATGTAGCCGAACATGTTGGCCAGCGGCACGAAGGCGTCGATCGCGATGGCGTTGCCACGGGTATCCTGCCCCTGAACCTGACCGCGACGGGACGTGAGGTCGCCGATGATGCCACCGGTGTAATCCTCGGGCGTCACGACCTCGACCTTCATGATCGGTTCCAGCAGCTTGGCGCCAGCTTTCTTCATGCCTTCGCGCATGCCCATGCGAGCTGCGATTTCGAAGGCCAGAACGCTGGAGTCAACGTCGTGGAACTTACCATCGACCAGGGCCACCTTGAAGTCGATCACGGGGAAGCCGGCCAGCGGGCCGCTATCCATGACGGACTTGATGCCTTTTTCAACACCGGGGATGTATTCCTTCGGCACGGCACCACCAACGATGCGGGATTCGAAGGAATAGCCTTCGCCCGGCTCGGTCGGCGAGATGATCAGCTTCACTTCGGCGAACTGGCCCGAACCACCCGACTGCTTCTTGTGGGTGTAGGTATGTTCGACTTCGTGGCCGATGGTTTCGCGATAGGCCACCTGCGGCGCACCGATATTGGCTTCCACCTTGAATTCCCGCTTCAGGCGGTCGACGAGGATGTCGAGGTGAAGTTCGCCCATGCCCTTCATGATGGTCTGACCGGACTCGAGGTCGGTTTCGACGCGGAAGGACGGGTCTTCGGCGGCCAGACGGGCCAGACCCTGGGACATCTTCTCCTGGTCGGCCTTGGTTTTCGGCTCGACCGCGATCTCGATCACCGGATCGGGGAAGGTCATGGTTTCCAGAACCACCGGATCGTTGACTGCGCAGAGCGTGTCACCGGTCGTGGTGTCCTTCAGGCCCGCCAGCGCGATAATGTCGCCTGCGAACGCTTCCGTGATTTCCTCACGGTTGTTCGAGTGCATCATCATCATCCGGCCAACGCGTTCCTTCTTGCCCTTGGTAGAGTTCAGAAGGGTATCGCCCTTGTTGAGCACACCAGAGTAGATCCGCGTGAAGGTCAGCGAGCCGACGAAGGGGTCGTTCATGATTTTGAACGCCAGGGCCGAGAAGGCCATGTCGTCATCGGCACGACGCGGGATGTTCCGGGTTTCGGTTTCGTCGCCCGGCTTGAAGCCCATGTAGTCGACCACGTCCAGCGGGCTGGGAAGGTAGTCCACCACGGCGTTGAGCAGGGGCTGCACGCCCTTGTTCTTGAACGCCGAGCCGCACAGCACGGGAATGAACGACATCGACAGGGTGCCCTGACGGATCAGCTTGCGCAGCGTCGGAACGTCCGGCTCGTTGCCTTCCAGATATTCCATCATCGCTTCGTCGTCCATTTCGACGGCGTTTTCGATGAGCTTGCCACGCCATTCTTCGGCGGTGTCCTTGAGCGAGTCACGGATCTCGCGCTGTTCCCAGGACGCGCCCAGGTCTTCGCCGGCCCAGACCCACTCTTTCATGGTCACGAGGTCGACGATGCCTTCCAGCTCGTTCTCGGCGCCGATCGGAATCTGGATCGGGGCCGGGGTCGCGCCGGTGCGGTCTTCGATCATGCGCACGCAGTTGAAGAAGTCTGCGCCGATCTTGTCCATCTTGTTGACGAACACGATGCGCGGAACCTTGTAGCGGTCAGCCTGACGCCACACGGTTTCGGTCTGGGGTTCAACACCTGCGTTGGCGTCCAGAACGGCAACGGCACCGTCGAGAACCGCCAGCGAGCGTTCGACTTCAATGGTGAAGTCCACGTGGCCAGGGGTGTCGATGATGTTCATCCGGTGCTTGGGCGTGTCGGCATTGGTGCCATCTTCGGTGCGCTCCCAGAAGGTGGTGGTCGCAGCCGAGGTGATGGTGATGCCGCGTTCCTGCTCCTGCTCCATCCAGTCCATGGTGGCTGCACCATCGTGCACCTCACCGATGTTGTGGGATTTGCCGGTGTAGTAGAGGATACGCTCGGAACAGGTGGTCTTGCCCGCATCAATGTGGGCCATGATCCCGAAGTTCCGGTAACGGTCGAGCGGATAGTCGCGAGCCATTGGTTTCGGTCCTTTGGCGAAAAAGAGAAAACCGCCGGGGGATCATTCCCCCGACGCGATTGCTTACCAGCGGTAGTGCGAGAACGCCTTGTTGGCGTCTGCCATCTTGTGGGTGTCTTCCCGCTTCTTGACGGCGGTACCGCGTCCATTCACGGCATCGACGAGCTCGCCTGCCAGGCGCTCTTCCATGGTGTTTTCGTTCCGCTTGCGCGATGCGGCGATCAGCCAGCGAATGGCGAGCGCTTCGCGACGTTCGGGACGCACTTCGACGGGAACCTGGTAGGTGGCACCACCGACGCGGCGGGAACGAACCTCGACAGCCGGTTTGATGTTGTCGAGGGCTTCGTGGAAGACTTCGACGGGCGCGCGCTTGAGCTTGCTCTCGACCCGGTCAAAGGCATTGTAGACGATGCGTTCTGCGACCGACTTCTTGCCGTCGATCATCAGGTTGTTCATGAACTTGGTCAGCACCGTATCGCCGAATTTGGCGTCGGGCAGAACTTGGCGCTTCTCAGCAGCGTGGCGACGAGACATCTGTTGATCCTCTTACTTGGGGCGCTTGGCGCCGTATTTCGAACGACGCTGACGGCGGTCCTTGACACCCTGGGTGTCGAGCACGCCGCGGAGGATGTGGTAACGGACGCCGGGAAGGTCTTTTACACGGCCGCCACGGATCAGGACGACAGAGTGTTCCTGAAGGTTGTGGCTTTCACCGGGGATGTAGCTGATCACCTCGTAGCCATTGGTCAGACGGACCTTGGCCACTTTCCGCATGGCCGAGTTCGGCTTCTTCGGGGTGGTGGTGTAGACGCGGGTGCAGACACCACGCTTCTGAGGGCAGGATTCCAAGTGCTGGGACTTGGAGCGCTTCACTTTGGGCTGCCGCGGTTTGCGGATCAGCTGTTGGATCGTCGGCATGGGGTCTCCCCGTTTCGCTCGTTCATGTCATCAGACGCAGTTGCTTACACAAAAACGTCTATGGCCGCATGTGCCCCTTCCCTACCTGGAGGACACAGCGGTGGAATTCTCAGAGGATCGGGGCACAACAAACGGCCCGGATCATGACCACTCAAATCTGTATACCGGACCCACGCCGCGATGAACGCGAAGGGGTCAGGTGGCGCGCGGTATAGGGGGAATCGGATAGGGTGTCAACAGCCGCACAGGGGCGCGCAATGCACAGGTCAGAAGCCTCGCTGCAACGCGGCCCAACCTCGCCGGAAGGCCTCAATATCCACCTCAAAGCGCCGTTTGACAAGGTCGGGCAGCTCTGCCGGATCAATCTCAGCCGGGTGGGTTCCGGTCAGGCTGATCGGGCTGTCATTCGTCGCATGTGCGCCACGCAGGAACATGACCTGATCTGTGAACGACACAAGCGGCATCCGCTGCCAGACCCGCTGATGGGGAAAGTCCATGACGCAGGCGTCATCGTCAGGGCGCAGATAGACGGTCAGCGCCGGGGCCCAACAATGGGCCAGCACCGGCGTCAGCGTGATATCGGGACCGGTCGCCGCCACCACAACGCCCTTCCCCTGATCCAGCGCCAGCCGCCCCCTTGGCCGCCAGATATCCCTGAGCTGGCCAAAGCTGCGGCGTATATTGGTGACGTAGTTCAACGCAACCGCGTCGTCGTCATCCAGCCGGAACTCCGCCACCGCCCGCGCCTTGGGGTCGCGTGCGGCTTGCAGGAGCTCTCGGTAGACCTGCCGGTGTGGCCCGGTCGGGCGATAGACAGGCCGGATCTGCGGTACCGGATCAATCAGCGCATGCAGGCGGCTGTGCCATGGGTCCGGCAGATCATCGCCGATCAGCAAAAGCAGGGTGAAATCCTGCCCGGTTTGCGCCCGGATGCCGGGCAAAAGGATATGCTCGAACCAGAAAAGCCGGGGGTCCAACCGCTCCGGCGCATAGAGCGCGGCGCGCCGGTCCTCCATCGTCTTGTGCCGGGTCTGGAACCCTTCCAGCGCTGCCGGATAGGAAAAGCGGCACAACCCCAGAACCTGCACCCCGCCGTCAGCCATCAGCCGCCTCGCGCAGCTTGCGTTCGCGGTAGAGCGTGAAGATGCCCGTTGCCACCACGATCGCCGCGCCTAACAGGGTCAGCGGACGCGGCCAGTCGCCAAAGACGAACCAGCCCAGAAGCAGCGCCCAGACCAATGCCGTATAGCGGAAGGGCGCCACGAAACCGATTTCCCCCACCCGCATCACCATGATGGAAAAGAGATAGCCGCCGATGATGAAGAAGGCTGCACCGGCGACCAGACCGGCTTGTCTCGCGGTTATCGGCTCCCATCCCTGCCAAAGCATCAGAACCCCGCCGAACAGCCCGACCGATCCCGCCGTGATCACCGCCACGGCCAGCGACGGCACCCTGTCAGAAAACCGCCGCGTGACAAGATCCCGCGCGGTGACCAGCAGGACCGCCAGAACCGCAACGAGGGAATAGACGTTGAACCCCTCGGCCCCCGGCTTGACGATCAGCAAGACGCCGCTGAAGCCCACGACAATGGCCGCCAGACGCTTCCAACCCACGGGCTCGCCCAGAAACAGGGCCCCCGCGAGGGTTATAGTCAGGGGCAGCGCGGCAAGGATCGCCGTCACATTGGCCAGCGGCATGTTCACAAGTGCCACAAGGAAGGCCACCATCGAGGTGATCTCGGCCCCGGTGCGGCCCGCCACCCTGCCCCAATCCCCACGCGGGATGGCCAGGCTGCGCAGCCCGAGCGCATAGGCCAATGCACCGATGAACACCGTCGTCAGGATGCCGCGCAAAAACACGATCTGAAAGAGCGGCAAATCCTCCGCCACCAGCTTTATGCAGGCGTCGTTGAAGGTGAAGGCGGCCATGCTTCCCATCATCAGAAGCGCGCCTTTCAGGTTGGGAGAAAGGATCATTCCCCGGCATCATCCCTGTCGGAAGCAAACTGCCGCCACATCAGCGGCAGCACTTCCTCGGGGTCAAGCCCGAAACGATCAGACAAGATCTTCTTGCCTTGCCATTTCGCCAGCGGCTCCGCCCCCGGCGGGATCGTCCGGCCAGAATCATTGTGCTGATGAAGCGTGCGCACGAACATCAGATCGGTGGGGTCCGACCACATCCGCGCATGGGCAGCCACGCGCCGGTGATTCCAGCGGAACATGTTGGACCGGGCGTCGGGCCTGGTAATCATGGCGCTGGCCAGCCCGAGCGGGCCAATCTCGCGGAAGTCATAAAAGGGCTGTGCCCGGTCATTGAGATCCCAGTAGATTCCCCGATGAAACGCGATGACAGCCGGGTGATCCTCATCCGCCCAACCCAGCCTGATCAACTGGTCGGCCACGGCGCGGGTCTTCTCGATATAGTCAACCGCCACGGCGTCATCGTCATCAATGCGAAAGCCCGTGATGTAATCGGCCCCCGGTTCGGTTCCACGCCTAAACGCGCGCCGGGTGGCGTTCAGCGGGCCATTGGGTTCGATGGCGCAAATTCGCAGGAAGGGATAGTGATCGGCCAGCCCCTTCAGGCGCTTGCGAAACCGCATGGGCATCGAAGTGCCGATCAGCACGACCAACCGGAAACCCTGGTCGGTCTGGGCCGCAAGCGAGGGCAGGCAAAGCTTTTCGAAGAAGGCAAAGCGGCGGGCCATACGGGCAGGATCGTAGAGCAGGTCCATAAGCGCGGCTTCGTCCAGCTTCGACGCCTCGAACCCGCCTGCGCCCAGATAGGAGAAGCGGCACACACCCACGATCTGATTGTCGAAACCCGTGGCCATGCACCCACCATGTCACACTAAAACCGATGGGTCGAATGCTAGGACAAAGCAGAGTGCGAGGGAATCCCTCAATCATGGGTCTGCGCGATGTACGCTTTCGACCCCGATGAACCGGGCCATGCGGGCCAGCTCTGCCCCCAGCTTTTCTTCCCGCGCGGGCATCCATTTCACTCCGGGTTCTGGCCAAAGCTTCAGAACATCGAGGCGAGAGGCCTTGCGGTCTGCCTTCACCTCGATCCGGCCCACGAAACGCTCCCCTTCCAGGATCGGGAAGACGTAGTAACCCCAGATCCGCTTTGCGGCGGGGACGAACATTTCTACCCGGTAATCGAAACCGAACAGACGCGACAGGCGGTTGCGGTCACGGATCACCGGGTCAAACGGATTGAGGATGCGCAGGCGGCTGGTGGCGGGGGTCAACCCGGCAAGCCGGTCCTCGATATCCGGGGGCGCAACGGCGCTTGCCCAACTGCCATCGGCACCCTGGACCGAGACGGGAACCAGTTCAGCCCCATCGGCCCAGGCACGTGCCTCGGGCAGCGTTACGGCGTCCCAGAAACGTTTCACATCGCCCGCTGATCCGAAACTCATCCGGTCGAGCGCAGCCTCGCATAGCCACCTGATCTGCTCAGCCTCGCTCAGCTCCATCTCGCGCAGATGCGCCGGGAACACCCGTTCTGCCAGATCATAATACTTGGTAAAATTCACCCGGTGGCAGGTGGCCAACTCGCCCGCGTGCCACATGTAATCCAGCGCAAGCTTGTGCGGCGGGCGGTGCCACATCTGCCGTTCGCCCTCGATCTTCGTGTCAAACGCATGGGTGGACAGCGCGCCCTCGCGGGCGATCCGGTCCTTGATCTTCTGCCGACCCTCAGCATCGGGCAGCCCTTTGACCCAACCCGCGCGGTCATAATAGGCGCGCATCCGGTCGAACTGCCGCCGCCACATGGGCAGGAATTCCATCGGCAAGACGCTGGCGTCATGGGTGAAATGCTCGAACACCGCGCGATCCTTAGCCAGAAGCCGGTCCAGCATCGGTTCGCGGTAGTTCTGATTGCGGCTCCAGAGAATGTGGTGATGAGCGCGGGAGACGACCTGGATCGTGTCGAGCTGCACGAAACCAAGTGCCTGGATCATTGCCCCCAGATCCAGCGGGCCGGTCGGTGTTTCCCCGAGACCCTGCGAATGCAGCCAGAGCCGCCGCGCGTTGCGATTGTCGATTCTAAGCTCAGCCAATGAAACGCCTCGGGCAAACCTGATCAGAGGACCACCCTAGGGACGGCCGATCAAAAGAAAAACCCCCACCGAATGACCGGCGGGGGCTTTGATCTTGTCAAACCTCGAAGGGCTTATTCGTCCTCGGGTGCCGGTGCGGCGAAGATATCCGCCTCTACCGGGGTCTCCTCGGGCGCAGCCAGTGCGGCGGCGGCCTCCGCCTCGGCACGGGCCTCTTCGATCACCACATTGTCACGCTCCTGCGCGATCTTGCGGACCTGCTGCGTGGCACCACCGGTCCCAGCCGGGATCAGGCGGCCGACGATGACGTTTTCCTTCAGGCCCACCAGTTTGTCGCGCTTGCCCTGAACCGAGGCTTCGGTCAGCACGCGGGTGGTTTCCTGGAAGGAGGCCGCCGAGATGAAGGACCGGGTCTGCAGCGAGGCCTTGGTGATCCCCAGAAGGATCGGCTCGCCGGTTGCCGGACGACCGCCCTTGGCAATCGCCTTCTCGTTGGCCTCGTCGAACTCTGCCTTGTCGACGTTTTCGCCTTTCAGCAGCGTGGTTTCACCAGAGTCGAGGATCTCCCACTTCTGCAGCATCTGGCGAACGATCACCTCGATGTGCTTGTCGTTGATCTTCACGCCCTGCAGACGGTAGACGTCCTGCACCTCGTCGATGAGGTAATCGGCCAGAGCCTCGATCCCCATGATCCGCAGAATGTCATGCGGCGCCGGGTTGCCATCCATGATGTAGTCGCCCTTCTGGACGAAATCGCCCTCGGCAACGGGGATGTGCTTGCCCTTGGGCACCATGTATTCCACGGGTTCCTGGGTGTCGTCGGCGGGCACAATGGAGATCCGGCGCTTGTTCTTGAAGTCGCGACCGAATTTCACGTAGCCATCTTTTTCCGCGATGATGGCGTGGTCCTTCGGACGACGTGCTTCGAAGAGTTCGGCCACACGCGGCAGACCACCGGTAATGTCCTTCGTCTTCGCGCCTTCCCGCGGGATACGGGCCACAACCTCACCTGCGGCAACCTGCTGGCCGTCTTCGACCGACAGAATCGCGTCCACCGACATCGGATAGGTCACCGGGTTGCCCGCGTCGTTGCGGACCGGTTCGCCATCTGCGTCAGCGATCAGGATTTCCGGCTTCAGTTCGTTGCCCTTGGGCGCGGTGCGCCAATCCATCACGATCTTCTGGGTCATGCCGGTGGCATCGTCGGTCTCTTCGCGCACGGCAATGCCGCTGACGAGGTCGACGAATTTCACCGTACCCGCCTTCTCGGCGATGATCGGCAGGGTGTAGGGATCCCATTCGAACATCCGCTGACCGCGTTCCACGGCTGCGCCTTCCTCGACATGGATCTTGGCACCGTAGCCCGGCTTGTAGCTGGCCCGTTCCGCGCCCTGATCATCGACGATGACCAGCTGCATGTTGCGGCCCATCACGATCTGCTCGCCTGCCGCGTTGGTCAGCAGGTTGGCGTTGCGGTACTCGATCTTGCCGGCCTGGCCCGCTTCCTGGAAGGACTGCTGGCCACCCTGGGCAACACCGCCGATGTGGAAGGTCCGCATCGTCAGCTGCGTACCCGGTTCACCGATCGACTGCGCCGCGATGATGCCCACGGCTTCGCCCGTGTTCACCCGCGTACCGCGGGCAAGGTCACGACCGTAGCAAGTGGCGCAGACGCCTTCCTCGGCCTCACAGGTCAGAGGGCTGCGGATGCGCATCGACTGGACACCCGCCGCTTCAACGGCATCGGCCTTGCGTTCGTCGATCAGCTCTCCTTCCGCAACGATCACCTCATCGGTGCCGGGCACCAGCACATCTTCACCACAGGTGCGGCCAAGGATGCGTTCCGCCAGCGAGGAGACGACCTCACCGTCGCGGGTGGCGGCCTCTGCGGTGATCGTGTTCGAAGTGCCGCAATCGACCATACGGACGATGCAGTCCTGCGCCACGTCCACCAGACGGCGGGTCAGATACCCCGAGTTCGCCGTCTTCAGAGCGGTATCGGACAGACCCTTACGAGCGCCGTGGGTGGAGTTGAAGTACTCCAACACGGTCAGGCCTTCCTTGAAGTTCGAGATGATCGGCGTCTCGATGATCTCACCCGACGGCTTGGCCATCAGGCCACGCATACCGCCAAGCTGCTTCATCTGGGTGACCGAGCCACGCGCCTTGGAGTGGGCCATCATGTAAACCGAATTCGGTTCCATTTCGGCGCCGGTCTCATCATGGCGAATGGCCGAGATCGTATCCATCATCGCCGCTGTGACCTGATCGTTACACTTCGACCAGGCGTCGATGACCTTGTTGTACTTCTCGCCCTGGGTGATCAGGCCGTCCATGTACTGCTGTTCAAAGCCTTTGACCTGCTCGCGCACGTCGTCGACGATTTCCCACTTGGTGTCGGGGATCACCATGTCGTCCTTGCCGAACGAGATGCCCGCCTTGAACGCCTCGCGGAAGCCCATGCCCATGATCTGGTCGCAGAAGATGACCGACTCCTTCTGGCCGCAATAGCGGTAGACGGTGTCGATGACCTGCTGAACTTCACCCTTCTTGAGTAGGCGGTTGACCAGTTCGAACGGCGCCTTGGCATTGAGCGGCAGCAGCGCGCCCAGTTTCAGACGGCCCGGGGTGGTCTCGTAGCGCTTGAGAACCTCGTTGCCTTCCTCGTCGATCTGCTTGATCCGCGCGGTGATCTTGGCGTGCAGGTGCAGTTCGCCGGAATCCAGCGCGTGCTGAACCTCGTCGATATCAGCGAAGATCATGCCTTCGCCCGGCATCCCTTCCCGCTGGAGGGTCAGGTAGTAGAGACCAAGAACCATGTCCTGCGAGGGAACGATGATCGGCGCGCCGTTGGCGGGCGACAGAACGTTGTTCGTCGACATCATCAGAACACGCGCTTCCAACTGTGCCTCAAGGCTCAGCGGGACGTGCACGGCCATCTGGTCACCGTCGAAGTCGGCGTTGAAGGCCGAACAGACCAGCGGGTGAAGCTGGATTGCCTTGCCTTCGATCAGAACCGGTTCAAACGCCTGAATGCCAAGACGGTGCAGCGTGGGCGCACGGTTCAGCAGCACGGGGTGTTCGCGGATCACCTCGTCGAGGATATCCCACACCTCGGGGCGCTCTTTTTCGACCAGCTTCTTCGCCTGCTTCACGGTGCTGGACAGGCCCTTGGCCTCCAGCCGCGAGTAGATGAAGGGCTTGAACAGTTCGAGCGCCATCTTCTTGGGCAGGCCACACTGGTGCAGCTTCAGTTCCGGCCCCGTCACAATCACCGAACGGCCCGAGAAGTCGACCCGCTTGCCCAGAAGGTTCTGGCGGAAGCGGCCCTGCTTGCCCTTGAGCATGTCAGAGAGCGACTTCAGCGGACGCTTGTTGGCCCCGGTGATGACGCGACCACGACGACCGTTGTCGAACAGCGCATCCACGGATTCCTGCAGCATCCGCTTTTCGTTGCGGATGATGATATCGGGCGCGCGCAGTTCAATGAGACGCTTCAGACGATTGTTCCGGTTGATGACCCGGCGATACAGATCGTTCAGGTCGGAGGTCGCGAAACGGCCACCGTCCAGCGGCACCAGCGGGCGCAGTTCCGGCGGAATGACCGGGATCACGGTCAGGATCATCCATTCCGGGCGGTTGCCGGATTCAAGGAAGTTCTCGACGATCTTCAGCCGCTTGATGATCTTCTTGGGCTTCAGTTCACCGGTAGCCTCCTTGAGATCCTCACGCAGCTGCGCAGCCTCGGCTTCGAGGTCGATGTTCTGCAGCATCTCACGGATGGCTTCGGCACCGATATTGGCCTGGAACGCATCCATGCCATAGGCGTCCTGCGCATCCATGAACTCTTCTTCGGTCATCAGCTGGCCATAGGTCAGGTCGGTCAGACCCGGCTCGATCACCACGTAGTTCTCGAAGTAGAGGATGCGTTCCAGATCGCGCAGGGTCATGTCCAGCATCAGGCCGATGCGGCTAGGCAGCGACTTGAGGAACCAGATATGCGCGACCGGCGCAGCCAGTTCGATATGGC
Source organism: Nioella sediminis (assembly GCF_001879695.1). Taxonomy (GTDB): domain Bacteria; phylum Pseudomonadota; class Alphaproteobacteria; order Rhodobacterales; family Rhodobacteraceae; genus Nioella; species Nioella sediminis. The sequence continues at coordinate 11,778 of NZ_MNBL01000120.1, forward strand.
CCATGCGTTCGCGGCGGACCTTCTGCAGGGTGACTTCCACGCCGCATTTCTCGCAGACAACGCCGCGATACTTCATCCGCTTATACTTGCCGCAGAGGCATTCGTAGTCCTTCACAGGACCGAAGATGCGGGCACAGAACAGGCCGTCACGCTCGGGCTTGAAGGTCCGGTAGTTGATGGTCTCGGGCTTCTTGATCTCACCAAAGGACCACGAGAGAATCCGTTCCGGAGAGGCCAGAGAGACCTTGATTTCGTCGAACACCTTCTGGGGGGCCAGCGGGTTGAACGGGTTGTTGGTCAGTTCCTGGTTCATGTCTTAACCTTTCTCAGGCTGTGCGTTCGGGTTGAGAGGGGTGAAAGGCGCTTCGAAGCGCCTTTCCAAGCGCCTTCGAAGGCGCTTTTTCCGTCACTCTTCTCCACCCTCCGCATCCAGGAGTTCCATGTTGAGGCCGAGGCCCCGTACTTCCTTGACGAGAACGTTGAACGATTCCGGCACGCCGGCTTCGAAATTGTCCTCACCCTTGACGATCGACTCGTAGACCTTGGTTCGGCCCGCCACGTCATCCGACTTCACCGTCAGCATTTCCTGCAGGGTGTAGGCGGCACCGTAAGCCTCAAGGGCCCAGACCTCCATCTCCCCGAAGCGCTGACCGCCGAACTGCGCCTTACCGCCGAGCGGCTGCTGCGTTACCAGCGAGTACGGCCCGGTAGACCGTGCGTGGATCTTATCGTCCACCAGGTGGTGCAGCTTCAGCAGGTACTTCACGCCCACGGTCACCTTGCGGCTGAACTTCTCGCCAGTGCGCCCGTCGAACAGGTCCGACTGGCCCGAGGTGTCGAACCCGGCACGCTGGAGCGCGTCGTTCACGTCCGCCTCTTTGGCACCGTCAAAGACCGGGGTCGCGATCGGAACGCCACGGGTGACGTTACCGGCCATCTCAACCAGCTGATCCTCGCCCGCATCAGACATGATCTCGTCATAGACATCGCCATAGGCGATCTTCATGGCGTCACGGACCGGGGTCATGTCCCCGGTACGGCGATAGTCCTGCAGTGCCTCGTCAACCTTCAGGCCCAGACCGCGCGCGGCCCAACCCATATGGGTTTCAAGGATCTGACCGACGTTCATCCGGCTCGGCACGCCGAGCGGGTTCAGCACGAAGTCGACTGGCGTACCGTCGGCAAGGAAGGGCATGTCTTCCATGGGAACAACCTTGGAGATAACGCCCTTGTTCCCGTGGCGACCGGCCATCTTGTCACCCGGCTGAAGCTTGCGCTTCACGGCGATGAAGACCTTGACCATCTTCATCACGCCCGGCGGCAGGTCGTCACCACGACGCACCTTCTCGACCTTGTCCTCGAAACGGTGATCGAGCGCGCGCTTCTGCGCTTCGAACTGCTCGTGCAGGGCTTCGACCTGGGCCGCGTCCTGCTCATCCCCGAGGGCAAGCTGCCACCACTGGCCACGGCTGAGCGTATCCAGCAGCTCGTCGGTAATCTCGGAGTTCGCCTTGACGCCTTTCGGGCCCTTCACGGCAGTCTTGCCAATGATCATCGACTTCAGACGCGCGTAGATGTTGCGCTCAAGAATGACCAGCTCGTCGTCCCGGTCACGGGCCAGACGTTCGACTTCCTCACGCTCGATCTGCAGCGCCCGTTCGTCTTTCTCGACGCCGTGACGGTTGAAGACACGAACCTCCACCACGGTGCCGAAGTCACCGGGCTTCACGCGCAGCGAGGTGTCGCGCACATCCGACGCCTTCTCACCGAAGATGGCGCGCAGAAGCTTTTCTTCCGGCGTCATCGGGCTTTCGCCCTTTGGCGTGATCTTGCCAACCAGGATATCGCCCGGTGCAACCTCGGCGCCGATATAAACGATGCCAGCCTCGTCGAGGTTGCGCAGCGCCTCTTCCCCGACGTTCGGGATATCGCGGGTGATCTCTTCCGGCCCCAGCTTGGTGTCACGGGCGGCGACTTCAAATTCCTCGATATGGATCGAGGTGAAGACGTCATCGCGCGCGATGCGTTCCGAGATCAGGATCGAGTCTTCGTAGTTGTAGCCGTTCCAGGGCATGAAGGCGACGACGACGTTCTTGCCGAGCGCCAGTTCCCCCATGTCGGTGGACGGGCCGTCGGCAATCACTTCGCCCTTGGACACGCTGTCACCCACCTTCACCAGCGGACGCTGGTTGATGCAGGTGTTCTGGTTCGACCGCTGGAACTTGCGCAGGCGGTAGATATCCACGCCCGCATCGCCCAGTTCCAGATCCTCGGTGGCACGCACCACGATCCGGGTGGCGTCCACCTGGTCGATCACGCCGCCGCGCTTGGCCTGAATGGCCGCGCCGGAGTCGATAGCCACTTTGCTTTCAATGCCGGTGCCCACGAAGGGCGCATCGGCCTGCAGAAGCGGCACTGCCTGACGCTGCATGTTCGAGCCCATCAGGGCGCGGTTGGCGTCGTCGTTTTCGAGGAACGGGATGAGAGAGGCCGCAACCGACACCAACTGCTTGGGCGACACGTCGATCAGGTCCACGCTTTCACGCGGTGCCATGGTGTATTCGCCCGATTTGCGGGTGTTCACCAGGTCGTTGATGAACTTGCCGTCCTCGTCCAGCGTTGCGTTGGCCTGGGCCACGGTGTGACGCATCTCCTCGGTCGCGGACATGTAGTTGACCTCGTCGGTCACCTGGCTGTCCACCACCTTGCGATAGGGGGTCTCGATGAAGCCGTATTTGTTTACGCGGGCATAGGTGGCCAGCGAGTTGATCAGGCCGATGTTCGGACCTTCCGGCGTTTCAATCGGGCACATCCGGCCATAGTGGGTCGGGTGCACGTCGCGCACCTCGAACCCGGCACGTTCGCGGGTCAGACCGCCCGGCCCAAGCGCCGAAAGGCGCCGCTTGTGGGTCACTTCCGACAGCGGGTTGGTCTGGTCCATGAACTGGGAAAGCTGCGAGGAACCGAAGAATTCGCGCACCGACGCCGCGGCCGGTTTCGCGTTGATCAGGTCTTGCGGCATGACCGTGTCGATTTCGACCGAGGACATGCGTTCTTTGATCGCACGCTCCATGCGCAGCAGGCCGACGCGGTACTGGTTTTCCATCAGCTCGCCAACCGAGCGCACCCGGCGGTTGCCGAGGTGGTCGATATCGTCGATGTCGCCCAGACCGTCGCGCAGTTCCACCAGAGCCTTGACGCAGGCGATGATGTCTTCCTTGCGCAGAGTCCGCTGCGTGTCTTCCGCATCCAGCGCCAGACGCATGTTCATCTTGACCCGGCCAACAGCGGACAGGTCATAACGCTCGGAATCGAAGAACAGCTGGTCGAACAGGTTTGACGCGGCCTCGACGGTCGGCGGCTCACCCGGACGCATGACGCGGTAGATATCCATCAGCGCCGTGTCGCGGCCCATGTTCTTGTCGGCGGCCATGGTGTTGCGGATGTAGGGACCGACATTGATGTTGTCGATGTCCAGAACCGGGATCTCGGTAAAGCCCGCGTCCAGCAGCTCTTTCAGGCTGCCGCCGGTCACTTCGCCGTCCTTGTCGACCTCCCAGGTCAGCTCGTCCCCGGCTTCGACATAGATCGCGCCGGTTTCCTCGTTGATGATGTCCTTGGCGACGAAACGGCCAACGATCTGTTCGAACGGCACCAGCAGTTCGGTGACATTGCCCTCTTCGATCAGCTTCTTGACCGCGCGCGGCGTCACTTTCTTGCCCGCTTCGGCGATCACTTCTCCGGTGGCGGCGTCCACGAGGTCATGGGTGGGACGGGTGCCGCGCACACGCTCGGGGAAGAACTGGGTTGCCCAACCCTTGTTCTTCTCAAGCTTGAAGGTGACCGTGTTGTAATAGGCATCCATGATGCCTTCCTGGTCCAGGCCAAGCGCATAAAGCAGCGTCGTCACCGGCAGTTTGCGGCGACGGTCGATACGCGCATGGACGATATCCTTGGCGTCGAATTCGAAATCGAGCCAGGAGCCGCGATAGGGAATGATGCGGCAGGCAAAGAGCAGCTTGCCGCTGCTGTGGGTCTTGCCCTTGTCATGATCGAAGAACACGCCTGGAGACCGGTGCATCTGGGAAACGATGACCCGCTCGGTGCCGTTGACGATGAAGGTACCATTTTGTGTCATCAGGGGCATGTCGCCCATGAACACATCCTGTTCCTTGATGTCCTTGACCGACTTGGCGCCGGTATCCTCGTCCACATCGAACACGATCAGGCGCAGCGTCACCTTCAGCGGCGCGCTGTAGGTCATGTCGCGCTGCTGGCATTCCTCGACGTCGTATTTCGGGCTTTCCAGCTCGTATTTGACGAATTCGAGAATCGCGGTTTCGTTGAAATCCTTGATCGGGAAGACCGACTGGAACACGCCCTTGATGCCTTCGCCATCGGCGGGCTGGTCCTGGTCGCCGGATTTGAGGAAGAGGTCGTAGGACGACTTCTGCACCTCGATCAGGTTCGGCATTTCCAGCACTTCGCGGATTTTGCCGTAAAATTTGCGGATTCGTTTCTGGCCTGCGTAGGTCTGAGCCATGCTCTCGGACACCTTTCGTTTCTTCGCGCTCGCACGGGCCGTCGGGGCACCGGCCATGCGTCGCACTGAAACCAGACGGGTTCGGATCAATTCATGCCTGCCGTCCCACCGGCGGGCTCCCGATCCTGTGAACCGCGTCTTGGGGAAGGTCCGTCACATGCGGGCCCTCGCCAAGACGAGGCTGGCTGGACCCGGGAAAACCCCGGATCCAGCCGCTTTTTCCAACGTCCCGACACAAAAGGTCGGGCGCAGATTACTTGAGCTCGACTTCGGCGCCAGCTGCTTCCAGCTTGGCCTTGATGTCTTCGGCTTCGGCTTTGGAGACCTGCTCCTTGACGGCTTTGCCGCCAGCTTCGACCAGCTCTTTTGCTTCTTTGAGGCCCAGGCCGGTGATGCCGCGGACTTCTTTGATGACGTTGATCTTCTTGTCGCCAGCGGACTTCAGGATCACGTCAAACTCGGTCTGCTCTTCAGCAGCAGCAGCTTCGCCGCCGCCAGCAGGACCGGCCATCATCACAGCGCCGCCAGCGGCGGGCTCGATGCCATACTCGTCCTTGAGGATGGTTTTCAGTTCTTGGGCTTCCAGCAGGGTCAGGTTGACGATGCTTTCAGCAAGTGCTTTCAGATCAGCCATTTTTCAGGTTCCGTATCTAGGTATGTGTTCCAACGTCGAGAGCATTGCGCCCCTACGACGGGTCTCAGGTTGCTTACGCGGCTTCGGCCTTCTCTTCGATGGTCGAAAGGATGCTCGCGATGTTCGAAGCAGGTGCGCCAATGGCCCCGGCGATGTTCGAAGCAGGTGCCCCGATGCAGCCAACGATGGAGGCGATAAGCTCCTCGCGGGACGGCATGTCGGAGACGGCTTTGACACCGGCGCGGTCCAGAACAGTGTCCCCCATTGCGCCGCCAAGAATGACGAACTTGTCATTCTTCTTGGCATACTCCTCGGCCACCTTGGCTGCTGCCACGGGGTCCTCGGAGAAGGAGAGCACGGTCATGCCCGTCATCAGGTCAGCAATGCCTGCGCACGGCTTCCCATCGAGGGCGATCTTGGCGAGCCTGTTCTTGGCGACACGAACGGACCCACCCGCTTCACGCATTTGCGCGCGCAGGTCCTGCATCTCGGCAACCGTGAGGCCCTCGTAGTGGGACACTACGACGACGCCAGAGCTTTCGAAGATCTGGCCGAGTTCCTCGACCACTTTCTCTTTCTGGGCTCTATCCACAGTTTCACTCCAATTTGGGGGTCTCCCCCCGGCTCAAGTTTGGCTGGGTTTCCCCAACCTCTTCGGGTCCAAGTCAGGGTCCCGAGCCGTCAGATCGCCCGAAGGAAACCTTCGGAAATTCCTAGTCTCGCTTCCCATCTCAGGAAGGAATTATCAGGCTTTCGCCCAACCCTCCGTCTCGGACAGGACGAGGCCACCTTGGCGGCCCCGCCATTCACACCGGCGAACCGGTGCAAAATTCGTAGGGTGGGCAGTTCTGCCCACCTCCGGATCAGTTGCCGGTCGCGCTGTCGACGGACACGGACACGCCCGGGCCCATGGTCGAGCTGAGCGACACGCGCTTCATGTAGGCGCCCTTGGCACCGGTCGGCTTGGCTTTCGACACCGCGTCCACGAAGGCGCGGATGTTCTCGGCCAGTTGGTCGGCATTGAACGACACCTTGCCCACACCGGCATGCACGACACCGGCCTTCTCGGCGCGGAACTGGACCTGGCCGCCCTTGGCCGCTTTCACGGCTTCGGCAACATCCATGGTCACGGTCCCGATCTTGGGGTTCGGCATCAGGTTCCGGGGGCCGAGCACCTTACCCAGACGGCCGACGATCGGCATCATGTCCGGGGTGGCGATGCAGCGTTCGAACTCGATGGTGCCGCCCTGAACGGTTTCCATCAGATCCTCTGCGCCGACGATATCCGCGCCTGCGGCCAGGGCTTCTTCCGCCTTGGGGCCACGGGCGAAGACGGCGACGCGGACGGATTTTCCGGTGCCATTGGGCAGGGTGACCGTGCCGCGGACCATCTGGTCGGCGTGGCGCGGGTCGACGCCCAGGTTCATCGCGATCTCGATCGACTCGTCGAACTTGGCGTTGGCGTTGGCCTTGATCAGCGCAACGGCGTCCTCGACGGTGATATCTTCCTTGCCGGCGAAGGCTTCGCGGGCGGCGCGGGTACGTTTACCGAGCTTTGCCATGATTTACCCTTTCACCTCGATGCCCATCGAATTGGCCGAACCGACGATGATCTTCATCGCTGCTTCGACGTCATTCGCACTGAGATCCTTCATCTTGGCTTCCGCAATCTCGCGGACCTGCTTGACGGTCACGGTTGCGATCGTTTCACGGCCGGGATTCTCGGCGCCACGAGGACGGTTGCGCTTGCCGACGGGCTTCAGGCCGGCGGCCTTCTTGAGGTAATAAGACGCGGGGGGCGTCTTGATTTCCATCGTGAAGGACTTGTCCTGGTAGTAGCTGATCACGGTCGGACAGGGCGAACCCGGTTCCATTTCCTGCGTCTTGGCGTTGAACGCCTTGCAGAATTCCATGATGTTGATGCCGCGCTGACCGAGGGCCGGACCCACGGGCGGAGACGGGTTGGCTTGCCCCGCCTTGATCTGCAGCTTCATCTTGCCGATCAGTTTCTTGGCCATTTGGCCTCTCCTTCCATCATCGGCGGGGATCTTCCCGCCCTATGAAGACGCAACGCGTTGCGCCCTCGGTGGTTAGCGTGGTGCGGTCCGGACACGCGTGCCCTCGCCTCCCACGAATGATCACGTCAGGCTTGTTTGGTGACCTGCGTGAATTCCAGTTCGACCGGGGTTTCCCGGCCAAAGATCGACACCGTCACCTTCAGGCGCTGATTGGCGTCGTCCACTTCTTCGACCATGCCATCGAAATCCTCGAACGGGCCTTCGTTGACTTTGACCTTCTCACCAATCTCGTAAGTGATGGTCGAGCGCGGCTGCGCCTCGCCCTCTTCAACGCGGTTCAGGATCGCGTTCACTTCGGCGTCGCGCATCGGCATCGGGCGGCCTTGCGGGCCCAGGAAGCCGGTGACGCGCGGGATCGAGTTGATGGCGTGATAGGCGCGGTCGGTCATTTCCATGCGGACCAGCACGTAACCGGGCATGAAGCGGCGCGGCACGGTGACTTTCTTGCCACGGCGCACCTCGATCACGTCCTCTTCGGGAACCAGAACTTCCTCGATCTCGTCCTGAAGGCCGCCTTCTTCCACGGCAGTTCTGATCTGCTCGGCAATGCGCTTTTCGAAATTCGAAAGCACCGAGACCGAATACCACCGCTTCGCCATACCTGCCCGTTCCTCAAGCCCGGGGTCGTAGACCCCAAAATTTCCAAGTGTTCCCAATGCTTTACCCAAATCGGGCCGAACAAAAAACAGCGTGCATCACGAATCGACGCACGCCATTTCCGGGAAAGTGAGCCGTGACCTACCCCCCAAGTGACGGAAAATCAAGGGGTTCGGTCCGGGTTTCTTCTGGTCAGCCAGCCATCGTCAGGATCAGTTCCAGACCCCACCGGATCAGGATGTCCACGAAGGAAAAGAAAATCGCACCGACAATAGCCAGGGCAAAGACCATCAGAGTGGTCACAAGCACCTCGCGCCGCGTCGGCCATACGACCTTGGAGACCTCCGAACGGGTCTGTTGCAGGAACTGAAGCGGGTTGGTGGCCATGGAATCTTTATCCGGATGAGTGCGTCTGACCGGGGGTATATACGCAAGGGGGACCGGCGGCGCAAGGCGGGCAAGCGGGGCAAAATGGCCTGTCGCCATGCGTGCACCCCCCGTACACCCCCTGTACACCCCCCGTGCATACGAAAAGGCAGTTTCGCTGCCTGCCGGCGTCGACCCGGGAGCGGCCCTCCTCAACCCCCGGCTGACGCCGGAGGCCTCGTCGGTCCGCGTTGCCACGGAGGCGTGGTGAGGGAGGAGCACGATGGGTGCGGGCGGTCCAGTGGCGCGGGAGGGATGCCTCCGGCGGAGGTATTTGGGGCCAAGATGAAAGCGGGCGTTCGGTACCTGACCAGAGAGATACGTGTCACCCCAGGCGCCATCCGGTCACGCCACGTCCCGCGCGATCTGGAAGAGGGCGTCGCCCCGCTCCACCCGGCCCAGAGCGCGCATGGCGAGGATTATCCCATCATAGCCCGAGACGATCTCGGTCGGGGCGCGTTTTGGGTCGTCCGGGTGGTGAATCCTGGCAAGGACTGTCCCGACGTCAAGCTCGGCGCCGATTTCCAGCAGGGGTTCGAACACGCCGCGTTCATAGGCATGGACCAGGCCCTGAATATGCAGCTCTCGCGTGCCGCGCGGCGCGTCCGGTTCATATCCCGGCAGCATCCCGACCGCGTGCAGAACACGTTTCAGCCCGCGCTCGGCCAGCGCCAGGATCTCGGGCGTGACCGCACCGCCGCCGCCAAGCTCCGCGTTCACGGTCACGACCCCCTTGCGCGCGGCCGCCCCCATCGTGGTGCGCGCGGTGCTGTTCGGCCCGCCTCCGCCGGTGAAGACCCAGGCGTAAGGCAGATCGAAGGCGGTCTGGAGCTTGCGCAGAGTTGCGGCTTCTTCCTCGGTCCAGCCGGGACAACGCATGAAGGTCGGCGGATAGAAGAGAGACGCGCCGCCGGAATGCAGGTCGATGGCATAATCGGCCAGCGGCATCAGCACCTCTTCGACGTAATGCGCGATCAACTGGGTCGGGGTGCCGCGCGGATCGGCGGGGAAGGCGCGGTTGAGGTTGCCCTCATCCACCGGGGAGCAGCGCAGGCCCGCGTCGGCGGCGGGGAAGTTCAGCATTGGCAGGCAGATGATGCGGCCGGTGATGTCCTCTGGCCGCAGGGTCTTGGCCAGCCGGTCAATCGCGATCTGGCCTTCATATTCATCGCCATGGGTGCCGCCCATCAGCACCATGGTCGGACCCTCGCCGTTTTTCAGCACCGTGACCGGGACCGGAATGAAGCCGTAGGCGCTGCGGGTGACGGAATGGGGCACGCGGAGATAGCCGGTCTGGCGGCCCTCGGCCTCGTAGTCCACCTCGGACGTGATCAGCGTTTCGGTCATCTCGGGCCTCCTTCGGTCAGCCCCAGTCCATCACAACCTTTCCGGCCTGACCAGAGAGCATCGCGGCGAAGCCGTCCTCGAAATCATCGATCCCGATCCGGTGCGTGATCAGCCCGGTCAGATCGAGCCCCGACTGCACCAGCGCGATCATCTTGTACCAGGTTTCATACATCTCGCGCCCGTAGATGCCTTTCACGGTCAGCATCTTGAAGATGATCTCGTTCCAGTCGACGGCGAACTCCGTTGGCGCGATGCCCAGAAGGGCGATCTTGCCGCCGTTGTTCATGCGGTGGATCATCTGGCGCATGGCCGCAGCGGCGCCGGACATCTCAAGGCCCACGTCGAAGCCCTCGGTCATGCCGATCCGGTCCATCACGTCCTTGAGCTGTTCGGAGGAGACATCGACGACCGTCTGTACGCCAAGCCTGCGGGCAAGGTCGAGCCGGTAGGGGGCGATGTCGGTCAGGACGACCTTGCGTGCGCCCACCTTCTGGGCCACGAGCGCGCCCATGATGCCGATGGGGCCGGCGCCGGTGACCAGCACATCCTCGCCCACCAGGTCGAAGCTGAGCGCCGTGTGCACCGCGTTGCCGAACGGGTCGAAGATCGCTGCGATTTCGTCGGGGATGTCATCGGGGATCGGCACCACGTTCGATTCCGGGATGCAGAGATATTCGGCGAAACTGCCGGGGCGGTGCACGCCCACCCCCTTGGTGTTGCGGCAGAGATGCCCCCGGCCCGCGCGGCAATTGCGGCAGGTGCCGCAGGTGATGTGGCCTTCGCCCGAGACGCGCTGGCCGATTTGGTATTTCGTGGCGGCCTTGCCCATGTCGACGATTTCGCCGCAGAATTCATGGCCCACGACCATGGGGACGGGAACGGTCTTGGCGCTGAACTCGTCCCATTTCCAGATATGCACGTCGGTGCCGCAGATGGCCGACTTGCGGACCTTGATCAGCACGTCCTGCGGCCCCGGTTCGGGGACCGGGACGCGTTTCATCCACAGGCCCGGTTCGGGGCGTGCCTTGACCAGTGCCTTCATGTCGTTGCGCATGTCAGATCACCCCCATGTCGCGGCCAACGGCGATGAAGGCGTCGATGGCGGTGTCGAGCTCCGCGCGGCTGTGGGCGGCGCTCATCTGCGTGCGGATGCGGTCCTGCCCCTTCGGCACCACGGGGAAGCTGAAGGGGGCGACGTAAACCCCTTTGGCATCGAGCCGCGCGGCCATGTCCTGCGCCAGTTTCGGGTCGCGCAGCATGACGGGGATGATCGGGTGTTCGCCGGGCAGAAGGTCAAAGCCCGCCGCCCCCATCCGGTCGCGGAAATGGGCGGCGTTTTCCATCAAACGGTCGCGGCGGTCCGTGGACGCTTCCAGTATGTCGAGCACCTTGAGCGAGGTGGCAGCGATGACGGGGGCGAGCGTGTTGGAGAAGAGATAGGGGCGCGAGCGCTGGCGCAGCCACTCCACCACCTCTTTCCGCCCGCTGGTATAGCCGCCCGAGGCGCCGCCAAGCGCTTTGCCAAGCGTGCCGGTCAGGATGTCGACCCGGTCGGCGACGCCACAATGTTCCGGCGTGCCGCGCCCTGTTTCGCCGATGAACCCCACGGCGTGGCTGTCATCGACCATGACCATGGCGCCGTATTTGTCGGCGAGGTCGCAGATCTCGGGCAGCTTCGCGATATAGCCGTCCATGGAAAAGACGCCGTCCGTCGCGATCAACTTGAACCGCGCGCCGTCTGCGGCCTGCAACTGCGCCTCAAGATCGGCCATGTCGGAATTGGCGTAGCGGAAACGCTTGGCCTTGCACAGGCGCACCCCGTCGATGATTGAGGCATGGTTGAGCGCGTCGGAAATGATCGCGTCCTCGGGGCCAAGCAGCGTTTCAAAGAGCCCCGCATTGGCGTCAAAGCACGACGAATAGAGGATCGTATCCTCGTGCCCCAGGAAGCGCGACAGCCGCGCCTCCAGCTCCTTGTGTTCCTCCTGCGTGCCGCAGATGAAGCGCACCGAGGACATGCCGTAGCCGTAGCGGTCGAGCGCATCGTGGCCCGCCGCCACCAGATCGGGATGATCGGACAGGCCGAGATAATTATTGGCGCAGAGGTTGATGACCTCGCGGCCAGAGGCCAGCCCCACGGTGCCCGCCTGCGGCGTGGTGATGACGCGTTCGGTCTTGAAAAGCCCGGCCTCACGAAGGCCGTCCAGCTCTTGCGAAAGATGGGCGATGAAAGCCTTGGTCATGCGCTGTTCCCTTTGCCAAGTTGCGGCGACTGTCCTGCGGATGCACAGGGCTTGTCACGCCCTGCCCGCGTCATGCAACAGCCTGTCCGCGACGATCAGCCGGTTTGGCGCAGGCGGGCCAGCAATTCGTCGGTGGCGACGCCGGTTTCCGGCAAACCTTGCGCGCGTTCATAGGCGCGGATCGCGCTTCGGCTGGCGGGGCCGATCACCCCGTCGCTGCCGCCGGTGTCAAAGCCTTGGGCGGTCAGCCGCTCCTGCAGTTCGATCCGGCCAGCACGGGTCAGGCCGTTTTCGTCGGGCGGGTAGCTGCCGCGAATGGGCGGGCCACCAACCAGCCGGTCGGACAGGTGACCGATGCCGATGACGTAGTTATTGGCCGGGTTATAGCGCCGGATCGCGGTGAAGTTGCGGAAGATCATCAGCGCAGGGCCGTTGATGCCCATCTGCAAGAGGATCGCCGCCTCGCCATGGTCGGGCACGCGGTTTCCGTCCATGTCGCGCACGCCCATTCCCATCCACGAGGCGACGGAGCGGGTGCGCGTCCGCCCGGCGAGGCTCTCGTCGAACCCCTCGGGCAGTTGCACCTCGACGGCCCATGGCTGGCCGTGCTGCCAGCCATGCCGGGCCAGATAATTGGCCGTGGTCGCCAGCGCATCGGTCGGATCATCGTCCCAGCACCCGCGCCGCCCGTCGCCGTCGAAATCGACGCCGTAATCCTCCAGCACTTCCGGCATGATCTGTGTGTGCCCCATGGCACCGGCCCAGGACCCGCGCATCTGCGCCACGGTCGTATCGCCCCGATCCAAAGCGCGCAGCGCCGACATCAGCTGGCTGCCAAAGAACCGCCCGCGCCGCCCGTCGAAGGTCAGCGTCGCCAAAGCCGCGATGACGGGTGCGTCACCCTCTCGCGTGCCGTAAAAGCTTTCCATCCCCCAGACCGCGCACATGACGTGTTTCTCGACCCCGAAACGGTCTTCGATCGCCTGCAACACACGGTCATGCTGACGCAGCTTGGCGCGCCCCATGCTGATCCGCTCCTCCGAGGCGGCGATGGCGAGGTAATCCTCCATCGTGCGGTTGAACTCCGCCTGGTTGCGGTCGCGCTCGATCACCAGCGGCACATAGCCCACGCCGCGAAAGGCGCGGGTGACGGTGGCCTCAGAAATCCCGTTCTCCACCGCCCGTACACGAAACCCGGCCAACCATTGATCAAAATCAGCATTCGGCACGCTGCGCCATTCATCGCGGCTGACCAACCCCGCGCCGCCGGTCACGCATCCGGTCAACAGCAGGGCAGGCAGTCCGAGGGAAACGGCGCGGCGGGAAATCTGGAAAGGCATGAACGCGGCTCCAATGAAACGGGTTCCACCAGCCTGCCCGCTCTGGTCCTCAGGCGCAACTGCCGCCTGCGCCTTGGACCGCATGCAGGCAAGCTCCTGCTTTCATCTTGGCCCAAATACCTCGGGGGAGTCGCCTGCAAGGCGACGGGGGCAGCGCCCCCTGAACGCTCTTGCAAGAGCGTTCGTCGCGGCCCGGCACGGGCCGCGCGGATCGACGTGCCGAAGGCACGGCGAAACCCCGATCCGTATCAGAGATCCAGCTCGATCACACCGCCCGGCTCGGCCGCCCGGCTCTGACAGGTGATCATCGCCCCGGCCCGCTGCGCCTTGGACAGCACGAAATCCCGGTGCTCGACCTGCCCCGACAGAACCCCGCATTTGCAGACCCCGCAGATCCCGTCATCGCATTTCAGATCCACCGGAATGCCAGCCGCCTGCAAAACCTGCGCTGCTGTCTGGTCCTCTGCAACGGACAGCTCCCGCCCGTCCTTCAGACGCAGAACGAAGGGATGGTTTTCATATTCCGGCTGCTCGGGGACCGAGAAATACTCCAGGTGCCGCGCCTCCTCGGGGAAGCCCGCGTTTTTAGCCGTCTCCGTCACCGCGCTCATGTAGCGATCCGGCCCGCAGGTATAGACATGCCAGCCGGGCCGGTAACCCGCCATCAGCGCATCCAGATCGGCGCGGCTGCCCTCGTCGGAAAAATGCAGATGCACCCGGTCGGCCCAGGGCATCGCCGCCAGATCATCCAGATAACCCGCCGCGCTCCGCGACGAACAGGAATAGTGCAGCGCGAAATCCCGGCCCTGGCGGTGCAGCTCATGTGCAAAGGCGATCATCGGGGTGATGCCGATCCCGCCGCCCATCAGAAGCGTTCGGGTCGCGCCCATATCCAGTTCGAAATGGTTGATGGGTTTCGAGATGAAGATCTTGCGCCCCGGCGTGAAGATCCGGTGCATGAGCTTCGATCCACCGCGCCCCGCATCCTCGCGCAGAACCCCGATCTGATAGACCGACCGGTCCGCAGGGTCGCCAGACATGGAGTATTGCCGCAAAAACTCCGGTGCCACGACGATGTCGAGATGCGCACCCGCCGTCCATTCGGGCAGATCGCCACCGTCCAGCGCGCGGAATTCGTACTTGGTCACGTCGGGCGTCATCTTTTCGGCCTTCGTGACCTCCACCCGGATCACGGGCGCGTCGCCGGGAACGGCGTATTCGTGCAGGTGGTCCGTCTCTCCCTGTTGCAGCCGCAGCTTGTATTCCTGCGCGGTCACCATCGCCTGATAGGCCTCGATCCCCTTTTCCCGGTCCATGGGGAACGGGTAGGGCCAGGGGTGTGGGGCCAGCGGCGCGGGGTAGACGGCGAGCGTCTGGTCCTCGTATTTCAGGTCCAGGTCTTTCTGAAGATCGCGCCGATTGAGCGGGTGCTGCGAGGGGCGATACGCGCCGTCCTCCTCCAGCTCGATATCCCACCACCATTTCTTGACGTCGTTCAGCCCGCCATTGCCTGCGGCATCATCCAGCCGGGCCAGCAGCGGCGCAGTCCTGGGCATATTCATCGCGGCCCATCGGAAGGGTTTTTCGGGAAACAGCCCCTCAAGGTTCCACGGGCAGGTTTTCATGCAGCGCCCGCACATCGCGCCGCCCTTGGTGGTGATCCGGTAGGTTGCGCATTTCTGGCTGTCGGATTTCCAGATCTCGTAGCCATTGAACATCAGCTTCGGCCCGGCGGTGATCGCACCGGAGGGGCATTCGCGCGCGCATTTGTTGCAGCTCTCGCAGAACCGTTGCAGGCCGAAATCAATCGGCCTGTCATGGGCCAGCGGCATGTCGGTCGTGACCACACCCGATTTCAGGCGCGGACCGAGATAGGGGTTTAGGATGACCTCACCGATGCGACTGACCTCCCCCAGTCCCGACAGCAACAGAAGGGGCGGTTGCAGCACCTCGCCATCCATCACCGAATGGGCCTTGGCCTTGTAGCCGAGGTTGCGGATCTGTTGCGCGATGACACCGCCGAGCAGCGAAAACCGCAGATAGGCCCGCATGGATTGGGCGACGGAAATCCAGTCGTCGCCGGACGCGCCTTCCATCGTTTCATAGCCCTGGTCGATGATCATGCTGATCGCCTGATCGTGGGGCGGGTCGATGGGGTCGCCTAACGCGTCATGGGAATACCACGCCCAATCCGGGCAGCGCGACAGGCCAACGGCATCGACGCCCAGAAAATAGCTCGCCGCCTTGATATTCGCGGCATTGCGCGCGGTATCGGTCGGGCGGGGGCCATCCGGGTTCGGCACGCCATCCTGAAGCAGCACGAAGGCCCCAAGCGCGCGACGTTGCGCGGTCGAGGGGGCGGATTTGCGCACGTAGTGACCGCCCTTGGCACCATCTTGCAGCGCCTTTCCCATGTCGCCGAATTGGGCGCGGGCGAACATATCGGTGCGTTTGGGAACGCGGGCCACGCGGGCCTCGTCGATATAGGTCGTGGGGGTGTCAACCCGTTTGAGCTTTTCGAACGGGTGCCCGCCATCGACGAAGCGGCGCTTGTGATAGGGGTTGCGGTTGAGCGCGGAGCGCTGCACACCCTTGCCAAGCCGCCATGCCGCGCCACCTGTGCCCGGCCTGTCGGCCAACGGGCGGTCACAGGCCAAATCCATTTGGCAGGTCACCACGGCGACACCGAACCGCTTGCCGATGAAGGGGGCGGTCAGCACATTGCCCTCCACCCGCGCCAGCCCCGCCGCCACGGTCAGCTTGTTGAGGTCCACATCGCTGGCTGCACCCGAATGCGATTTGGCCGCGAACCCCAGAAGCCGCAGGTAGTTCGCAATGACACTGGCGGTTTCATTGGCGCGCAGACAGGCCCGCGCCTCCAGCGCGTCGTCCAGCCAATCGCAACCCTCTTCGCCCGCCTCCGGCGCGCGCGGGTTTTCGTAGAGATAGACGATGGCGTGCGTGTGCCCATGAATCGTTGTGGGCGGGGCCTCCATACTGTCTTTCAGATCGGCCATGATCATGTCGATGCCAGAGGCCAGCGTTTTGGTCTGGCGGGTTTTCAGGTCATGGGCCAGCCGGTCGATATCCGGGTTGCGGATCGGGTCAGCAAGCAGGGCGGTTTCCGGCAGGCGGCAAATCCCCACCATCGCGGCGTCGTTGAAATAGCCAAAGGCCTTGAGGTGATTGGCCCGCTCCGTTGGATCGGCAGGGATGTCAGAGGGCACGGGGTTCACCAACCCGTCACGGATCGCGTCCAGCATGGCCTGGTATTCGCGCATCGCGTTCACGATGCTTTCGGGGGAATCGGGGCGCATGAAACTCACTGGGCGCATGGCCGGGACCGCCGATAGATCCGCCTCGTCCCTGCGCAACAACCGCTCCAGCGGGAAAGGCCCCAGATGGACGGGTCGGTTGCGATCAGAGAAGATGCGGGTCATTGGCGGCCCCGGTGTCCCGTGAGTTGAGACCCCTTGCTTAGCCGATGCCGGACCGCCTAATCTGTCACCCGTATGAATGACAGCCCGACCACCTCGCCCCTGCCCCGCGATCCCGTCGCCGCACTTGTGGCCACTGTGCCAACCGATGGGTTCGGGGCGGCACTGCTGGCCCATATCCGCACCCAGGCCGAGATCGCCAATTTCGGGGCCTTCCTTGTGCCAGACCTGAGCAATCCGCAGCCGGTCCTGTCGGTCTGGTCGGGGCAGATGAGCGACTATTGGTTCAACGTGAACGCGCGGCGCATCACCTCGCACGACACGCTGCGCCGCGACTTCGTCGAGCGTATCCGCCGCGCCCCACCGGGCGGGCTGGTCATCGACAGATGGCACCCGCCCGCCGATGACCCCCGCGCGCCGATCTACGCCCGTGATCGGGTGATCGAGCGGGTCTCGGTCGCCTCTCGCACGGGGCGGGGCGGGTTCGTGTCGTTCTATCTGCGGGGCGAGCAATCGGGCTGGTTGACCGCCACGGACATGGACCGGCTGCACACGGTCCTGCCGCTGGCCCATGAATTGATCGGGCTCAGGCATCGGCTGATCGGCACATCTGACAGCACGGCCTCGGGGCTGCGGGACAGGGCTGTGGACCCGTTTACGGCCCTAAGCACGCGAGAGGCAGAGGTTTGCGACCACGCCGCACGCGGGGTTTCGGTGGCGGGAACCGCCGTGGCGCTTGGCGTGTCCGAGAACTCGGTTCGGACCCTGCGCAAGCGGGCCTGGCGCAAGCTTGGGATCGGATCTGCAACGCAGTTGACCGCACTGGTTCTGGCCAACCGGAGCTAAGCCCCTTTCCGCCCCGTCCGTTTCGTGGAAACATCGGGCCAAACAGCGGAGAGAGAGAGTGATGAGACTGGAAGGCAAGACCGCCATCGTGACCGGCGCGGGATCAGGCTTTGGCGCGGGGATCGCGCGGCGTTTCGCGGCGGAGGGTGCGAAGGTGATGGTCGTGGACCTGAATGGCGACGCGGCAGAATCCGTCGCGGCGGAGATTGGTGGCATCGCGCAGATCACCGATGTCTCCAGCTCCGAGAGCGTCAGGGAAATGGCGCGCGCCGCGCTGGATGCCTGGGGCCGCATCGACATTCTGGTCAACAATGCCGGCATCACCCATTTGCCGAAACCGCTGGAAACGGTGACGGAGGAGGAGTTCGACCGCGTGCTGGCAGTGAATGCCAAATCGGTCTACCTGACGGCGCGGGAAATCGTGCCGCATATGAAGGATGCGGGCGCCGGGGCCATCGTGAACATCGCCTCGACCGCCGGAGTCAGCCCGCGCCCGAACCTCAACTGGTACAATGCCTCCAAGGGCTGGATGATCACCGCGACCAAGGCAATGGCGGTGGAACTGGCCCCCTTTGGTATCCGGGTGAACGCGGTCAATCCGGTGGCGGGGGAAACGCCGCTTCTGAAAAGCTTCATGGGGGAGGACACGCCGGAGATACGGGCCAAGTTCATCTCGACCATTCCAATCGGCCGGTTCTCGACGCCCGAGGACATCGCCAACGCGACGCTCTATTTCGCCTCGGATGAGGCCAGCATGGTGACCGGCGTCGCGATGGAAGTGGATGGGGGGCGTTGCATCTGATGCGCCCAGGCCCCCTGAACCTGATCACCGATGTGCCCGGCCTGCGGGTGGGCAATGCCGAGGATCACCGGGTGAAGACCGGCGCGACCGTGCTGCTGGCCGACCGGCCCTTCACCGCCGCCGTGCATGTGATGGGCGGCGCGCCCGGCACGCGGGAAACCGACCTGCTGGCCCCCGACAAGACGGTGCAGGAGGTCGATGCGCTGGTTCTGTCGGGCGGCTCGGCCTTCGGGCTGGATGCGGCGTCGGGCGCGGCGGATTGGCTGCGGGGTCAGGGACGCGGGTTTGCCGTGGGCGATCAGCTTGTGCCGATTGTGCCGGGGGCCATCGTGTTCGACCTGATCAACGGGGGCGACAAGGATTGGCGCGAGAACCCCTACAAACGGCTCGGGGCCGAGGCGGCGGAGGCTGCCGGAGAGACATTCTCTCTTGGCACCGCCGGGGCCGGGACGGGGGCGATCATTGCGGACCTGAAGGGCGGGCTTGGGTCGGCTTCCGTCGTTCTGCCCTCGGGCCATACGGTCGGGGCGCTCGTGGTGGTGAATGCGCTCGGTCAGGTGACCGTCGGAGACAGCGGGCATTTCTGGGCCGCGCCTTACGAGATGAGGGAAGAGTACGGCGGGCGCGGAACTGCCCCCGGCTTTGACGCCAGCCAAGCCCCGCGCCACAAGGGCGGACCGGGGCAGGCCACGACGATTGCCATCGTTGCCACCGACGCCGCGCTAACACAGGCGCAGGCCACCCGCATGGCAACCGCCGCCCATGATGGCATGGCGAGGGCGATCTATCCCAGCCACACGCCGATGGACGGGGATCTCGTCTTTGCCGCTGCAACGGGGGAAAGGCCGCTCGCTGACCCGGTCTGGGACGCCTTGCATCTGGGACATGCAGCTGCGTTGTGCCTGTCGCGCGCCATTGCCCGAGGCGTCTATGAAGCGACCCCCGCAGCTGGCGACCCGCTGCCGACGTGGCAGTTGACGTTTGACTGAGACTTGGTGAATCCGGTGCGGCGCGCTAAGCTGCGCGCATTGTATTGATCACGGAGATTTCACATGCGACTGACAGCAATCGCAGCCGCCGTAACACTGGCCGTATCCCCCCTGCCCGCCCTCGCGGACTCGCACGAGGATGAGGTCATGGCCACGCTGCAATCCGCCATGGACGCTTATGGTGCCGGCGACATCCAATATGCACTGGAGGAACTGGCCTATGCACAGCAACTGCTGAACGGGCTGGTCGCCGAAGGGTTGCAGGGCTTCCTGCCTGCGGCGCTCGATGGCTGGACGATGACCATTGACGAGGATGCGGCCCAGGGCATGGGCTTTATCGGCGGTGGCACCATTGCGCGTGGCGAATATTGCGGGCCGGGGGCTTGCTTTACGATCACTCTGATGGCGGACAATCCGATGGTCACCTCTATGGGTGCGATGCTGGGGAACGCCCAGATGATGGCCGCCATGGGGCCGATCGTGCGGATCAACCGGCAGAGCTTCCTCAACCAGGATGGGGATCTGTCGGCGCTGATCGGCAACCGGATCCTTGTGCAGGCCGAGGATGGCGACGAGGACGTGATGGTCCAGCACCTTGAACAGATGGACTTCCGCGAGATGATGATGTTCGGGATGTAATCCCGAACCGTGGCACGACCCGGCGGGT
>NZ_MNBL01000121.1 GCF_001879695.1 Nioella sediminis
GGGCAATCTGGACCTTGGCATCCTTCGTCGCCAGCAGCTGCGGGAAGCGGTCAAGCGCCTCCGTCAGAGGCAGAACCTCCGACACATCGGTGTGCCATGCCCCGCTTGCGAAGCGTTCCTGCACCTCTCCGACAATCGCTGCCACTGTCTCGGGCGGCGTTTCGCGCAGCCAACTGGACAGCCAGAACCCCTCGATGCGCTTGCCCATGAAGATGAACTGTCCCATCTGGTCGAGGCGCGGCGGCGTGGTAGCCAGCCTGCCATAGCAGACCCACCTGGCCCCGCGCGGCATCGCGAAGAACAGGTCGGCTGCCACCTGATCGGCCACGGCATCCAGCAGGATGCGGGGACCATGCTCCGCCATGACCGCCTTGGCGCGATCCGCGAAATCGGGGGCGGAACTGACAAGCACCTCTGTCGCGCCAAGGGCCTTCAGCGCCTCGGCCTGCTCGGTGCGGCGCACCACGGGGATGGCCGCAATGCCCGCATCCTTGGCCAGCCCGATCAGGAATTTGCCAAGCTGCGATCCACCGGCGGTGAATAGGAACGCCCCGGCCCCATCGGCCCGCACGATGTCGAACATGGCCATCGCGGTCATCGGGTTGACGATCAGGCCTGCCGCGTCCTCGTCTTTCAGATCCGGGCGCAGAGGGATCATCATGCGCGCGTCGGCCATGGCATATTCCGCCCAGGTGCCCCAGCCCATGCCAAAGAAACTGACCCGCTGACCCAGAAGCGGTGTGTCGCCCGCCACGACCTCGCCCACGCCTTCGAACCCGGCGGGCATCCCGGCCTTGCGCGGCTGCCCGTACTGGCCGGAAACGAACATCAGGTCCGAGGGGTTCACGGCGGCACGGCTGACCTTGATCAGCGCCTGCCCGTCCTTTGGCTGCGGCACGGGCAGAGTGGTCAGCTCCACGAATGATGACAGGTCGGTCGGCATGTCTCCCGAACCGCCTCTGGCATATCCGTCTTCGCGCAGGACAAGCGCGGTCATCGTTTCGGGCAGGGTCATGGCGGCTCTCCTTCATGGGTTGAACACCCTAGCTAGGGAATCCCTTGGGACCGGAAAAGGAAACCCCCGGCGTGACATTGCGTCAGCCGGGGGCTTTTGTTCGGTCGGTGGCGCGCGTTTAGTGCAGGCGGGCCGAAACCTCTTCGATGGCACCGTCGATCAGCTTGTTCTGATCGGCGGCGCTGGTCTTGGCGGCGATCACTTCCGCAGCGGCGGCCACGGCGATGCTGATGGCCCGGTCGCGCACTTCACGGACCGCACCGGCCTCGGCAGAGGCGATCTGATCCTCGGCAGCGGCCAGACGGCGGGCGATCGAGGCTTTCAGGTCGGCCTTGGCCTGCTCGGCCGCAATCTGGGCTTCCTCGCGGGCCTGGGCGACGATGCGCTCGGACTGCTCGGCCACTTCACGCTGCTTGCGCTCGTAGGAGGCGAGGATCGTCTGCGCCTCTTCACGCAGGGCGCGGGCTTCGTCCAGTTCGTTGCGGATGCCCTCAGCCCGTTGGTCCAGAAGACCCATCAGGATGCCGGGCACCTTGAAGTAGACCAGAACCCCGATGAACACGAGGAACGAGATCAGCACCACGAAGTCGGTGTTGAACAGCGAGAAGAACGGACCCGACGCTGCCATTGCGGGCGAGCCGATCAGTGCGAAAAGAACTGCAAGGCGTTTCATGTCCCTTATCCTTTCACACGTGCGGTGACGGCGGCGGCGATCGACGCATCGTCGGATGCGGTCGGTGCCAGCGTGGCCACGATCTCGGCTGCGGTGTCGCGGGCAACCGCATCCACGGCTTCCAGCGCACCGGCGCGGATCTCGTCGATCCGTGCGGCGGATTCCGCGGCCTTTGCAGAAATCTCGGCATCGGCCTTGGCGGTTGCATCCGCAAGGTCGGCCATGATCTCGGCGCGGGTTTCCGCTGCGATGGCCTGGGCTTCGGCGCGGGCGTCGGCGAGGGCCTTGTTATAGGCTTCTTCGGCGGCGGCGGCCTGACGTTTCAGGTCTTCGGCAGCGGCGATATCATTCGTTATGGTTCCCTGACGCTCGGCCAGAACAGCCCCGATCCGGGGCAGAGCGACGCGAGACAGGATCAGGTAGATCACCACGATGGTGATCACGAGCCAGAAGATCTGGTTCGGGAAAGTAGAAAAGTCGAGCTGCGGCATTCCGGGTGCGGAAGCAGCGCCCTCTGTTGCGTCAACGGCCATCTTGTCCTCCGAGGAACCTGGTTACACCGGACCGCTCGCACGCATGGCAAACGGTCCGGCCGTAAGGATGGTTCGCGAAAGGCTTAGACGGCGAACATCAGCAGCAGAGCGACGAGGAATGCGAAGATCCCCAGTGCTTCTGCGAATGCGATGCCGATGAAGAGCGTTGCGGTCTGGCCGGCTGCTGCCGACGGGTTGCGCAGTGCGCCGGACAGGAAGTTGCCTGCCACGTGACCCACACCGATTGCGGCTGCGCCGGAACCGATTGCTGCGAGGCCAGCGCCGATGTGTGCGAGATCGCCTTCCATGTGATTTCTCCTTACGATTGGAAGTTTTCGATATGTGTGTTTCTTAAGACGTGCGGTCAGTGCGACGGATGCAGCGCATCGCGCAGGTAGACGCAGGTCAGGATCGTGAAGACGTATGCCTGGATGAAGGCCACCAGAACCTCCAGCCCGTAGACCGCCGTAATCGCCACCACCGGGGCAATGGCGCCCACGCCGAGGACACCGGCAAAGCCCGCGAACACCTTGATCACCGCGTGGCCCGCCATGACGTTACCGGCAAGACGAATGGAGTGGCTGACCGGGCGCACGAAATACGAGATCAGTTCGATGATCGCCAGGATCGGGCGCAGCGGCAGCGGCGCGGACGAGACCCAGAAGAGCCCCAGGAATCCGGCACCGTTCTTGACGAAGCCCACAACGGTGACGGTCAGGAACACCGCCATCGCGAGAACCGCGGTCACAGCGATGTGCGAGGTGGTGGTGAAGCTGGTCGGGATCAGGCCGAGGAAGTTGGCCATCACGATGAACAGGAAAAGCGTCATGATATAAGGGAAGAAGGCCAGCGCGTCCTTGCCCGCGACGTCTTCGACCATCTTGCGGATGAAGCCGTAGGTCAGTTCTGCAACGGACTGCGCGCGCGAGGGCACGATGGCCCGGCCGCGAGACCCAAGCACCATCAGGACGAACACACCGACAATGGCCAGCATCATCCACAGGGTCACGTTGGTGATGGTGTAGAAGGAAATCGGGCCGTCGCCGAACAGCGGCTCGACGATGAACTGATCCATCGGGTGGATCTGAAGGCCACCTTCAGCCCCATGCGCCGCATCCGCGCCATGGGCTGCATCGGCTCCGTGGGCGGCTTCGGCACCGTGCTCGGCGACGGCTTCCTCACCGTGGGTCTGTTCTTGTGCGTCTTCGGACACGTCTCATTCCCTCTCATCGCGCGCGGCAGCCGCCGCTTCGTTTTCCTTCTGGATCTCATGGGCGGAGCGGATCATCGTCTTCACCCCGGCCACGAACCCCAGCAATGTAAACACCACCATCAACCACGGCGCGCTGCCAAACAGCGCATCAAGCCCGTAGCCTATGGCAAAACCGATCCCGAGACCGGCCACAAGCTCTATCACCATCCGCCAGGCATGCTGCGCCATGGAATAGTGTTCCTCGGTATGGGGCTTGTCGCCTTCCTGTCCGGCTTTCAGTCGCTCCAGCCGCTGTTCGAAGTCTTGCAAGCGGTCGGGATCGGGCCCGTCGGACATGGAAAACGCCCCCTTCAGAGGTTCGGGCGGAAACTAGGCAGAGCACCCCACAGAGTCAACGCGTAGTTTTCACATTTTCGAAGCACCTAATTTACTGATTATATGTAACTTTTCCCGCATGCGACAAAGACAGCACAGCTGCCTGACCCGGCATTTCAGGTTTTCATATATTCAACCGAATGGTTGACGGTATAGTCAACCAAATGGTTGACGATCCCCGTCCGGCCATGGATATCCGCGCAAATGACATCCGATCTCGACACCGTCTTCTCGGCCCTCGCCGACCCCACCCGCCGCCGCATCCTGACGATGCTGCTGGAGGATGACATGGCCGTGACCGATGTGGCCGAGCCGTTCGAGATGTCCCTGGCCGCGATTTCCAAGCACCTGACGATCCTCGCGGGCGCGGGCCTGATCAGCCAGGAAAAGCGCGGTCGGGTCAAATGGTGCAAGCTGGAACCCGACGCCCTTAAGGGGGCCTCGGTCTGGATGCAGGGCTTCGGCCAGTTCGAGCCGGTCAATCTCGACGCGTTCGAGGCCTTCCTCGCGCAGGAGCTTGGCGAAAGCCCGGATTAGGTTTTGGCCGCCCGCAGGCAGGCCCGGATGAACTTGGCCGCAGACCGATAGTGGCTCGGCCCCGCCGCTTCGGCATATCGCCCCGTGGTCCAGCCGGTTCCCCCCGGCATCGGCCCGCCGTAAAGCGCTGCATCATCCTGCGTGGTCAGATAAGCCATCAGGCGCGCATGCCCGTCGGCCAGACGCTCCCTCGCCTCTTGCCACGACACATCTGCGTATTTGTCCCGCAGCCCGGCATTATAGGGTCTGAGCTGATTCCACTTCACCCCATGGTCGGGCATCTGGGCCGCTTCACCCTCCTCCAGCCACTGAAAAAACAATCCGATCCAGTGCGACCGGTGCAAGATGACGTCGCGGATGCTCCAATCATCCTCGAATCCCCGGTTCGCAAGGTCGTCGGGGATGTCGGATATCAAGGTTTGCAGCTTGTTGAACTCCTTCTCGGCAACAGCCAGAAGGTCGGCGCGGTTCGTGGCAGCAGGCATGAATACTCTCCTCACTCGTCTGCCGCGTGACTACACCTTTGAACTGATCTTCACCTTGATCCGGCGCAATGTCAGCCGTCGTTCTTGAGCAGGAGAAGCAGTGCCAGCACCGTCAAAGCCACGCCGCCAAGGACATAGACCGTGGGCAACCCATTGCCGAGGAAGTATTCCCATCCGATCACCCATGTGGGTGTCAGGTAGGTATAGGCCATGACCTTGGAGGCCGGCAGTTGCATGGATGCGAATTGCAGCAAGACCACGGTGATCGCGGTGGCAAAAACCGCCGTGTAAAAGAGTGTCACCCAGACAATACCGGGCAGGGCCACCCAATCGGTGGCCAGCACTTCAGCTCCGCCCCACAGGAACAGCACGAAGGCCCCCCCCAACATGGTGCCAAAGGTTGAAACCGGCGCGGGCTCGCCCCGGTTCAGCATCCGCACCATCGGCGTGTAGATCGCATGGGAGATGCAACCGATGAAGTAGATCACCTCCCCTCGCCCGATCTCGAAGGCCAGCAGCGCCGACATGTCCGCGCGGAAGATCACCCAAAGCGCCCCCGCCCCGCCGATGGCGAGGGCCAGCGCCATGCGTCCGGTCATGAGCTGGCTGAGCAGCAGGAACCCGAAGCCCGCCGTCATGATCGGCGTCAGTGTGAAAACCGCTGCGGCAGACACCGGGGGGGCCGTTTTCAACCCCTCGAACATCAGCACGAAATACGCGCCGAACAGCCCGCCAAGGATAAGGTAGCGCCACGGGGCGTGGAAATGCGTGCGGCGAAACCCGCCACGCGCCTGCACGATCAGCGATACAACCACAGCCCCGCAAAGGAAGCGCACCGCGTTGAAGGCCGCCGGGTCGATATGGTTTGCCGTCATCGAGCCAAGCGAGAATGACCCCGCCACCAACGCCGAGAAGGCCAGCATCGCCAGATGGCCGCGATATCCGCCGCTCATGTCAGGCCGGGTCCACGGGCCAGTCGGCGACTTTTTCCTTGAGGAACCGCAGAACCGTCTGAACCTTCGCCGTCCGATGCAGATCCATATGAGTCACCAGCCAAAGCTTGACCGACCATTCCTCCAGCGGGGGCAGCATCTCAACCAGGTTGTCATCGGTTTGCAGATCGAGGCTGGAGACAAAGCCGATCCCCATACCCGACATCACCGCCTGCCGCATGCTGTCGGTGTCGTTGCAGCGGAAGCGGATGCACTCCTCGGGCACCACATCAGCCAGCCAGCGCAGGAACGGCGCGCGCGGGTTTTCCTGTGCCGTGCCGATAAAGCGGTGTTGGGTGATATTGTCTTCGGTCAGCGGGCCGAAACGGTCCAGATAGTCCTTCGTGGCGCAGAGGACCGTCGACAGGGTGCAGTAGGGCTGCACGATGTTGTCCTGATTGTCGCCCGGCTTTCCGGCCCGGATCGCCACATGCGCCTCGCCATATTCCAACCGGTAGAGCCGCATGTCGGTGAGGAACTGGATCTGAAGATCCGGGTGCTGTTCCTGAAACTCACCTAGCGCCGGAACGATCAACGGCGCGATAACATTGAGCGAGGTGATCAGCAGCTCTCCCGTGACCTCATTGCCGCGCCCCTTGATACGGCTGGCCAACTGCGTGAACTGGTCGTCTGCACGCCCCCCGACGGCCAGCAGGTCCTGCCCGGCTTCGGTCGGCGTGTAGCCCCGCGCGTGGCGCTGGAACAGTTTCGCCCCAAGCCGCCCTTCCAACGAGTCGATATGGCGGATCACCGTTGCATGATGCACCCCCAGAACCTCGGCCGCGCCGCTGACCGTACCCATGCGCGCCACCTGATACGCTGTGCGGATCTCGTCCCAATCGCTGAATGACATCGGCTTTCGTCCTGTCTGTGCATCACTTCACGCTTCCGTAGTCATCATGCCAACTCTGTTCATCGGAGCAAGGGAAAAGCTGCGGAGGCTTTGAAAGCGTTTGACCGCCGCGCTTCACAAAATCGCACAGATGCTGTTTTGATATCTGCGTTTTGTGCGGTCACAGGATGATTAGTTCCATGCTCAGACGCAACCCAAGACATCCAAGGACCATATCACATGACCCATTCCATCCTCCGCATCGACGCTTCCGCCCGCCGCGACGGCTCTGTCAGCCGCGATCTGAGCGACCGTATCATCGCCCGCTTCCCCGAGGCGACCGTCACCACCCGCGACCTGGCCTCAGGCCTGCCCCTGATCAACGAAACCTGGGTCGGTGCCAATTTCACCCCAGAGGCAGAGCGCAGCGACGAACAGCGCACCACATTGGCCCTGTCGGATGAGCTGATTGCCGAGCTGAAAGACGCCGACACGCTGGTCATTGGCCTGCCGATCTACAATTTTGGTGTCCCTGCCACGTTGAAAGCATGGGTCGACCTGGTGGCCCGCGCGGGCGTGACCTTTCGCTACTCCGAAGCCGGTCCCGAGGGCCTGATGACCGGCAAGCGCGCCATCGTCGCCGTTGCCTCTGGCGGAACCGAGGCCGGGTCCGAGATCGACTTTGCCACCGGCTATATCCGCCATGTTCTGGGCTTCATCGGCATCACGGATGTGACCTTTGTCACCGCCGACAGGCTGGCACTGGACATGGACGCCACCTTGAACGCGGCCCATAGCCAGATCGACGCTCTGCCCGTCGCCGCCTGAGGTTTCTGGCGGGGCGCAGGAAATCTCCCATTTTCCAGCGCCCCGTGCTAACCTGCCCTCATGTTTCGCCTTGCGATCCTGTTGATGGCATTGCCTTTCCCGGCCATGGCCCTGACCTGCACCATGACATTTTCGGTGCATATCACCCATGGCATCGGCCCCTATCCGCCCGGTACAGACCTGAATGGAACCGCCGAGTTTGAAACCCTGCGCAGCTTCCGGCAGGAGGGCGGGGCAACAGCGCATCTGGCCACCGGCACCATGGGTCTGGACGGCCATATTACCGGCAGGCTCTGGACCCTGATCACCACCAACCGCACAGTCGCCGCCGATCTGGTCGGGCTCTATGCGCTCGATGTGGAGGGGCTGAGCTTTGTCGGGCAGGATTTTCGCGGACCCATGGCGATCACGCTCTATGGCGATCCGGGCAGCTGGCCCCATGCCCGGCCACCGGTCACACAGGAAGAATGGGACAGCCTGACCCTGCGCCGGTCCTTCCAGCTGCATGCGCCCGACAGCTCGGACATGTTGGGCGGGGATGTCACGCGGCTGGATGCTAACTGCGTGGAAACTGACGCCCCGTCTCCCTAGGCCGCACTGGTGAGCCTGACCTTTACCCGTTCCGGCACTTGGCGGGCACTCATGGCGCGCGGCATGGGGAGCTCGTCCATTTCCCGCGCAATATCTCCGAACAACGAGACATATTCGTCGTAATTGTCAAAACTGCTGCGGGGAACATTGTCCACGAAACTTTCCGCAGGCAGCCCATTGGCAACCAGCACCACATGCCGCTCCGTCTCAATATGGAAATAGTCCAAGCGCGTCGGCAACTCTTCGTGACCCAGGACACGAATTTGCACGCCATCAACAAGTGCGCCCGCATGCACAAGGCAGCCCTGCAGCACCAGTGCGTGATCAGCCGTCAGGCACAGATCCCGCCTGGGGAGATCAGGGCCAAAGCTATCCTTCTCGATCAGGACGGGACGTAGCCGATCCGCCAGACGAAACCGGGGCATTACCGTTTGGCGCGGCACCCAGATGATTTCGTGGCTTGTTCCATCGCGATCAAGGACTTCGTCCCCGGCGCATAGGTCCTCAATTGCCACCTCACCCTGCGGTGTCGCGATCATCGTGCCGCGCAAAAAGCAGTTTGCACTGCCGGCGGCTGAGTTTCCAACGATCCAGTTCGTGTCCCCATCCGGAAAGCGCTGGATGGTCTGACCATCCGCAACCGAAGACAATGTTACCGCCTCCGCATGGATCAAGTTGGTCCCCGTGAAGCCGGCGGACAGCTCAATCCCTGTCGGGGGGGGATTCCCAGGCTCTGCGTAGGCGAATGTGATGTAATCACCGGTCGCCGGGTCAACGACGGCCAATTGCTCTGCAATATTGTTCAGGTTGAAATTTGTGTTGTCGGCAACATCCGCCAGCACACCAGGATTGGCAGTCAGAAAGGCCGTCGTGCTCGTCGACTCTCCCATCAGGACAAATCGCTGACCTGCGGCCAATGACACGGATCCGAAGGTGTAGACCAACTGACCACTGCTTCCATCCCAGACCTGATACCCGGTCAGGTCGAGCGCAGAGCCGCTGGTATTGATGAACTCGATGAATTCGTCGTCGTTTCCCTCCACACTGCTGTCAAGGTCAGTATCAAAACCAGGTGCTCCGGTTGGGTCATAGCCAATTTCGTTGATAACGAGGCCATTCAAAGAATTCGCGGTTGCTGGCATTGAAAAATCCTGACGGTAACTGATCTGGGGACATTTGGGTTCAGCGGAATGCTAACATCTGAGCCCAGTTTCTCAAGGCTGAATGCAGCTCGGACATGTTGGGCGGGGATATCTTGCGTCTCGACGCCATCTGTTCATAGTGATTTGTAACGCACGGACCATTGTCGGATTGGAGAGAGGAAAGAACAGTTTCCATGGATGTCATTGAACAAACCGACAAACGCCTTGTTCTGAGATACAGTGAACGCCAAGACAATTGGGCCTACCACGCCTTCGCGGCTTTCTTGTTCCTCTTCGGTTTGGCTTTTTTCATCTGGACCGATCTCGAGATCGTCGCCTACGGGACAATAGTCTTGGGCCTGCTTGTTTCGGTTTTCGGCTATTTCTCTCGTGATAACTGGCAGAGACTCTTGCTTGACCGGGAACAGAACGACGTCGTTTTTACAAGTAAGTCCGCTTTTGGCCGCAAGTCTGAAAGCATCCCGCTGTCGAAGGTGCATTCCGTCATCGTCAAGGAGAAGGAGGTTGTGGGAGACAATCGTCGCTACACGACCTACCGAACCGTGATCCGCCCTGTGTCCGGTTCGGGATTCTACGCCATCGGGATCGGCGCAGAGTGTCAGGACGATGCACAACGAATGTCTGACCTGCTCAACGCCTGGCTGGGGACCTCCGGCGACGTGTGATCTACCCCAGCCTGTGCTTGACTCTCACTACCCTGCAGCATAAACGCCAAGCCAATATCCGGAAAGTGCCAGCTTTCCGGTCCTGAGTCCGTTCTCAGGATCGCCCCCCGTCAGCGAGGTTTCGCCCACGGGGGTGTTGGTGCATTCCTCGCTGTCCCTTATCTGGGGGACAGCAACCGAAGTAGATGAAAAGGGGCCGCGCCCATGTTCGAAAATCTGTCCGAACGCCTGTCTGGTGTCTTCGACCGCCTGACCAAGCAGGGTGCCCTGTCCGAGGATGACGTCCGCACCGCCATGCGCGAGGTGCGCGTTGCCCTGCTGGAGGCTGACGTTTCCCTGCCCGTTGCCCGCCAGTTCATCAAATCGGTTGAGAAGAAAGCCACCGGCGCGGCCGTTACCAAGTCGGTCACCCCCGGCCAGCAGGTCATCAAGATCGTCCATGACGAGCTGATCGAGACCCTGAGGGGCGAGGGTGACCCCGGCGCGCTGAAGATCGACAATCCGCCCGCACCGATCCTGATGGTGGGCCTTCAGGGCTCGGGCAAAACCACCACCACCGCGAAGCTCGCCAAGCGTTTGAAGGAACGCGAGGGCAAGAAGGTGCTGATGGCCTCGCTCGACACCAACCGCCCGGCGGCTATGGAGCAGCTGGCCATTCTGGGTGTGCAGATCGGCGTCGACACCCTGCCGATCGTGAAGGGTGAGACTGCTCAGCAAATCGCCAAGCGCGCCAAGACGCAAGCCAGCCTTGGTGGCTATGACGTCTACATGCTGGATACTGCCGGTCGTCTGCATATCGACCAGGAACTGATCCAGCAGGCTCAGGAAGTGCGCGACATCGCGACCCCGCGCGAAACGCTTCTGGTCGTCGATGGCCTGACCGGTCAGGACGCGGTGAATGTCGCGCAGGAGTTTGACGACAAGATCGGCGTCACCGGCGTCTGCCTGACCCGGATGGACGGCGACGGTCGTGGCGGCGCGGCCCTTTCGATGCGCGCGATCACCGGCAAGCCCATCCGCTTCGTCGGTCTCGGCGAAAAGATGGACGCGCTGGAAACGTTTGAGCCCGAGCGGATCGCCGGCCGCATCCTTGGCATGGGCGACATCGTGGCCCTTGTCGAAAAGGCGCAGGAAACGCTGGAGGCCGAACAGGCCGAGCGCATGATGAAGCGTTTCCAGAAGGGTATGTTCAACATGAACGACCTGAAGGGCCAGCTGGAGCAGATGCTCAAGATGGGCGGCATGGAAGGCATGATGTCGATGATGCCGGGCATGAAGAAGATGGCCAAGCAGGTCGAGGATGCGGGCTTTGACGATGCGGTGATCCGCCGTCAGATCGCCCTGATCAACTCCATGACCAAGAAGGAGCGCGCCAATCCGCAGCTGCTGCAGGCCAGCCGCAAAAAGCGGATCGCGGCAGGGGCCGGGCAGGATGTGTCCGAACTCAACAAACTGCTGAAAATGCACCGCCAGATGTCCGACGCGATGAAGAAACTCGGCAAGATGGGCAAGAAGGGCATGATGCGCGGCGGCCTTGGCGCGCTCTTCGGCAAGGGCGGCGGTATGCCCGGAATGCCCGGCGGCCCCGGCGCGGGCGGCATGGATCAGGCGGCGCTCGAACAGGCCGCGAAACAGCTTGGCGCGCCCGGTTCGGGCAATATGCCCGGCCTCGGCGGTGCCCCGCTGCCCCCCGGCCTGTCAGGCTTCGGAAAGAAGAAGTGACCACAACCCTGCCGCATATCCCCACGCTTGAAACCGAGCGTCTCGTCCTGCGCGCCCCGCGCATGGGGGATGTGCAGCATTGGTGCGACTTCACGGCAACCAGCCGGGCCGAATTCATTGGCGGCCCAATGATCGCCGATCCCGCAAAGGCATGGCGCGCCTTCGCACATGTGGCGGGTATGTGGATGCTGCGCGGCTATGGCAGCTTTGTCTTCGCGCTCAGATCAGACCCCGAAACACCCATTGGCATGACCGGCCCCTGGCATCCGATCGACTGGCCGGAACAGGAACTCGGCTGGACGGTCTGGAACGCTGATGCCGAGGGCAAGGGCTTTGCCCTTGAAGCCGCGACAGAAGCGCGTCGGTTCGCCTATGAAGATCTCGGCTGGCCGACGGCGGTGTCCTATATCGACAGCCGCAACACACGGTCCATCGCCCTTGCGGAACGTATGGGATGCGAAGTGGATGCAAACGCCAAGGCACCCGAAGCTGAGGAAGGCGAGGTCATTCTGGTGTTCCGCCACCCCGCACCGGAGGCGCTGCAATGATCCGCGCCCCGCACGAGATTCCCGCAACCGGACCCGCCGCTGCCTTTGCCGCGTCGCTGCAGGCCGTGCTGCCGGTGCTGGACAGCGAGCGGTTGCGACTGCGCGCGCCCCGGATCGAGGATTTCGAGACCTACGCCGCCATCGGAGCGAGCGAGCGGGGCCGCTATCTGGTCGAGGACAACACCGACCGCGATGCGCTCTGGCTCGATTTCGCGCAGATGGTGGCCTGCTGGCTGTTGCGCGGGCACGGCGTCTGGACGGTTGAGACCCGCGACACGGGCAAAGCTATCGGCTTCGTCCTGCTCGGCTTCGAACCGGGCGACCATGAACCGGAACTGGGCTATCTGTTCCTGCCCGAAGCGGAAGGCCACGGCTACGCGCAGGAGGCCGCCCGCGCGGCCCGCGCCCATGCCTTCGACACGCTTGGGATGAAAACGCTGGTCAGCACCATCGACCATGACAATGCCCGGTCCATCCGCCTTGCCGAACGGCTTGGCGCGACCCGCGACGCCGCCGCCGAGGCCGCCCATGGCCACGCCATCCACGTTTACCGCCACAGCGCAGAGGAGACCCTGCAATGAGCGACGACACCGCCCGCGCCGCCGAGATCCTGAAAGGGCATCGCGAGTCCATCGACCGGCTGGACGCGATCCTCGTCTATACGCTTGGCGAGCGGTTCAAGCACACGCAGGCCGTGGGAAAGCTGAAAGCCACCCACGACCTGCCCCCCTCCGACCCGGCCCGCGAAGCCAAACAGATCGCGCGGCTGGAGGATCTGGCGAAAGAGGCCGATCTCGACCCCGAATTCGCCAAGAAGTTTCTGAACTTCATCATCGCTGAAGTCATTCAGCACCACAAACAACACCAATCCTGAGGCCCCGGCCTCGACCGCCATTCAAAGGAGACACTCACAATGGCTATGAAAATCCGGCTCGCCCGCGGCGGCTCCAAGAAGCGCCCCTTCTACCGCATCGTGGCGTCCGACAGCCGCATGCCGCGCGATGGCCGCTACATCGAGAAGCTCGGCACCTATAACCCGCTGCTGCCCAAAGACAGCGAAGACCGCGTTCAGATGAACATGGAGCGCGTACAGTACTGGCTGGGTGAAGGCGCACAGCCGACCGACCGCGTGGCCCGCTTCCTCGAAGCCGCTGGCGTCGTCGAGAAGAAAGAGCGTGCCAACCTGAAGAAGGGTGCCCCCGGCAAGAAAGCCCTGGAGCGCGCAGAAGAGAAAGCTGCCAAGGCCGCTGAAGCTGCCGAAGCCGCTGCTGCCCCGGCCGAAGAAGAAGCCTCTTCCGAAGAGTAATCGGAATGCGCGCGTTTTCTCGCGGCTTTCAAGACGATCTGACGGATCTGATGCGGTGGCGGCGCGATGTGCGCCGCTTCCGTCCCGATCCGGTGGACGAGGCGCTGTTGGCGGAAGCCCTTGGCGCCTTTTCACTTGCGCCCTCGGTCGGGCTGTCGGAACCGTGGCGGCTGGTCCGGGTGGACAGTACTGAAAAGCGGGCGCTTGCCGTCGAGAATTTCGAAGCCGCCAATGCAACAGCGTTGGCGGGCTACAGCGGGGACAAAGCCGAACGCTATGCCGGGCTAAAGCTGTCGGGCATGCGCGAGGCGCCGGTTCAGCTGGCGGTATTCTCGGACGAAGCGACCACCAAGGGCGCAGGCTTGGGGCGCCAGACCATGCCCGAGATGCTGCGCTATTCTGTCGTGTCTGCACTCATGCTGTTCTGGCTGGCGGCGCGGGCGCGGGGGCTTGGCGTCGGGTGGGTCTCGATCCTCGACGACGAAAGACTGACGCGCGATCTGGAGGTGCCCGAGGATTGGGCGCTTGTCGCCTATCTGTGCGTCGGCCTGCCGGAAGAAGATGGCGAAACCCCGGAACTGGAGCGGCTCGGATGGGAGCAGCGCGACAACACGCTGGACCTGCTGATCCGCTGAGGTATTGCCGATGATCCTTCTGCCGATCGCCTTCGCGATACTGGGGCTTTACCTACTGATCATGGGCGATGGCCCTGCGAAACTTGTCGGCGTGATCCTGATCCTCGTGGCCGCCGCTTTCATCTTCCTGTTCTGGGTTGCGATTTACGTGGAATTGCCGCCCGTTGACGCCTATCTTCCCGCCTTGGAGGTTCACCATGTCTGACAGAGTTTGCTTGGCCGCAATCACCGGTTCCTACGGAGTCCGGGGAGAAGCACGGGTCAAAAGCTTCTGCGCCGAACCCTCGGCGTTAGGTGACTATGGTCCCCTCTCCGACGAAAAGGGCTCACGCGAGTTCAAGGTGACCATCACCCGCCCAGTAAAGGGAGGCTTTGCGGTGCGCTTGTCGGGTGTAAAGACCAAGGAAGAGGCCGACGCACTGAAGGGCGTCCGCCTCTATGCCCCGCGCGAGGCCCTGCCCGACCTGCCCGATGATGAGTTCTACCATGCCGACCTGATCGGCCTGACCGTTGTCGATACCGGCGGGGCAGATCTGGGGCAGGTTCACGCAGTGATGAACCATGGCGCGGGCGACCTGCTGGAGGTCCGCCAGAAGGGTCGGTCCGGCACGGTTCTGGTGCCGTTCACACAGGCCATCGTGCCAACAGTCGACCTGACAGCAGGACGGATCGTGGTGGACCCTCCCGAGGGGCTGTTCGACGAAGACTGATCCCTATCGCGGACAGAACAGGCCTCGGCAGGGTTGCGGCTGCGTGTCCGTTTCCATCGGCAGAAGGAAGGCCTGCACCTCGGCGTGGTCTCCATGGCTGACGAAATCGAACGGGTTGCGGGCAATGACCCGGCTCATCGGGCCGGACATGGGGCCGAGAAACACGTCGATATGATTGCCGGTCACCGCGCCGCCCGTATCCTCGCAGACAAAGATGCCGTCATGCACGGTTCCATCGGGCAACTCCACTCCGTCAGCCGCAGGGATGTAGATGCGCTGACCGAATTCCGGGTAGCCGCCATTCACCCACGGGGTGGACCCGCCGACCCATCCCAGATCGCAGGCGATGGTGCGAAACGGGTGAAGCGGGTTGCTGCGGGCCCCTGTGCCATAGGGGTGCGGTGAGCGTTGCCAGCGCACACGCTCGCTTGGTCCATGGCTGCAATTGGCCTGCGGCGATCCGGTGACGCCTGCGAAGTTGAAAACCTCGCCCCCCACCCGCAGGCTGCCCGCCAGCGCCCCCGCACACCAGTCAGCTCGCGCGACTGTGGGGCCAATCACCCTGCCGCCCATGCTGCGGATCGGGATGCCGCCGCCATCCGTGCGGCCGTCCACCAGGCGATAGACCGTGGCCCAGACCGTGATCGGGGTGCCGTCCGGCGGCGGGGCATGCTGAGCGCCGCAACCCGCGACGCCAAGACCGAAACCGCACACAAGCAGGCGGCGCAAAAGACGAGAGAACATGGCCGTCAGAAATCCGTTTGTTCAAAAACTGCCCTATATCCTAGCATCTTGGTGAAAAAAGCAAGCGCGGCGCGCTATGGCTCCTTGTATAAGAGGACATGCTCGTCATGGACAGAAAGGCGGTCATTCGCGGACCATAGCGCCAAAAGCGACTTTGCGAGACAACGCGGGCTCTCGCCACCACGGAACCAACGACCGCTTATGCAGACATCCCGCCCGGTCAATAACGGTCGTTTTCGCCGGTGACACAAACGTATGGGTTTTGTCAGAACTCCTGTGAACCAGAAGCGCTTTGCTCTGGGTCAGAAACTAGCTTGGGCAGATCGGAAAACCGCAGGCGCGATTTCCCCGAGTGGCGTGAAGGCCTCCTAACTTAGCAGAGCACATTGCAGCGCTTTTCGGTTCTCATATTGTGCTCGCCGTCCGTCTTGCCATGCTTTTCGAGCGCGGCGCCTAGCTCTGCAGGCATCACAGTATCTATGTAACCGTGCTGTTCGCACCAAATCACATATTCGCAAACAATGACCGGCGGTGGAGGTTCTGTGGCGAACGCTGGAGGATCTCGGTTCAATGCTGCAAGGGCAGGAAACTTCTCATCGTCTCGCACTACGGCCAGAATATCCGCTTTCGCCTTTTCAAGCGCCGAGAAAAGTTCAGGTCTTTCTTTCAGCAGAAGCTCCGACTCCCGGAGGATTTCGGTATCGTCGATATTCCCGGCTACTCTTATGTATTGGTCTTCCAAATCACTCTCCGTCAGCAATAATCGATATCCAAAGCTATCTCATATCTTTGAAACCATCAAGAAACACCAGTTTTCCGGAGTATTTTGAATTTCTCAATCAAATTTGCGCCTATGCGGTGTGGACAATAACCCCGTGCCAAAACCTCCCTGCCAAAAACGGTCGTTTTTGTCACGGGCGGCGATGCGCTGACAATCACTGAAAAATCTTGTGCCACAAACCCTTGGCGAAACTCGGTTTAATTTTGTCACGTTTTTGGCCGCAGCCCGAGGAGCGGACATTTGCGCACGGTGCAGCATCGGTCAAAGTGGGCTCAAATCAGCCAATCGCTGCATCCCCGTCCAAGGTCAGAGCAGTGTCGTCGCGATGCGGCCTCTATTGTATCGGGCCCCGCTTGCGAGTAACCCCTTGGCGCATGTCTGACACACCCTCCAAATCCCATGGCCGCCTGTCGATCAGCGCGAGCCTGAAGCCCCGGGACCTGATGACGCCCACGCCCCGCCTGAAAGGCGCGTGGACGGCCAAGGTGCTGACCCTGTTCCCCGAAGTCTTTCCCGGCGTTCTGGGGGCCTCGCTGACCGGCAAGGCGTTGCAACAGGGGTTGTGGGCGCTGGAACCGATTGATCTGCGCATCTTCGGGGCGGGCAAGCATCGCAACGTGGATGACACGCCTGCGGGCGGCGGCGCGGGGCTGGTGATGCGGCCCGATGTTCTGGGGCGGGCAATGCGGATGGCCTCCAACGGCACGCCAGACGATCCCGCCCGCTGGCCGCGCGTCTATCTCAGCCCACGTGGCAAGCCCTTCACCCAGGCCGACGCGCAACGCTTTGCGCAGGCCGAGGGGATGACGCTGCTCTGCGGTCGCTTTGAAGGCGTAGACCAGCGGGTGATCGACCATTTCGGGATGGAAGAAATCTCCATCGGGGATTTCGTGCTGACGGGCGGAGAGATCGCGGCGCAGACCGTCATCGACGCCACCGTGCGGCTGATCCCCAAGGTTCTGGGCAACCAGGCTTCGACCGAGGAGGAAAGCTTCTCTGACGGGCTGTTGGAACATCCGCAATACACCAAGCCCGCCATCTGGGAAGGCCGCGAGATCCCCGAGGTTCTGCTGTCTGGCCATCACGGCAAGATCGAAGCGTGGCGCAAGGCGCAGTCCGAGGCCCTGACGCGGGAACGGCGCCCCGATCTGTGGGAAGCCTATCAGGCCCGCAAGGACAAGGCCTAACCCCTCAATCCCTCGCCTGCCAGCCCGCGCAGCCCCTGCGCCTGCATCGCGGCCACCACGCGCGTGGGGTCCAGCGCCTGCACCGGACCGTTCCCCGCCAGAACAAGCGCTGCCGCGTTGCCCACGGCCTGCCCCATGGCCATGCATTGCGGCATCCCCCGGATCGAGGCGAAGGCCACCGGGTCGGCGGACACGTTGCGGCCCGCGAACATCAGGTTTTCCACCCGTTCAGGCACCAGTGCACGGAAGGGCAGCGTATAGAACCCCTCTTCCAATGCCGCGTCATGGGTCATCGCGCCGCCATCCCCGCGCATCACGTCATCGACCGGGTTGGAACAGGCCACGATCCCGTCGGGGAACTTGGTGCCCGCCGCGACCTCTGCCCCGGTCAGCCGGTGCATCCCATGCAGCTTGCGGGTTTCACGCACACCCACGGTGGGGCCAAGCGCTGTCATCCAGGCGCGCTCGAACCCCGGCACATCGGTTCGCAGAAACGCCACCAGCTGCGCCACCCGGCGGCGGCCTTCCTGCGTCGCGCGCGCGACCGAGGCCGGGTCGGTGCCGTCCACATTGCGGATCACAACCGAATTGCAGAAGACCGTACCAGGGTGGAACCCCTTCATCATGTAAAGCTGCGCAAGGTCCGGGTGCAGCCGTCCCTCGGCCACGCCTTTTTCAGCGAAGCGCGTGAAATAGGGGTCGCCCTCGGCAAAGACCTGATCCCAGGGCGCGTTCACCATCAGGAAGGACAGCGTCACGCCCATCATCTTGCCGCTGGCGTCGCCCAGATCGAAAGGGACCCCCGCCTGTGCCGCGATATGACCATCGCCAGAGGCATCCACCACCATTCGGGGACAGAAGGTCAGCGGCCCGTGCCGGTCCATCGCGCGGATAGCGGCAATCCGGTTGCCCTCCATCACCGGGGCCTCGGCCAGCGTGTTTAGATGCAGCTGAACGCCTGCCTCCTCCAGCATGGCGAACATCTCTATCTGCGCCATGTCAGGGTCATAGATCACCTCCGCCCCGAAGTTTTCCAGCGTCGAATAGCGCTTTTCGGCGGCGGGCGGGTCCATCGCGGCCAGCCTGTCCGTCAGCTCGTCGAAGAGGCCCCCGATCGACACGTCACACGGAAAACCGCCGCCCCATGGCATACCGGGGCAAAAGGCCATGACGCCGCCCAGTTTGGCTCCGGCTTCGATCAGGCACACAGACGCCCCCTGCCGCGCCCCGGCAACCGCTG
Organism: Nioella sediminis; assembly: GCF_001879695.1. Lineage (GTDB taxonomy): Bacteria > Pseudomonadota > Alphaproteobacteria > Rhodobacterales > Rhodobacteraceae > Nioella > Nioella sediminis. Next base: position 18,776 of record NZ_MNBL01000121.1, read on the forward strand.
CGCCAAACCCGGCGGTGCCTCCCCCCACCACCAGCAGGTCGGGGCTGTGCGTCGGCTCTGTCATTCGAGGAATCTCCTGTTCCGGTCGTGTCTGATGGGGCGCTTTCGGGAAGGCTATGGTCAGGCCGCAGCACTGGCTGGCCCGTTTGCGACACATCCAGCAACTCGGGGCTTGATCCGCCCCCCCTTCCCCCATATACCCCGCCCGTCCCGGTCGGAAATCCGACTCGGGGCTGTTTTTGCTATGGGCAGGATCATTTGCGGCGGAGCTTTCTTCGGCTTCGCGTCGCGGTCCCCGCTCCGCAAGACGCCACAAAGGTAAAGACGACCTGATCTCTGGCGGGCGCATTGGCGGACCCGGAAGAAGACCAAGAGCTCTGAGGCGGACATCACATTCGTGGGAAAACCACGATCAGAAATGGAGAGTTGCGATGGATCTTATCGCACAGCTGGAAGCCGAGCAGGTCGCTGCGCTTGGCAAAGAGATTCCGGATTTCAAGGCGGGTGACACCATCCGCGTTGGCTACAAGGTGACCGAAGGCACGCGTACCCGTGTGCAGAACTACGAAGGCGTCTGCATCGCGCGCAAGAACGGCTCGGGCATCGCCGGGTCTTTCACCGTCCGCAAGATTTCCTTTGGCGAAGGCGTGGAACGTGTGTTCCCGCTGCATTCGACCAATATCGACAGCATCACCGTCGTGCGCCGTGGCCGCGTGCGTCGCGCCAAGCTGTACTACCTGCGGTCGCGTCGCGGTAAATCCGCCCGTATCGCGGAAGTTTCCAACTACAAGCCCAAAGCTGGCGCAGAAGCGTAAGGACCGGGACCATGAAAAAAGACACCCATCCCGATTATCACCTGATCGACGTCAAGATGACCGACGGCACCATCATCCAGATGAAATCCACCTGGGGCGCCGAGGGCGATCAACTGTCGCTGGACATCGACCCCACCGTGCACCCGGCCTGGACCGGCGGCACCTCGCGCCTGATGGACACTGGCGGCCGCGTGTCGAAGTTCAAGAAGAAATACGAAGGCCTCGGCTTCTGAGCCAGCCCGGTTTTCGGAACAAAGAAACGCCGCCCTCATTCGGGGCGGCGTTTTTCGTCTCTGCTGCCGGGACCGTCAGGTGGCCCCGTGCTGCGCTTCGAAACCGGCAAGCAGTTCATTGGGGTTGGTCATGCCGGTCGTGTCCATACCACGCGCCTGCATCTGGTCATAGCCAAGGGCATAGGTGTCGATCCCCCATGCCTGGATCTCTGCCGTTCCACCGTTTTCGTAAAGATCCAGCCCCTGCGTCATCAGAAGATTCAGCTGATCCTCGTTGTAACTGCCGATCGCACCAACAAGGTGGTTCCAGTTGCCGGTATGATGGTCCGGGCGCGGGCGCTGATAGTTTCCAAGTACGAATTCGGGCCATTCGGTGCCGAAACTCGCCGCGATGATGCTGTCCGATTCCAATGCGCCCCGCGTGTCCCCGGACAGGTCTTGCACACCCGCCGAAACGATGGCCGTCGTTGCCAGACCGAGCCCCACGAGGCCGCCGGTCAGCACGACCCAATCCACGGTCACGGCACCGCTTTCATTTCCAAGAAAGTCTTTCCACATCTTACTGCTCCGTTCAGTACTGCTGGTACAATTTGGGACAATTTTTACGTCCCCATTCTGCCGGATAATGGGTGATTGCGGCTGATGTCGGGAAGCATGCGCGCAAAAGGAAGGAAACACGCGGGCAGATCTGGACCCGACCCGGCGGCATCAGCCGTTCTCGGCACGGCTATCTGATGGGGCCTCCGCCCGGTCCGCCAGGCCGTAGTCGCGCAACACGTGGGCCACACGCAGGCGGTAGTCAGCAAAGACCCCGACCGAGCGGAGCGTATATCATGGCTGTGTCCCGACCATTTGGCAGGCAATCTCCGGCCACTGCCCGGCAGCCGCGTGATCCGGTTCAGCCCGACCGGAAAAACAGCGTTTCACAGGGCATTCCCCGCAATGGGTTGATTGCCGGTCATTCGCGCTTAACACCACCCGCTTAACCCCGTATATTGCGGCCAAACCGATTTGCCCCACGAAATGAGGGCAAACGAGACCAAGACCGCGAAGGGGACTCCGGTGGCGCATATCATCGTTTTCGGCAATGAAAAGGGCGGGTCGGGCAAGTCGACCACCGCCATGCATGTGGCCACGGCCCTTGCCAATCTGGGGCACCGCGTGGGGGGGCTCGACCTCGACCTGCGGCAACGCACCTTCGGACGCTACCTGGAAAACCGTCAGAACACGATCACCGCGCGCGAACTGGACCTGCCCGCGCCCTTCCTGATCGAGCTGCCAGACGTGGACCCCGCCACGCTCGGCCCCGACGAGAACATCTATGACCGGCGGCTGTCCATGGCCGTGGCGGACCTCGACCCGCGCTGCGATTTCATCGTCATCGACTGCCCCGGCTCTCACACAAGGCTCAGCCAAGTAGCCCATTCGCTGGCCGATACGCTGGTCACCCCGATGAATGACAGTTTCGTCGATTTCGACCTTCTGGCCCGGATCGACCCCGAGACCTACGAGATCAAAGGCCCGTCGGTGTATTCCGAAATGGTCTGGCATTCCCGCCAGCTGCGCGCCAAGGCCGGGTTGAAGCCCATTGACTGGATCGTGGTGCGCAACCGCTTGGGTGCGCAGATGATGCATAACAAGCGCAAGGTGGGCGAGGCGCTGACCAACCTCTCGCGCCGCATCGGGTTCCGTGTCGCGCCAGGAATGAGCGAGCGGGTGATCTTCCGAGAGTTGTTCCCGACGGGCATGACGCTGCTGGACCTGCGCGCGCTAGGCGTGGACCGGCTGAACATTTCGAACCTTGCCGCCCGGCAGGAACTGCGCGACCTGATGAAAACGCTGAACCTGCCCGGCGTATCGGTGGATTTCTAACGCCAGGCAACGCCTGCAGCGGGGACGGTCACACCATCCCAATGCTGCGGCTCCGGATCATAGTTGATCAGGAACTCCGTCTTCCCGGCTTGCCTGCGGCGCAATCCTCCGGGCATATCGGTGGTCTGCACCCCCGCCCTCGTCAGCGCATCGCGCAGAAACGCTGTCAACGCTTCGGGGTCCAACCACGCGCCCAGATAGGTGATCCGCCCGTTCGTCATGGCCAGCGGCTGGCCATCTGCGCCGCGCAACGTGACCTCCGCATTGCCCTCCAGATCCTCCTGCCAAAGCTGCACATACCCGCCGCCGTCAACAGGGCGCGGCATGTCCGGGCGCAACGATTCAACGCGAGCGACCGTCACATCGAGGCCGGGTATCGCGGGTGGCAACGGCACCGGGATATGCATCTCGGCGGTCTTGGCATTGGTCCGGGGGCCGAGGATCACCGGCCCGTCATGGGCTGCTATGGCCGCCTTGAACGGCTCGGACAGCGTCACCGCGCCGGGGGCAAGCACCAGCCGATAGCCGGACAGATCAGCGATATCGGGCGGCAGGATATCGACCGATTGGCCAAGCTTGCGCAACGCCCGGTAGGTTTCGAACACCAGCCGGAAATAGTCCTGCCCCTGCCCTTGCGGCTGCACAGCCCACGCCCACTGGGCCGCGTAGTCGAAGACCAAAGCCACAGGCGCCTGACTCGCCTCCACCTCTTGCAGCTCCGCCAGTTCCCGCGCCACCTGAGCGGCCTCGTGATAGGCCTGCGCGGGCTGGCTGTCAGGGCGCAGCAGCCCCGCATGCATCTGCTCCTGCGCGAATGGGGCCTGCCGCCAGCGGAAGTAGCACACCGCCTCGGCCCCATGCGCAAACGCCTCCCACGCCCAAAGGCGCGGCATCCCCGGCAGCGGCGCGGGGTTGTAGGGGGCCCAGTTCACCGGGCCGGGTTGCTGTTCCATGATCCACCAACGACCATTACCGACGGCGCGGTACAGATCGTGGTGAAAGGCCTGAAAGTCCGGGTCGCCCTGCCGCGCGTAGCGGCGTTTATGGGTGCCATCCGCTTCGATCCGGTCCTCCAGAAACCCCATCGGGTAGCTGTCCCAGGTGGCAATCTCCATTTGGCGACCGGTGTCGTAGTGATCGAAATCGGTGATCCGCCCCATGTAATTGTGCGAAATCGGCGCGTCGGAATAGGCGCGGATGATGTTCACCTGCACCGCGTTAAACCGCGCCACCTGGTCGGAACTGAAGCGCCGGAAGGCGAGCCCGTGCGCCGGGTTGGGTTCCGTCACCGTCAGGTTGGGCAGGCCGATCTGATCGAAGCCTTGATACTCCATCGACCAGAAGACATTGCCCCACGCCGCGTTCAGCGCCTCGATGCTGCCGTAGCGATCCTTGCACCAGTCCCGGAAGGCCACACACGCCGCGTCGGAATAGGAAATCACCGTGTCATGGCAGCCGTATTCGTTATCCGTCTGCCACGCGGCCACATGGGGGTTGCGCCCGTAGCGCTCCGCCAGCAACCGCGTGATCCGCGCGCTTTCCTCGCGGTAGCCGTCATGGCTGAAACAGTAGTGCCTGCGGGAGCCAAACCCGCGCGGGCGCCCCCCAGCATCCACCGCCGGCATGTCGGGGTGCCGGTCCAGCATCCAGCGCGGCGGTGTCGCCGTGGGGGTGCCGAGAACCACCTTGAGCCCCGACGCCCCGAGCGTTTCAATCGCCCGGTCGAGCCAGTCGAAGCGCAGGTCGCCCGGCGTGGGTTCCAGCCGCGACCACGCGAATTCGCCGATGCGGATCCAGGTCAGCCCAACCTCCGCCATGCGGGCGGCGTCCTCTCCCCACTGCGCTTCCGGCCAGTGTTCAGGGTAGTAGCAGGTTCCGAGCGTGCGTTTCACAGGATGACCTCGTGTTCGCGTTGACCTTGGGCGATGTTCGCGGCGACGAAGGCCTGCCCCGCCAGCGGCTCCTTTGCCAGATCGCTTTCGGAAAGGCCCTCCCGAGCCGTAGTGATGTAAAGATCGCGCAGGTCAGGCCCGCCGAACGCCGGGCAGGACAGCTGAGACACTGGCAACGTCACGTCCCTTAGAACGACGCCGTCAGGCGCATAGCAACGCACCCGCGACGATCCCCATTCCGCGCACCAGAAATTGCCCTGGGCATCCAGCACCGCCCCATCGGGGTTGGGGCCATCGGGACCGTGGTTAAGGAAAATCTCGGGGTCACCCACGGGCCAACCATCCTTGTCAGACAGGCGCTGCCGCCAGACCTTGCCCGGCGCAGTATCCGCGAAATGGGCATAGGTTCCATCGGGCGCGAAACAGATCGCGTTCGAGATCGTGATCCGGTCGTAAAGCCTGCGCAGCTCTCCCCGGTAATAGCGATAGATCGCGCCAGCGCGCGGCTCGGCTCGCTTGCCCATGGTCCCGATCCAGAAGCCGCCCCACGGGTCCGCACGGCCATCGTTCGAACGGGTCACGGGGTTGTCGGCCTCCAGCGGCGTGATGATCTCCTGCGCGCCGGTTTCGAGGTTGAGTGTGATGAGGTCGGTTTCGGTCGCAACCAGCAGAGCGTCCTGACCGACCCATCCAGCGGCAGAGACATGGCGATTGAACACCCATTCCTGTCCCGCTGTCAGCAACCGCTTGCCGTTGATGTCGAACCAGAAAAGCTGCCCCCGCTCCGGGTGCCAAAGCGGCCCCTCGCCCAGATCGCAGGGGCGGTTGTCAAAGACCTGCGCGGTCATGCGGTGGCCTCGTCGAAGGCGGTGACAAGCGCGGCGGCGCGGGAACTGATCTGGGCTGCGGAAAGGCCCGGCGTGTAAAGCGCCGTCCCGATCCCGAAACCGTCGACACCGGCGCGCCACCAGTCCGCGAAGTTATCCGGCCCCGCGCCGCCGACTGCATAGACCTGCGTGCCCATGGGCAGCACCGCGCGGATCGCCTTGACGCCATCGGGGCCGATCAGGCTGGCAGGAAAGATTTTCAGCCCGTCAGCCCCGGCTTTCAGCGCGGCAAAGCATTCCGTGGGCGTCATCACGCCGGGAAAACTCTGCAATCCCAATCGTTTGGTCTCGGAAATCACGTCCGGATCCATATTGGGAGACACCACCAGCTTGCCGCCCACATCCGCGACGCGGGCGGCGTCCGCGGGCGTCAGAACCGTGCCCGCGCCGATCAGAGCATCGCTTCCGAACGCGCGGGCCATGGCCGCGATGCTGTCGAACGGGTCGGGCGAGTTCAGCGGCACCTCGATCCGGGTGATCCCGGCGGCGATCAGCGCCTCGGTGATGGGCACGGCCTCAGGCGGGGTGATCCCGCGCAGAATGGCGATGATGGGGCGGCTCATGGTGCCTCCGTCAGCTTGGCATGGGCGAGGCGCAGCCCCGCGAGGGTCAGGGTTTCCGCGTCGCGGGTCAGGCAGGTAACCCCTTGATTTTGCATCGCCCGTTCGTAGAGCGCCACCAGTGCGGGCGCACCGCCGATCAGCACCTGCTGACCGAGCCAGTAGGGTTTCGCGGCGGCAAGTTCCGCCCCGATCAGAAGGCCGGAAAGGCGCCCTTTGGCGGCGGCATTGGATTGGCCACGAAGCAGCCCCTCGGCACGGATGTTGAACAGCGATTGCGCCAACCGTTCGGGGCGGGAAAGGGTCTCGGCCACGGCACTGTCAAACGCATCGCGGTCGAAATCCTCGCCACCCACGGAATGGCGGAGGACGGAGTGGTGCGAGAGCAGCGCGAAAAGCTCCCCCGTCATCGCGGTGCGGAAACTGACGATCTCTTCCGCCGAGATGTGGATCCATTTCGTATGCGTTCCGGGCAGGCAGAGGATGCCGTCGAAAGCCGGGTTTTCGTGAATGACTCCAGCGGTTTGCGTCTCCTCCCCCCGCATCACGTCGGCGGGGCTGTCCTGGCTGACGCCGGGCAGGATATGGAGCCGGATGCGGCTGTCCTGCGTTGCGGGTGTGATCGGCGCGGCCTCGCCGGGTTTGCAGGGGACAGGGCGATAGGGGGCCTCGACCCAGCCCTGTTTCGCGCCGACCATGCCGCAGGCGATGACGGGGGTGGGCGTATCGCCAAGCCACGGGTCGATCAGGCGCAGGAGGGCGGGTTCGAAATCGGCCTGCGCGAGGCTGCCCATTCCGTCCGTTGACCCGGCCTTGTCCAGTACCGCACCATCTGCGCCAATGGCCCGGACGCGCAGGTGCGAGGTGCCCCAGTCAACCGCGATCCAATCCGTCCTGTTCATCCCGTCACCACAACGCCGCCATCTATGACAAGTACCTGACCTGTCATCATTTTTGAACTGTCGGAGGCCAGGAACAGCGTGCCGCCGACGATGTCTTCAGGGGCCAGTGTATCCTTCAGGCATTGGCGGTCCAGATGGGCGGCGAGGCCTTCGGGCGTGACCCACAGATCCTTCTGTTTCTGCGTCAAAACCCAGCCCGGAGCCAGCGCATTGACGCGAATGCGGTCGGGGCCGAATTCGCGTGCGAGGCTGCGGGTCATGGCAGTGATGCCGCCATTGGCCGTCGTGTAGGCGGGATAGCCGGAATTGCCCATCATGTAGGAGATCGAAGAGAAGTTGATGATCGCGCCTTTTCCGTTTTCTTTCATAGACTTGGCGGCAGCCTGACAGGCGAAGAAATAGGCTTTGAGGTTGATGGACTGGGACCAGTCCCAGAACTCTTCCGTCACCTCCTCGGTCGTGTGGCGCTTGTCGTTGGCGGCGTTGTTGACGAGCACGTCGAGGGCGCCGTGCGCCTCTACCGCCTGGGCAATCGCGCCTTGCAGGGCGGCGATGTCGGTGATGTCGCAGGGCAGGAAAAGCGGGCGATTTCCGGTACTTGCCTCCATCTCATCAACGAAATCCGACGCGTCGGAGCGTTGGACGAAAGCGACTTTCGCGCCTTGCCGGAGGAAGCCCTCGGTCAGCGCCGCGCCGATACCGGAGCCGCCGCCGGTGACGAAGACGGACGCGCCTTGAAGGTCGGGATAGATCGGGTGGGTCATCGGTTTTCCCTTCGAAATTGGGGGGTGCCCCCCGTGCACCGGGCGTACACCCCCTGTACACCCCCCGTGCATACGTTTGGCAGTTTCGCCGCGCTTCGCGCGTCGACCCGCGGGGGGCCAGCCCCCCGCACCCCCCGGGATATTTTTGGAACAAAGAAAACGGGGGCGGGGGTCTGGATCAATGGCTTTCGCGGGTGACGGGGCGGGTATCCTTTCCGACGAGGAAGTCGAGATCGGCACCCTTGTCGGCTTGCAGCACGTGATCGACATACATTTTCGCGTAGCCGCGTGTGTAGTGGGGCGGATCGGGCTGCCATGCGGCGCGGCGGGTGGCGAGCTCTTCATCCGAGATGAGCAATTCCAGCCGGCCTTCGTTGGCGGAGAGGCGGATGCGGTCGCCGGTCTTGACGAGCGCGAGCGCGCCGCCGGCCTGTGCCTCGGGCGAGACATGGAGAACGACCGTACCGTAGGCGGTGCCGGACATGCGGGCATCGGAGACGCGGACCATGTCGCGCACGCCCTGCTGGACGAGTTTCTTGGGGATCGGCATGTTGCCGACCTCCGGCATGCCGGGATAGCCCTTGGGGCCGCAGCCCTTGAGCACGAGGATCGTGTCGGGTGTGACCGGCAGGTCGTCGCGGTCGACATTGGCTTTGAAGTCCTCGATCGAATCGAAGACGTAGGCCTCGCCCTCATGTTCCAGAAGCGCGTCGGTGGCGGCGGAGGGCTTGATGATCGCCCCGTCAGGCGCAAGATTGCCGCGTAGTACGCGCAGGCCCGCCGCCGGTTTCAGCGGATCGTCGAGGGACCGGATGACGTCGCGGTTGTAGCATTCGGCCCCATCGGCATAGGCGGAGATATCGCCGCCGAGGACGGTCTTGGCACTGCGCAGCCGGTCACCCAACTCGTTCAGCACCACGGGCATGCCGCCCGCGTAGCAGAAATCCTCCATCAGGTATTTGCCAGAGGGCATGCAGTTCACCAGCAGGGGAATGTCGCCGCCAAGTTCGAAATCCTTGAGCGTCAGGTCCACCCCGACGCGGCCCGCGATGGCCAGCAGGTGCACAACCGCATTGGTCGAACCGCCCACGGCGGCATTGGCAAGGATGGCGTTTTCAAAGGCTTCGCGGGTCATGACATCGGAGGGTTTGATATCCTCATCGACCATTTCCACGATGCGCTTGCCGGTCAGGTGGGCCAGCGCCATGCGTCTGCTGTCCACGGCGGGCAGCGCGGCGTTGGTGGGCAGGCACATGCCCATCGCCTCGACCAGCGAGGCCATGGTCGACGCGGTGCCCATGGTCATGCAGACGCCTTTGCTGCGCGACATGCCCGATTCGGCGGCCATGAAATCCTGCAAGGTCATCTCGCCCGCGCGCACGGCCTCGGAGAATTTCCACACATCCGTGCCGGAGCCGATATCCTGCCCCTTCCACTTGCCGTTCAGCATCGGGCCGGAACTGACCACGATGGTGGGCAGATCGACGGAGGCCGCGCCCATCAGCTGGCCCGGCGTGGTCTTGTCGCAACCGCCGAGCAGCACGACGCCGTCGATCCCGTAGGCACGGATCGATTCCTCCACATCCATGGCGAGCAGGTTGCGGAACAGCATCGCCGTGGGCTTCATCTGGGTTTCGCCAAGGCTCATCACCGGGAATTCGACGGGGAAACCGCCCGCCTCCCACACGCCGCGTTTGACGCCCTCGGCAAGGTCGCGCAGGCCGGAATTGCAGGGGGTGAGCTCCGACCAGGTGTTGCAGATGCCGATCACCGGGCGACCGTCGAAGGCGTGATCGGGAAAGCCCTGGTTCTTCATCCAGCTGCGGTGAATGAACCCGTCGCGGTCGAGCTTGCCGTACCACCCTGCGCTGCGTCTTGTCTTGGTCATGGTCTTTCGTCCGTTCTGGCCCTCAGGCCGCTTGTCTTACCCGCGCCCATGCGGGCAGCCAGTCGCCATGGGCGGCGAGCAGGTCGCTGACCAGGCTGCGGATCTGGCGCAGGTCCAGTTCGGCGGCGGTATGCGGGTCCATCATGGCCGCGTGGTAGATATGTTCGGGGTTTTCGTCCAGCAGGGCACGGACGGTCAGTTCCTGCACGTTGATCTGGGTCCGCATCAGCGCCACCAGTTGCGGCGGGATATCGGTGACGACCGAGGGCTGCACACCGTTCATGTCCACGAGGCAGGGGGTTTCCACCGCCGCGCCAAGGGGCAGTTGCGGGATCTGGCCGCGGTTGGGCAGGTTGCCATAGGCGGTGAAGGGGCGGTCGGTGACGATGGCGTTCATCATCTCGGCGGCGAATTCGTGGCTTTTGGGCACGTCCATGCTGGCCTGTTGGGCAAGCTCGGCGGCTTGGGTCTTCCATTCGGCCACCTGCTCAATACAGCGCTTGGGGTATTCGTCGAGGGGGATGGAGAACTGCTCGATCAGATCCTCGCGGCCCTCCTTGATGAACCACGGGACGTATTCTGCGAAATGCTCGCTGCTTTCGGTGCAGAAATGGCCCAAGTGGTCCATCACCTCGTAGCGCACCTTGTTGGCGCAGCGGGGCATGAGAAGCGGGGGTTTGGGCAGGCGGCCGGCGCGGTAGCCGTCACGCAGGCGGGGGTAGAGGGAGGCGCCACTGGCGTCTTCGAGGCGCAGGAAGAAGGCGACGTGATTGACGCCCGCGACCTTGTAGCGGATGTCGGCCTCGGCCATGTCGAGATCGTGGGCCAGTTCCTGCACGGTGTTCTGCACGGAATGGCAGAGGCCCACCTGTTTGATCTGCGGAAACCGTTCGGCCAGCGCCCAGGTGTTGATCGCCATGGGGTTCACGTATTGCATCAGCAACGCGTCGGGACAGACGGCGGCCATGTCCTCGGCCACCTTCCACAGATGCGGCACGGTGCGCAGGCCGCGCATGATGCCCCCCACCCCAAGCGTGTCGGCAATGGTCTGGCGCAACCCGTAGGCCTTGGGGATCTCGAAATCGGTGATGGTGCAGGGGTCGTAGCCGCCGATCTGGAAGGCGGTGACGACGAAATCGGCCCCCTCCAGCGCACGGCGCTGGTCGGTGTGGGTGGTCACGCGCGCGCCGGTGCCCATGGTGGCGATCATGCGGCGGGCGAGTTGTTCGGATTCGGCCAGCCGGTCGGCGTCGATATCCATCAGCGCGATCTCTGCGTCGCGCAGCGCCTCGAAATGGAGCATGTCGCCCAAGATGTTGCGCATGAAGATCGTGGACCCGGCCCCGATGAAAGTGAGTTTGGTCATTTGACGGCCCCTAGAGTCAGACCTGCGATGAAGTGGCGTTGCATGGCGAAGAACATGGCCACCGGCGGGATTGCGGCGACGATGCTGCCCGCGCTCATCAGGTGATATTGCGCCACGAACTGGCTGTTGAAGCTGGTGATGCCTGCGGTGACGGGCTGTGCCTCGGGCCCTTGCGTCAGGACGATGGCCCAGAAGTAATCGTTCCAGATGAAGGTGAAGATCAGCACGGACAGCGCGGCGATGGCGGGCCGCATCAGCGGCAGCACCACGTACCAGAAGATGCGCCATTCGGCGACGCCTTCGACCCGCGCGGCCTCGATCAGTTCATAGGGCAGCGCGCGGATGAAGTTGCGCATGAAGAGGGTGCAGAACCCGGTCTGGAATGCGATATGGAACAGGACCAACCCGGTCTTGGTGTCATAAAGCCCGGTCGACACGGTCAGGTCGCGCACCGGAACCATCAGGATCTGGAAAGGCACGAAGTTGCCAGCGATGAACATGAAGAAGATCAGCAGGTTGCCCCGGAACCGGTAGATGCCAAGCGCAAAGCCGGTCATGCAGGACAGGGCCACCGCGCCGATGACCGTAGGCACGGTGATGAAGACCGAGTTCAGCAGGTAGCGCGGCATGTCAGACTCGAAGAACACCCGGCCATAGTTGGCAAAGAGATCGAAGGACGAGGGTATCCCCCAGTAATTGCCGTTGGTGAAATCGCTGAGCGGGCGGATGGAAAACAGCATCACGGCCAGCAAGGGCAGAAGCCACAGGATCAAAGCGAGCGGCAGCAGGGTCTGATAGGTGACCTGCGTGGCGCGGCTGCGTTTCTGGATCGGGGTCGGGAACATCTGTCTCTCCTCGCTCAGTGCCGCGCTTCGCGCTCGTCGCGCCACATCTGCCACAGGAAGTAGCCGATGAAGACCAGCATGATCAGGAACAGCACCACCGCGATGGCGGAGCCATAGCCCATGCGGAACCCGTATTCGGACAGGGCCTGTTCGAACATCATGAAGCTGAGCACACGGGTCGACCCGAACGGTCCGCCATTGGTCATGATGGAAATCAGGTCGAAGCTGCGCAATGCGCCGATGATCGTCACCACGAAGGCGATGAACGTGGCCGGTTTCAGTTGCGGCAGCACCACGTGCCACAGCATTTTCCAGCCCTTGGCCCCGTCCAGCCGCCCGGCCTCGATCTGTTCGGGGTCCACGGCATTCAGCCCGGTCAGGTAGAGGATCATGCAATAGGCGGTCTGCGGCCAGAGCCCGGCGGCGATGATGCCGTAGGTGGCAAGGTCGGGGTCGCCCAACACGTTGATCGAGTCCAGCCCGAAGAAGGTCAGCACCGCGTTCAGCAGCCCCACGCGCGGCAGGTAAAACCACGAAAAGACCAGCCCGACGACCACCTGGCTCAGCACGAAGGGGAAGAAGAACAGCGATTTATAGAGACGGATGCCGGTGACCGTCTGGTTCAGGAACAACGCGATGAACAGGCCTGCCGGAATCGCCAGCAGGTAGAGCGCCAGCCATTTGAGGTTGTTCCAGAGCGAGGTTTCGAAGGCGCGGTCGTCCACAAGCTCGCGGTAGTTGTCGAGGCCGATATAGGTCGCCTCGCCCAGGCCGTCCCAGTCGTAGAGCGAGATGTTGAAGGACTGGAAGATCGGGCTGATCACGTAGACCACGAAGAACAGCAGACCGGGCAGCAGAAACAGCAGCGGCGTGACCGTCATGCGGTTCTTTTGCAGCCAGCTGCGGGTGTCGGTGGCGGGGGTCATGTCCTATCCTCCATTGGACAGCGCATTCGGAAACCGCGCGCGAGGCTATGGCGCGGCTTGCGGATACGCGGGGGATGCGCCCCGCCCCGGTTTAAGGGGCGAGGCGCAGTCTATCAGGGATTATTCGTAGATGCGCTGGCGCGCGTCTTCCAGACGTTCCAGGATATCGTCCAGGTTGTCCGGGAAGACCATGAATTCCTGCAGGCCTTCCATACCGATCGACGCCATTTCCGCTGGCCAGTCACGGTCGAAGAACTGCGCGATGCCGCCGGTGGCGTTCTGGCTGAGCATCGCAAAGCCCTGCTGGATGAATTCATCATCCGCCACTTCCGCGTTCGCGTTCACGGGCAACTGACCAAGGCCATCGGGGCCGTTGATCCGGGACTGAACGTCCGCCGAGGTGACGAAACGCAGGAACTCCTGTGCCGCCGCTACGTTCTGCGCACCCGCGGGGATGTGGAACGTGTCGGTGGGGGCGTCTTCACCCATCGGCATGCCTTCGACGATGGCCGGGAACTGATAGAAATCGATCTGGTCATCGGACAGACCCGCTTCACGCAGATGCGGCACCACGAAGTTGCCCATCAGGTAGGCGGTCGCTTCGCCGTTGACGAAGAAGGGCAGCGCCTCCTGCCAGGAATAGGTCTGGTGGTCGTCGATGAAGGCGCCCATGTCGATCAGGCGGCGCCAGTTGGCGAAGGTTGCGCGCACGCGCTCATCCGTCCAGGCCACTTCCCCGCGGGCCAGTTCCATGTGGAAGTCAAAGCCATTGGTGCGCATGTTCAGGTAGTCGAACCAGCCACCGGCGGTCCACAGGTAACGCGAGCCGATGGTGTAGCAGCTGCGGCCCGAATCCACGATCACCTGACAGTTGGCGATCTCTTCCTCGAAGGTGGTGGGTTCGCTCAGGCCAAGCTCGTTGAAGATGTCCTCGCGGTAGTAGATGCCCCACTGGTAGTAGGTATAAGGCACGCCCCATTGACGGTCGTCGATGGTCATCGCGCCGCGCACCGATTCCAGACCGGCGAAATCGCCCGCGTCCCACATGTCGGTGATATCCATGAACAGGCCCGCATCCACATAGGGGCCCATGCGGTTGGCGGCGTACCAGTTCACCACATCCGGCGGGTTTGCCGTCAGCGCGTTGCGGATCTGGGTTTTCCACGCCTCGCGGTCAACAACGGTCAGCTCGATCTCAAGGCCGGGGTGCAGTTCCCCGAATTCCTCGACCAGCCCTTCCATGATCGCGCGGGGCGCCGGGTTCGACATGTCCGAAAAGATGCGCAGATCACCGGTCAGGCCGTGGCCATCGGCCATCGCCATACCGGAAAGCAGAGTTGTCGCCGCCAGCGCGGCCAGCGGTGTCTTGATGATGGAACGCATAGTGTCCTCCCTTGGTTCCACTTGACGAAACGGTTTCATTATTTGAAACTAGGTTTCTATAGTTGAAAACTAGCCGGACGCCGGATACTGTGTCAACAGTTTCCTCGAAGGCTGAGGATGCGCAGGGGAGGTCTTTCATGGCGAAGTCAGGCGACGGCACGGTCGGCAAGGCATTGGACGTGCTGGATTCTGTCGCTGCGGCGGGGCACCCGGTGAAGTTCACCGAATTGCTGGAAAACAGCGAGCACCCTAAGGCGACCCTCTACCGACTGCTCCAGACGCTGACGAATCAGGGGATGCTGTCGCATGACCCCGACACAGGCAGCTATACGCTTGGCCTGCGGTTGGTGAAGCTGGCCCATTCGGCGTGGAAACAAGCAACGCTGGCAACGGTGGCGCGGCCATATGTGGATGTGCTGGCCGCAAAGGCCGGAGAAACCATTCACCTTGCCCAGATGGAACTGGGGCAGGTTCTGTTCGTCGACAAGCAGAAGATGAGCGACCGGTTCGAGACGCTCGCGCAGACCGGCAAGGTCGCGCCGGGCTATTGCACCGGGGTGGGCAAGGCGATCCTCGCCCATATGACGCCCGAACGGCTGGAACGCGCCCTGCGCCAGCAGTTGTTCCTGAAGAACACGCCATCGACCCATACCAGCCCTGAAACGCTGCTAAAGGAACTGGAGCAGATAAGGGCCGAGGGCGTCGCCTTCGACCGGGAAGAACACGAGGCCGGCATCATCTCGATCGCCGCGCCGATCCTGACAAACGGGGGGCGCGTCATCGGGGCGCTGTCGATTGCGACCTCCACCACCCGCCATTCGCTCGACAGTATCCGGGCATTTCAGCCCGATCTGCTCGAAACCGCCCGCAAGATCGGGGAAGAGGCCACCGCGTGGCAATTCCCCACCGTCAATTGACCCCAGTCTGGGAGGACCAAGGACATGTCCGGTGTAACGCTGAACAAGGTCATCAAGAAATACGGAGAAACGCAGGTGATCCACGGGGTCGACCTGCAAATTGAAGACGGGGAGTTCTGCGTCTTCGTCGGGCCTTCGGGCTGTGGCAAGTCCACGCTGCTGCGGATGATCGCGGGGCTGGAGGAAACCACCGATGGCCAGATCGCCATCGGCGCGCGGGATGTGACCCGGATGGACCCGGCCGAACGCGGTGTGGCGATGGTGTTCCAGACCTATGCGCTCTACCCCCATATGACCGTTGAGGAAAACATGGGCTTCGGGCTGCGCATGAACGGCCACCCGAAGGCCGAGATCAAGGCCAAGGTGGCAGAGGCAAGCCGCGTCCTCAAGCTGGACGAGTATCTGAAACGCAAGCCCAAGGCGCTGTCCGGCGGGCAGCGGCAGCGGGTGGCCATCGGGCGGGCCATCGTGCGGGGGCCGGAAGTGTTCCTGTTCGACGAGCCTTTGTCGAATCTCGATGCAGAATTGCGGGTAGAGATGCGCGTGGAAATCGCCCGGCTGCATAACGAGATCGGCGCGACGATGATCTATGTCACCCATGACCAGGTCGAGGCGATGACGCTGGCCGACAAGA
>NZ_MNBL01000122.1 GCF_001879695.1 Nioella sediminis
GGAAACCACCGATGGCCAGATCGCCATCGGCGCGCGGGATGTGACCCGGATGGACCCGGCCGAACGCGGTGTGGCGATGGTGTTCCAGACCTATGCGCTCTACCCCCATATGACCGTTGAGGAAAACATGGGCTTCGGGCTGCGCATGAACGGCCACCCGAAGGCCGAGATCAAGGCCAAGGTGGCAGAGGCAAGCCGCGTCCTCAAGCTGGACGAGTATCTGAAACGCAAGCCCAAGGCGCTGTCCGGCGGGCAGCGGCAGCGGGTGGCCATCGGGCGGGCCATCGTGCGGGGGCCGGAAGTGTTCCTGTTCGACGAGCCTTTGTCGAATCTCGATGCAGAATTGCGGGTAGAGATGCGCGTGGAAATCGCCCGGCTGCATAACGAGATCGGCGCGACGATGATCTATGTCACCCATGACCAGGTCGAGGCGATGACGCTGGCCGACAAGATCGTGGTGCTGCGCGGCGGCGTGATCGAGCAGGCGGGCAAGCCGCTGGACCTGTATAACGACCCCGACAACCAGTTCGTTGCGGGCTTCATCGGCAGCCCGGCGATGAACTTCTTTTCGGGTCGCGTGGCGGGCGGCAAGGTGCGGGTGCCGGGGCTTGGGGTGATGGAACTCGATGCGCCGGGATCGGCCAGCGACGGGCCGATCACGGTCGGCGTGCGCCCGCAGATGCTGCGGCTGGCGGACGGGGACTCACACACCGTCGATCTGTCGGAACAACTGGGTGGCGTGGCCTATCACTACCTGGTCGCGGGCGACGACACCCGCATCACGGTCGAGGCCCATGACCAGAGCGCGCCGAAGCCCGGCAGCAAGGTGGGCCTGAGCGTGACCGACGGTGCCGCGCTGTTCTTTGACGCGGATAGCGGGGCGCGGTTGCGATAGCGGATTTCCGTTCAGGCACCCGCCCTGCGCGAAACGGATCGGGGGAAAGGAACGCCACCCGGCGGGTGGCGATCCTCTCCTGAGGCGGTCAGTCTTCTTCGGGGATGTTCAGCAATGCCTTGGCCCCCTGTCCCAGCTCGATGCTGGCGAAGGGCCCGCCATGGCACATCTGCCCCACATCCTGCGGATCGTGCGGGCCGGCCTCGGCCAGAATCCGATCCGCGAATTGTTCCGCGTTGTCCTTTGGCCGGTAGCCCAGGAACGACGCCTTGGAATTGTCCACCGGGCAGCGGTCATTCGCGGACACGCCGTAGATGATGGAGAAGCCGGTCACCGGCGTGTCGATGGCCCGTTCCACCAGATGCACGAGGTCGCCATCCGACAGCCAGCTGCCCAAGGCCCGCGCATTGCCGACCGGCGCACAGGACAGGATGCGCATGCAGACGGCCTCCAGCCCGCGCTTTTCCCAGTACATGCGGCCCAGATCCTCGGCGAAGCATTTGGCAAGGCCGTAGAACGTGTCGGGCCGGTGCGGGGCATCCAGCCCGATGCATTCGTTCTTGGGATACATGCCGACCGCATGGATCGACGAGGCGTAGACGACGCGTTTCAAACCGTTCTGATGGGCCGCTTCCCAGATATTGTAGGCGCCGATGAAGTTCGGGCCGAGCAACTCCTCGAACGGGGCCTCATCGACGATGGAGCCGAAATGAACCACGATGTCGGCCCCCTCCAGCAGCGCCATGATGGCCGCCTTGTCGGCCAGATCGGCGCGGATATAGGTCTCGTTCGCGCGCAGGTTCTTGACGCTTTCGACGATGTCGGAGCTGACAAGCGTATCGCACAGCTGCGACAGCGGCCCGCGCAAGATGGTGCCAAGCCGACCGGCGGCGCCAGTGAGGACGATTTTCTTCATTCTGGTCTCCTGCAATGTCAGATGACCGCGGCTTCAACCATCGCTTCGCCCGCTGCCACGCGGGCGTAGCTGAAGGGCGTCAGGTCAAGGCTGCGGTATTCGTTATGTGTGATCCATTCGGCAAGCCCCCGTCCCATGGCGGGCGACTGTTGCAGCCCGTGGCCGGAAAACCCGTTCATGAACAGGAAATTCTCCACCTCGGGATGCGGGCCGAGAACGGCGTTCTGGTCGAGCGTGTTATAGGCGTAATGGCCGGTCCATTCGTTGACGATCCGAATCGCTTCAAACTGCGGGATGCGGGTGGCGAGAACCGGCCAGACATGGTTTTCCCACAACCCGTGATCCATGCTGAAGTCGGACGGGTCGGCCGCCGGGTCCGGGTCGCCCTTGCTGCCCGCGAGATAGGTCATTGGCCCGTCCTGCCGCACATGCACGCCCGAAGGGTCGATTGTCAGCGGCAATTCCCGGTCAAGCGGCGTTTCGGCGGTGAAGATCCACGTGTAGCGCTTGCGGGGTTCCACCGGCAGATTCAGCCCTGCCATTTCCGCCACCTGCGCGGCGCGGGGACCGGCAGCGTTCACCACCTGCCCGCAGGCGATGGTGTCACCACTGGCCAGCGTCACGCTGTCGATGCGGCTGCCTGCGCGGGTCATGGCAGTCACTTCACCCTGCACATACTCCACCCCGCGTGCTTGCGCCTTGCGGCGGAACCACTCGAACAGAGTGCCACCGTCCCAATAGCCTTCGTCCTTGGTGTTGATGCTGCCCAGAACGATCCCGTCGAGGTCATAGAATGGATAGGCGGCAGCGATCTGATCGCGCGTCAGCAGGCGGGTTTCGGCGCCTGCCGCCAGTTGCACCTTCTGGTTGGCGCGCAACACATCGGCGAAGGCCTCGGTATCGGCGAGGTAGAGGTAGCCATAATCCTGAACCGACAGGTTCGGCACCCGTTCATCCCCGCCCATATTCGCCCGCAGGTTCTTGATGAAATCCGCCGTGAACTGAGAGATGCGGACGTTCAGCTCGGTCGAAAATTGCTGCCGGATGCAGGAGTTGGTATGCGCGGTGGAACACCACAGATAGCTCGGGTCGCGTTCCACAACGAGCACCGAACCGTTGAAATCCGCGCTCTCCGTCAGCCACCAGGCCAGCGACGAGCCCATGATCGCGCCGCCGATGATGACCACGTCATAGCTGTTGCGCGAGGGCGCTTGGGAAAATCCCTTTGGCAGCATCAGAAGATGTCTCCGCGTTTGGCGCGGGCCAGCGTGTCGTCGATGGTGGCCCGGTCGATGGTGTAGTGCTCTGCCGCAGCCTCGGGCGAAATGAAGCCGTGGGCAAGGTCTCTCAGCACATCTTCGCGGGGGCGCTGGCCCGGATCGCCATAGCCCGCGCCGCCGGGAAAGCCCATCTGCACCACGCGGCCATGGGGGACGAACTGCTTGCCCTTGCCCTTCATCGGCGTGCCATCGTCCTGACCGATCGTCGTCGGGCCACCTTCCGCTCCGCCGCGTCTGCCGCGAGCCGGGTGGTTCACCCGGTCGAACATGGCGGAGAAGTCGAATTCGTGCCCTTCGCGCGCGCCCACGTCCATGAACTGCCCCAGACCACCGCGATACTTGCCCGCACCGCCGCTGTCTGGCCGCAACTCCTTGCGCCAGATGATCGCCGGGCCGACCTGCTCGGTGGCCTCGACCGGCATGGTCATGACGCCCGAGGGGAAAGCGGTGGCGCTCATCCCGTCCAGGCCAGGCCGCGCGCCGGAGCCGCCGGAGTTGAAGATCAGCACTTCGGCCCGGCGGGCATGGGCGGGCGCGGGGGCGTCGCTGCGGGGGCGCAGGCTGATCTGGAAGTTGCACAGGCACCCTGCGCCCTCGGCGGGCACCGTGTCGGGCAAGAGCTTGTCGAGCGCATCATAGACCGTGTCGGGCACCATGTGGCCGATCACATGGCGCAGCGCCACCGGCGCGGGGTGCGGGGCGTTCACGATGCTGCCTTCGGGCGCGGTGATCTCGAACGGCGCGAGGCTTGCCGCATTGTTCGGGATCTCGGGCGCGATGGCGCATTTCAGCGCATAGCAGGCATAGGCCTTGGTGTAGACGAGCGGCACGTTGATGCCCTTCTTGTCCACGCCGCTTGTTCCGGCCCAGTCACACAGGATGCGGTCCCTTTCGATGCTAAGGCTCACGCAGAGGTCAATCGGCTTCGCATAACCGTCGATCCGCATGTGGCCGTCCGCCGTCCCCGGCGTCAGCGCATTGATCCGGTCTAGCGTGGCCTGACGGGAATTGGTCAGGATGAACTCGGAAATGCCATTGAGGTCGGCCAGCCCGAATTCCGTCATCATGTCCGACAGACGGCGATGCCCGATCTCGTTACAGGTGGCCAGCGCATAGAGATCGCCCACCAGCTGATCGGGTTCGCGCACATTGCCCCGGATCATGGCCAGCAGCGTGCGGTCGACCTCACCCCTGTCGGCAAAGCGCATGATCGGGATGTAGAGCCCTTCCTCATAGACGGAATTCGCATCCGCCCCGAAGCCGCGCCCGCCGACATCGGTCACATGCGCGGTGCAGGCGAAGAAACCGATCAGCCGGTCCTTGTGGAAGGAGGGCGTCACAACGGTAATGTCATGCAGGTGGCCGGTGCCCTCCCACGGGTCGTTGGTGATGTAGACATCGCCCTCGGCCATGGTGTCACGCCCGATGCGGCGGATGAAATGGCCCACGGAATCGGCCATGGCGTTGACGTGACCGGGCGTACCGGTGACGGCCTGGGCCAGCATCTGCCCCTTGTCGTTATAGACCCCGGCGGACAGATCCCCCGCCTCGCGCACGGAGGTGGAAAACGCGGTACGCACGAGCGCCTGTGCCTGTTCCTCGACCACGGAAATCAGGCGCGTCCACATGACCTGGTAGGCGACTTTGCTGAGCTCAGTCATGGCGGGGCTCCTTCACGCGGATATCGATGCAGCCATCGGGCTGCGCCAAGGCAAGGCGGCTGGTGGGCAGGACGATGGTGGTTTCGTCCTCGGTGATCACGGCAGGGCCCTGAACGGTGGCCCCGGTGGGCAGGTCGGCGCGCGGGTGGATATCGGCACTTGTCCGCTGACCGAGCGCCGGGTCGAACAGGTCGCGCAGGCCCTGCGGGGCGGGGACGCTGGCTTCGCCAGCGGATCCTATGGGCGTGACCGGCGGCGTGGGCGTGTAGGCATTCACCGACCAGACGGTGATCTCGGCCTCCATCCCGTCGACGGAGCGGCCGAAGAGGCGGGTGTAGTCCTGCTCGAACCGTTTGAGGAAGCTGTCCGCGTCGGGGCTGGCAGCATCCTCTGATGTCAGCGGCACGGGGATTTCCCAGCCCTGGCCTGCGTAACGCATGTAGATCTTGTAGTCGGTCAGTATCTCGGCCTCTGCATCGCAGGAGCGTACGAAACTGCGCGCCTCCTCCTCCATCTCTGCGAAGAGCGCACGGACGCGGGCCGGGTCGAAACCCGACATCTTGGTGAAGACCGAGCGGTTCGCCTCGAAGCTGAACGGTGCGCGCAAGAAGCCGATGGCGGAACCGACACCTGCGCCGACGGGCACCAGACAGCGGTCGATGCCCAGTTTTTCGCAGAGCCTTGCGGCGTGCAGGGGTGCCGCGCCGCCAAAGGCGATCATGGTGTAGGTGGACAGGTCTTCGCCGTTTTCCACGGCATGAACGCGGGCGGCGTTGGCCATGTTTTCATCCACCACCTCGGCGAGGCCAAAGGCGGCTTCGGTCGCGTCCATATCCAG
Source organism: Nioella sediminis (assembly GCF_001879695.1). Lineage (GTDB taxonomy): Bacteria > Pseudomonadota > Alphaproteobacteria > Rhodobacterales > Rhodobacteraceae > Nioella > Nioella sediminis. The sequence continues at coordinate 5,591 of NZ_MNBL01000122.1, forward strand.
CCGGTCGGCGAGGTGGGTGGTCAGCGCCGCTTGTGAGTTTTCAGGGTAAAGCGGGATGGAGCCCCCGGCGAAATGGGCCGGATCAAGCTTGCCCAGCACAAGGTCCGCATCCGTCACGGCGGGCCTGTCGCCCCCACGCCCGTAGCAGGCCGGGCCGGGTTCGGAGCCCGCGCTTTCCGGCCCCACGCGGATCTGGTTCAGCGCATCCACATGGGCGAGCGACCCGCCCCCGGCCCCGATTTCCACCATGTCGATCACCGGGATCGAAATCGGCATGCCGGAGCCTTTCTTGAACCGGTAACTGCGCGCCACTTCGAACACGCGGGCGGTCTTGGGTGTCTGGGCCTTGATCAGGCAGATCTTGGCCGTGGTGCCGCCCATGTCGAAGCTCAGCACCTTGTCCAGCCCATGCCGCGCGGCGATGTCGGCGGCGAAAACCGCGCCCCCGGCGGGGCCGGATTCCACCA
>NZ_MNBL01000123.1 GCF_001879695.1 Nioella sediminis
GCGGGGCCGGATTCCACCAGCCGCACCGGGAAATCCGCCGCCGTGTCGATATCGATGATGCCGCCGCCGGAATGCATCAGGAAAACCGGGCAATCGGCGCCTTCATCGGCCAGCCGTCCTTTCAGCCGCCCGAGATAGGATTTCATCAGCGGCTTGATATAGGCGTTGGCGATGGTGGTGTTGAAGCGCTCGTATTCCCGCATCTGTGGCGAGACCTGCGAGGACAGGGAGACCATCACGCCGGGCAGCTTCTCGGCCAAAACCTCAGCGATCAGCCGTTCATGGGCATCGTTCACATAGGAATGCAGCAAGCCAACTGCGATGCTTTCATAGCCTGCGTCGCGCAGGTCATCGGCAAGTACTTCCACCTCGCCCCGATCGAGCGGGATGAGCGTGCCGCCATCGGCATCGAACCTTTCACGGACGGTGTAGCGGCGGTTCCGGGGCAGCAGAGGCTCGGGCAGCTTCAGGTTAAGGTCATACTGCTCGAACCGGCTTTCGGTGCGCATTTCGATCACGTCGCGGAAGCCCTCGGTCGTGATCAGCGCCGTCTTGGCCCCGCGCCGTTCGATCAGCGCGTTGGTGGCCAGCGTCGTGCCATGGATGACCTGCGCAATCGCAGAGGGCGCAATACCGGCCTTGTCACAAACCCGATGCATCCCCTCGATGATCGCATCTTCGGGCGCGGCATAGGTGGTCAGCACCTTGGTGGAAAACCGGCCCCCCGGCCCTTCCAGCACCAGATCGGTGAAGGTGCCGCCGATATCGGCCCCCAATCTGTACGACTCGCCCATCTTGACCTCCGCTTACGTGACGGGCGGAGGATAGCCGACCGGAAGTATTTGGAAAAATCGAATGATCATATGGATTGGATAACTAATCGTGATCCTCTGGCGGATAGAGCCCCGCAGCGATCGCCACCGCGGCGATCAGAAAGGTTGGGGCCGGATCGACCAACCAGCGGGCGGCGAAGTGCAGGTCTTCGGGGTGCCAGTCATAATCCAGAACCTGCAATCGCCCGGCGGCCAGCGTCTCAGCCGCCATCAACGCGGGCACGCAGGCAACGCCCAACCCGTCATTGGCCATTTGCAGGCAGGCGGCGATGTTGGACGAGGGCACCAGCCGCACCGGCTGTTCGATCTGGCGGAAATGTGCGTCAAGCTGGGTGTAAGGATAGGATCCGCGCGCATGGGTCAGGATGCGATGCCGCGCAATCTGGTCCGCCGCGACCGGGCCGGTGGGGAACCCCAAGGCGGGGGCCGCGACCCAGATATAGGGCGACTGGCCGAGAGGCTCGGTATTGGGGGTGCGCTGGTCGAAGGGGCCGTTCTGGAAAGCGAGGTCAATTTCCCGCGCGAACAGCAGATTGGACAGGTTCTCCGACAGGTCGATGGTCAGTTCCACATCGACGGCGGGAAACCGGTCTTTCATCTGGATCAGGAAGGGCCGCAGCCAAGTCTGGGCCACCAGTTCGGTCACGCCAAGCCGCAACAGCCCGTCAAACACCGTGCCATCGCCCGTGGCCTCCAGAAACCCGTCTACGGCGGCCAGAATGCGCCGGGCGGGGCCAATCAGTTGCCGCCCCTCGCGGGTCAGGCGTACCGACCCCGCGTCGCGGTCCATCAGGGTCAGGCGCAGGTGGTGTTCCAGCTGGGAAATGCGGTTCGAGATATTGGGCTGCGTGGTGTTCAGCCGGGCAGCCGCCCGCCGGAAGCTGCCCAGATCGGCCACATGCACGAAGGCTTCGATATGCTTGAGGTTGAATTTGGGCATCTGGTCCGGGTCCGCTGTCTGGCGGCAGGGTTCCCGGTTATACCGTGAATGTCCATGCCCGATCTGCCCTTGCCCCGATGCCGTGCACGGCGCAAACATGGCCCCATGAAGGACCTCAGACTGACCAATTCCGACCTTGCGGACCTGACCGACTGGCGCCGTGCCCTGCACCAGCGGCCTGAAGTGTCGGGCGAGGAGGCCGAGACCGCGCGGACCGTTCAGGCGGCATTGACCGCGACGGGGCCGGACCGGATCGTCACCGGGCTTGGCGGGCACGGGGTGGCGGCGTTTTACGACAGTGGTCAGCCGGGGCCACGGGTTTTGCTGCGGTGTGAGCTGGACGGGCTGCCGATACAAGAGCTGTCAGATCGTCCCCACCGGTCGCAATTCGACGGCAAGGGGCATCTGTGCGGCCATGATGGGCATATGACGATGCTGGCGGGCATAGCGCGCCTTCTGGGGCGCCAGAGGCCTGCGCGGGGGTCAGTCCTGCTGATGTTCCAGCCCGCCGAGGAAACCGGCGAGGGCGCGGCGCGGGTGGTGGCCGATCCGGGCTTTGCCGCGTTCAGGCCCGACTATGCCTTCGCCATCCACAATTTCCCCGGAATGCCGCTTGGCCATGTGGGCGTGGTGGACGGCCCGGCGAGCTGCGCCTCTCGCGGAATGCGGGTGCGGCTGACGGGGCGCACGGCCCATGCGTCGCAGCCCGAGACAGGCGTTTCCCCGGCCCCCGCCCTCGCGCGGCTGATGCTGGACCTGCCCGGCCTGTCCCGGGGCGCAGACCTGACCGACCCGGACTTTGCTTTGGTCACCGTCTGCCACGCAAGGCTTGGTGAACCCGCCTATGGCATCGCACCGGGAGAGGCGGAGCTTTATGCCACCCTGCGCAGCCTGACCGATCCGCGCATGGAGAGGCTGATCAGGCAGGCCGAAACCATGGCGCGGGACGCGGCGGGCGACCTGGCCCTGTCCATCGACTATCACGACATCTTCCCGGCCTGCACAAACACCCCTGTCGCGGCAGAGATCGTCCGCCGGGCCGGGGCGCGGGCGGGTCTGCCCACGGGGCCGGGCCTGTTACCGATGCGCCCGTCAGAGGATTTCGGCCACTTCGGCATGGCCACGGGGGCGGAAAGCGCCTTCATCCTGCTCGGGGCAGGTATGGACGGCCCCGACCTGCACAATCCCGACTACGACTTTCCCGATGACCTGATCGGACTGGGCGCGGCGCTGTTGGGCGAGATTCTGCGGGAAATACTGGGCGACTGACGCCTGATCAGGCGATATAGCCCGCGACGCTGGCGGCTGCCCCGTGTTGGCAGAGGCCAAGATAGGCACGGGTGACGGTCTCGCGGAACGCAGGATGCCCGGCAAGCGCCGGATCAAAGACCTGATCGACCGCCAGCAGCGCGGCGACCTTGGCGGAGGGGTCAGCAGCCCCATCCGAGACAGCACGAAGATGATCCGCCAGCGGGTCGCGCACGTCAATGGGCTGGCCCACCTCATCCACGCCGCCCACGTAGCGCATCCAGGCCGCCACCACGAGCGCCAGCCCCGGAACAGGGCGACCGGCGGACAGGTTCTCTGCCACCGGTCCCAGAATGCGTTGCGGCAGTTTCTGCGACCCATCCATGGCGATCTGCCAGGTGCGGTGCTGGATCGACGGGTTTTGGTAGCGGGCCAGCAGGGCACCGGTGTAGGCGGCGAGGTCTTCGCCTTCGGGTTGCGGAACCGTGGGCAGAATCTCGTCCCGCCACAGCTTTTGGCACAGAGCCGCGAAAGCCGGGTCCGCAACACTTTCGCTGATGGTCTGGTATCCGGCGAGGTAGCCCAGATAGGCCAGCGCCGAATGGGTGCCGTTCAGGCAGCGCAGTTTCATCGTCTCGAACGCCGACACATCGCGGACGAACTGCGCCCCGCCCGCGTCCCAGCCGGGACGGGCGTTGTCGGTGAAGTCGTCCTCGATCACCCATTGGCGGAACGGTTCGTGCCAGACACAGGCCGGGTCGTAATAACCGGCGAGCGCGGCCAGCCGCTCGATATCCTCGGACGTCGTTGCGGGTGTGATCCGGTCCACCATCGTCGCCGGGAACTTCACCTGCTGCGCGATCCAATCGGCAAGCTCGGGGTCGCGGGCTTGGGCAAAACCCAGAACCACGCCGCGCGCCAGATGGCCGTTGGAGGGGAGGTTGTCGCAAGATAGCACCGTAAAGGGCGCGGTGCCTGCACGGCGACGGCGATCCAGGGCCTCCACCAGAAATCCGGGCGCGCTGCGGGGGATGTCGGAATGAGCGAGGTCATGGACAATGTCGGGGTGGTCGTGTCGCAACTGTCCGGTTGCCGGATTGTGGCAATAGCCCTTCTCGGTAATCGTCAGGGAGACGATCCGTGTCGCCGGAGCAGTCATACGGTCCAGCACGGCGGCGGGGTCTTCCGGGGCGACCAAGACCTCTGACACAGATTGGATGACGCGCGGTGCTGGCCCATCCGGACCAAGCGACACGGCTGTATAGACCCCGCCCTGCGGCGTCAGTTGATCGCGTGTGTCAGGGCTGCGCAGGCTGACGGCACAAATCCCCCAATCACCACCATCGTGGGCCATTGCATCGGCGGTATAGACGGCGTTGAAGGCCCGGAAGAAGGCACCGGGGCCCAGATGGACGATGCCCACAGGGACAGCGGGGGCTTTGCGGGACAGACGGGGATGGGTCACAGGCGGTAAGCCTCCTTCGCCAGCCGGTAGCTGAGGTCATGGGCCAGCTCGACCGCCTCGTTTTCCCGTAGCCGCCCGCTGCGCACCAGCGTCGCCAGATAGGCGCAATCCACGCGGCGGGCGACATCATGGCGGGCAGGGATCGAGCAAAAGGCGCGGGTGTCGTCGTTGAACCCGACGGTGTTGTAAAACCCGCAGGTCTCGGTCGTGGCCTCTCGGAAGCGGCGCATCCCCTCGGCACTGTCATAGAACCACCAGGGCGGGCCGAGCTTCAGCGCCGGATAGGCGCCCGCCAGGGGCGCAAGCTCGCGGCTTTGGGTGGTTTCGTCGAGGGTGAAGAGGATGATCGTCAGGCCCGGCTCCATCCCCACGGCATCGAGCAGCGGTTTCAGCCCGCCAACGAAATCCGCCCGCATGGGGATGTCAAAGCCCCGGTCGCGGCCAAACTGCGCAAAGACCGGCCCGGAATGGTTGCGCCACGATCCGGGGTGGATCTGCATGACCAGCCCATCCTCAAGGCTCATCCTTGCCATCTCGGTCAGCATCTGGCCCCGGAAGAGATCGGCCTCCTCCGCCGTGCAGGCGCCGGTTAACGCTTTCTGAAACAGCGCAGCGGCCTCCGCTGCGGGCAGGTCGGCGGTGCGGGCGCTGGCATGGCCGTGATCGCTGGCCGTCGCGCCAAGGCGCTTGAAATACGCCCGCCTGGCGCGATGCGCGGCGAGATACCCCTGCCACGTGCGCGTGTCTTCGCCCGTCAGCGCACCAAGGCGGTCGATCTGGGATGCAAAGCCCGGCGTTTCGGGGTCCACGACCGTGTCGGGGCGATAGGTGGGAATGACTCGGCCCGACCAGCCG
>NZ_MNBL01000124.1 GCF_001879695.1 Nioella sediminis
GGAATGGGACGAGAGGTCAGCCAGCGCGCTGTCGGTGGTGGCGAGGCACTCGATCCCGAACCGGTCGAACAGGGCGCGGGGGCGGAAACCGTCCTGCGCCAGCTGCGCCTCGATCCGATCATAGGCGGCGTCTGCCGTGTCGGCGGTCAGGGGTTCGGTCAGCCCGAAGACATGCTCGAACGCGTGGTTCAGCCACAGGGCCGACGGGGTGCCGCGAAACAGGTGGAACTGGCTGGCAAAGCGCCGCCAGATCACGCGCGGATCGGTTTCCACCGGGCGGCCATCGGCGGAGGGCACGCCCAGATCGGCCAGTGGCACGCCTTGCGAGACCAGCATCCGAAACACGTAATGGTCGGGGATCACAAACAGCGCGGCAGGGTTCGGGAACCGGTCGTTCCCTGCAAACCAGCCCGGATCGCAATGGCCATGGGGACTGATGATCGGCAGATCGGCAACGGTGTCGTAAAGCGCCCGCGCCAGCCCACGCGCGCCGGGTTCGAGCGGAAACAGGCGATCCGGATCGGTCAGCGCCATGCGAATACATCCTTGAGCAACGGTGTTTCGCCAACTAATATGCTAGTCTATCAGACCTGTCAAAGCCGAACCAGATGCCCCTTGCCCCCCTGTCCCCGATCCAGCCAGCCAGCACCACGGACATGGTCTTTGACCGGCTTCATGACGCCGTGGTGTCGCTGGACCTGCCGCCGGGCTCGAAAATCTCGGAAGCCGAGATCGCCAGATCGCTCGACGTCTCTCGCCAGCCGGTGCGCGATGCCTTCTTTCGCCTGTCGAAACTTGGGTTCCTGAGCATCCGACCGCAGCGCGCCACCCTGGTCACGCGCATATCAGAGACCGCCGTTCTGCGCGCCGCCTTCATCCGGACGGCGCTGGAACTGGCCTGCCTGAACGCCGCCCTGCCCCGCCTGACCGCATCCGATCTGGACAATCTGGCCGCCGATATCGCCGCGCAGGACCATGCCATCGCCGCCGGAGACCGGCCCGGTTTCCATGCGCTGGATGACCGGTTCCACCGCCGCCTCTGCGAGATTGCCGGGCATGGCTATGCCTGGGATCTGATCCGCGAGCAGAAGGCGCATATGGACCGGGTGCGCTTTCTTTCGCTGGCCATCGGCAGCGCCGACGCGCTGGACGATCACCGTCACCTGTTGCGCGCAATACGCGCGAAAAACCGGGACAGCGCGGAAACGGTCATGAAGCAGCATCTGGGCCGCGTGAAAAACGCCATGGACCGGCTGCGGGGCGACCACCCGGCCTATTTCGAGGAGACCGGAACATGACCCGCACCCTGATGACCATCGGAGAATGCATGGTGGAAATGGCGCCGGGCGACGACGGGCGCTTTGCCATGGGCTTCGCCGGGGACATGTTCAACAGCGCCTGGTACGCACGGCAGGTGGCGGGGGATGGGCTGCGCGTGGCCTTCCTGTCCGCCATCGGGGACGACGCCGTATCGGGTGAAATGAAAAGCTTCATCCGCGCGGCGGGGGTTAAGCCGCTGCTATCCGTGGTGCCCGGCAAGAGCGTCGGGCTTTACCTGATTTCGCTGAAGGACGGGGAGCGCAGCTTTTCCTACTGGCGCTCGGATTCCGCCGCGCGGCGGCTGACGGACGGGCTGGACCGCCTGCCGGGGCTTGCTTCGGGAGACTGGGTTCTGATCTCGGGCATTACGCTGGCCATTCTGGACGATGACCGGCGCGCGCGGCTGCTAGGGCTGCTCAGCGAAGCGAAATCGCGGGGGGTGCTGATCGCGTTCGACCCCAATATTCGCCCGCGCCTGTGGGACAGCCCCGAGGAGATGTGTCGCCAGATCATGAAAGCGGCGGCGCTGTCAGACCTTGTCCTGCCCTCTTTCGACGATGAGGCCACCCATTTCGGCGATGCCTCGCCGGAGGCCACACTCGCCCGCTACCGCGCGGCGGGGGCGGCAAGCGTCGTGGTCAAGAACGGGGCAGGCCCCGTGATGGCGTCCGAGGGGTCGTTCCCCCCGGTGACGGTGCATCCGCCGGAAATCCCGGCCGTGGTCGATACGACCGCCGCTGGCGATGCTTTCAACGGTGGCTTCCTCAGCGCATTCATGGACGGTGCATCCCTGACGGACAGCATTCACGCGGGATGCACCGTGGCCGCTCAGGTGATCGGGGCGCGCGGTGCCCTGGTGCCGGTCAAGGGGTCCCGATCCTAAGCCACGTCACCGCATCGGCGAAAACAGCGCATCGGTCAGGGTGCAATCCCGCGCCACGTCGGGCGCACAGGCGCGCGGCTCCAGCTCTCTGGTCAGGCAGATGCGCACCTCCTGCACGCGGCCCGCGCGACAGGTGACGGTCAGCATGTCGTCTGTCAGCTGCGGATTGGCTTCCAGGAATGCCTCTTCGATCACCTCGGCGGGCAGGCGCACCTCTCGGGTCAACTGGCGCAGCAGGGCCGGGCGTTCGACGCTGTCATAGGCCAGACGCGACAGGGCGTAATAGTCGCTGGCCGAGAGGCCCGAACACACGCCGTGCTTGTTCCACTGGTACCAGGCCAGGCCGGATGTGCCCATGATATCGGCCATGGCGTTGGTCATCCCGCGCGACGGATTGCGTTCGACGGTGGGGCAGAAGGCAGGCCAGCCGTCTTCGTATTGCGGCCAGAGCCCGTGCAGGGTGAAACCAAAGCCCTGCCCGGGGTCGCATTGCGGCGAATCCCTGTCATCACCCTCGATGGCGCACCAGGAGGGTGTCCAGCTTAGCGCCATGACGTAGTAATCGAAGTCCCCCGCCGGTTCCCCGTCGGCCCGTGCCATGCCTGCCAGCATGAGAAATGCCAAGAATGCTCTGATCATTTGCCCTTCCCAAGTCGTGCCTTCCCGCTTATATACGCCTCGACCTCCCTTACAATAAGGAAGCGCGGGGCCCGCCCCGCCAGCCGAGTCACGGCCCGAGGGAGATTTGTTTTCGCGAAGGAGCGACCGAGATGAACAAACCGATCATGGCAAAAGCCACAGCTGTCTGGCTGGTGGACAACACCACGCTGTCCTTCAAGCAGATCGGCGATTTCTGTGGCCTGCACGAACTGGAGGTCCAGGGCATCGCCGATGGCGATGTGGCAGCCGGCGTCAAGGGCTTTGACCCGATCGCCAACAACCAGCTGACCCAGGATGAAATCGACGCGGCCGAGAAAGACCCGGCGCACAAGCTCAAGCTGAAATTCTACGCCGCCGCCGTCGGCGAGGAAAAGCGCCGTGGCCCGCGCTACACGCCGCTGTCCAAGCGTCAGGACCGGCCCAACTCGATCCTGTGGCTGGTCAAGTTCCATCCCGAACTGACCGACAGCCAGATTGCCAAGCTGGTCGGCACCACCAAGCCGACGATCCAGTCGATCCGCGAACGCACCCATTGGAACATCTCGAACATGCAGCCCATCGACCCGGTGGCGCTTGGCCTGTGCAAACAGTCCGAACTTGATGCCGCCGTGCAGAAAGCCGCCGCCAAGGCCGCCCGCGAAGGCGGCGCCATGAGCGATGATGAACGCCGCAAGCTGGTCTCGACCGAAACCTCGCTCGGCATGGATACGGAACCGCGCATCCCCTCGTCGATTTCGGGGTTGGAGACCTTCTCGCTGTCCGACAATGAGTCCGAGGACGACGACAAGGGCGACCTGCTGGATGCCGACAGCTTCTTCAACCTGCCCTCCGGCGGGGATGACGACGAAGACGAACAGCCCTGATCCTTTCGGATCCGCCAGAACAGCCCCCGGTCGCCCTGCGGTCGGGGGTTTTTTCTTGGCCCGGCTCCGCGTTAGATTGACCCGAGGTCTTTTTGAAGCGGAGTCATTGATGAAACGATTTGCCCTTTCTGCCGCGCTTGCGCTGCTGCCGGTTCCCGCCTTTGCCGATGTCATCTATTGCGAGTTGCCGTGGTTCGCCCGCAACCTGATCTTCGATCGGGCCGGGTATTGCTTTGCCTCCCCGCTTGGACGCGCGACATTCGATAACACCGGCTGCACCGGATCGGATGTGACCCTGTCAGAGCGGGATCGCGCCGCCATAGATCATATCCTCGATCTGGAAGAGGCGCTGGACTGTGCCATCGACAGCAGCAGACCCCGGCTGGAACATCTGGCCCATTTCGAACATCTGCGGAATGCCGACGTGGTGCCCGCCCCGGTTGAGCATGAAAGCGGGTGCATCGGGTATACCGGCCCGGTCCTGCCCTTGCGCGCCGCGCCGCAAGCAGATGCGCGCGTGATCGGCGAGCTGCGCCCCGGTGACAATGTCGGCTTCATCTTTCTCAATGAAGGCATCTGGGACTACGTGCTGATCAACGACCCGGACGACATGTCAACGCTGCGCGATGCGGGGTGGGCGCCGGTCGGGCTGGGCCGCATCGAATGCGAAATGTATGCCGGATAGCCCATCGGTCCGCGACGCGCAAAGCGCCGGATTTCAGCGCGTTTTGCTCTGAACGGGCCGGTACTCTATACTTGCGACAGACGTCGCACCGGAGGATTGCCATGCCCCGTCTTGTCCTTGCGCTTGCCCTGCTTGGCCTGTCAGGCCCGGTTTTTGCAAACGAGCCCTATTGCGAGGAACCCTGGTTCATCCGCAACCTGATATTCGACCGCGCCGGATACTGTTTCTCCTCCCCGCTTGGGCAGGCAGTCTTCGACAATGCGGACTGCACCGGAACCGATGTGACGCTTTCAGAACGCGACCGCGAGGCTGTGGCCCTGATCCGCGAGATGGAAGACCTGCTGGACTGCAATATGGACACGTCGGTTCAGACCCTGTCCACATTGCAAGAGCTAAACCAGCTGCGCCGCTTCGCGTTGCTGCCGATCCCCGTCGACGCCGCCAGCGGCTGTATCGGCTATCTCGGTCCTCAACTGCCCCTGCTTGTTGCACCGGGAGCCTATGACGGGCCGGTTCTGGGCACCCTGACACTGGAAAGCAGCATCCTGTTCGACTTCCTGCCGGAGGATGGCTGGGAATTCGTCACCGTCTACCCCAACGGCTGGGAAGGCCCGCCCGGCCCATCCGGCTGGGTCGAGCTGGGACAGCAGCAGCCACAATGCCGCGAGATCGCGGGTTAGCGGGCTATCGGTTGCGCCTCAGTGGGCCGCCGTTCCGACGCTATCCAGCAAGGTGCGGCCGCCATCCACGGTGATCACTTCGCCGGTCACGAAGGCCGCGCCATCGGAGCACAGGAACTGCACCGCGCCCGTAACCTCGCGCGCCGAGGCAATGCGGCCCATGGGTGTGCAATGCTTGATCTCCTGCCGCAGGTCGCGATTGTCCTTCAGCGATTCCTTCAGGCTGTTCGACATGAGCGACCCGAAGGCCACACCGTTCACGCGAATCCGGTGAGGGGCCAGCGCCACGGCCAAACTGCGCGTGGCCTGGTCCAGCGCCGCGGCGCTGATCGAATAGGCAAGCAGATCGGGATGGGTGCGCCGTGCGGCGATGGAGGACAGGTTGACAATCGCCCCGATCGGACCCTCTTCGACACCATCTTCCTCTGCCTGCGCGATCATCCGCTTGGCCACCGCCTGAGACAGTCGCAGCGCCGTGAACATATTCTGTTCCATCAGCGTCTCGACTGTCTTATCCGACGGGTCCAGCGGGTCGGATGACATCACCTGGCGCGACGCATTCACAAGGATATCGACCCTGTCGAAGGCGTCGATGGTAGCCGACAGCAGATTGGCCACGGTCAGCCTTTCCCGCAGATCACCGGCGAAATAGCGCACCCGGCTTTCTTCCTTCACGAAATCCCCGACAACATCGGCAAGGCGTGTCTCGTCCCGGTCGGCCAGCATCACCTTGGCGCCGCGTTCGATGAAATGGCGGGCAATCGCCAGCCCGACGCCATTGGCCGCGCCGGTGATTATGGCGGTCTTGCCCTGGATGGAAAGCGACATGGTCCGTCTCCGTTCGTCCCTCAGCCGCGGCGCGTGCCCTTGGGCTTGCCCGCCTGATAGAGTTTGTAGCCCGCAATTTCCGCCAGCAGCTTGCCGGTGCCGAAATGCGCTTTCAGCGTCGCTTCATAGGGCAAATGCTGGTTCGCCACCATGAAGAACTGCCCCGTGGGTTTCAGCATCCGCGCGGCCGCCGCGATAAAGGCCTGCCCAAGCGCGGGGTCCGCGGCCCGTCCGGTGTGGAACGGCGGGTTCGAGATAATGGCGTCGTATCGCTCTTCCGGCTCGAACGCCGTTGCATCGGCCCAGAAGAAGCGCGCGCGCGGATCGTCCACATTGGCCCGTGCGGCCTGCAACGCGGCATATTCCGCCTCGATCAGGTCCATCGCCGCGATGCTCTCCTGCTCGTCCAGCAGCACCGCCGACATATAGCCCCAGCCCGCCCCCAGATCGGCCACCCGGCCCTTGAGCTGCGGCACCAGCGCCACCAGAACCTCGGACCCCTGATCGGCACCGTCGGGCGAAAACATGCCCGGCGCGGTCACGAAGCCCTCTTCGGTTTCGCCCGGTTCCGCAATCCAGTCGGCCACCCCATCGGGCAGGACGTCCGGCCTGGTCAGCCAGAAGAGCTTGCCATGCGCCTTGGACATCGTCCCGTCCAGCGGCAGCAGCTTCTTCACCGCCTTGAGGATCGACTCGATCCCCTCATCCTTCTGCCCATCCACCGCGATCACCCCGCCGGGGCGGACCATTGTCAGCGCCTCGGCCACCAGCGACAGGCTCTCGCCCTTGCTTTTCACGATCTGCACCAGCGCGGCGGCAAACTCCCCCTCGGGCTCCACCCGCGCATCCAGCCCGCGCGCCGCCAGCCGGTCATGATCGGGGGCAAAGCCCTGCACGGCCTGCACCCGGTCGCGGCCGAGCGCGTCAAAATCCGCCTCGGCCCGGGCACGCAACACCAGCACCGGGCCATCCCCTGGCCAGGTCATGTCGCCGTCTTCCAGCGCGAGGGTCCAACGATCGGGGGTCATAGGTCAGGGAACGGCCCGGCGGCTATTCCTCTTTCTCCATGGTGCATTGCAGGGGGTGCTGATTGCGGCGAGCGAAATCCATCACCTGCGCCACCTTGGTTTCCGCGATCTCATAGGAGAACACGCCGACAACGGCCAACCCCTTCTTGTGCACCGTCAGCATGATTTCCACCGCCTGGCTGTGGCCGATCCCGAAGAACCGTTCCAGCACGTGGACGACGAATTCCATCGGGGTATAGTCGTCGTTCAGCAGCAACACCTTATAGAGCGGCGGCCGCTGCGTCTTGGGCTTGGTCTGCGTCAGCAGGTCGGCATCATTGCCGGGGGCAGTCTTGTCCGCCAGATATGTCGGGATGTCGATTGCCATCACAGGGTTCCGGGAGTCGCAGAGTTTCGGTAGGGGTCACTATATAAGCTGCTCCCCCTCGCAGAAAAGGGGGGGATTGTCACGCGATCACGTATCAGGGGGGCAGAATGCCGGTGAAATTGCAAACAATCGGTTTCGACGCGGATGATACGCTCTGGCAGAATGAAACCTTCTTCCGCATCACTCAGGCCCGATTTGCCGCGCTGTTGGCCGACTTCACGGAACGCGATCACCTGATGGACCGGCTGTTGCAGGCGGAAAAGCGCAACATCGGCCGCTACGGGTTCGGCATCAAGGGCTTCATGCTGTCGATGATCGAAACCGCCATCGAGGTCACTGATCGCAAGGTGCCCGCCAGCGTGATCTCCGAAATCCTTGCCGCCGGGCAAGAGATGCTGAGCCACCCGATCCACCTGCTGCCCCATGCGCAAAAGGCGGTTGAGACATTGGCCAACAGTCACCGGATCGTGTTGATCACCAAGGGCGATCTTCTGGATCAGGAACGCAAGCTGGCACAATCCGGGCTCGGGGATCTGTTCCACGGGGTCGAGATCGTCTCGCACAAGACGCCCGCGATCTATGCGGGCGCCTTCGCCCGCCACGGCACTGGCCCCGAAAGCGCAATGATGGTCGGCAATTCGATGAAATCCGACGTGGTGCCCGCGATCGAGGCCGGGGCCTTCGGCACCTATGTGCCCCACGGCCTGACATGGGAGCTGGAACATGCGGATGCCCCCGACACCCATCCCCGCTTCCGCGAAATCCCTGATCTCTCCGCCCTGCCCGCGCTGATCGAAGAGATCGAATCCTGATCCTTCTTCTTGGCCCAAATACTCCCGCCGGAGGCATCCCCCCCGCGCCACCGGACCGCTCGTGTCCATCGTGCTCCTCCCTCACCACGCCTCCGTGGCAACGCGGCCCGACGAGGCCTCCGGCGTCAGCCGGGGGTTGAGGAGGGCCGCTCCCGGGTCGACGCCGGCAGGCAGCGAAACTGCCTTTTCGTATGCAC